>JAFSYK010000068.1 GCA_017449975.1 Bacteroidales bacterium
AGGCCAAACTGCCCTTCGGTCCTGGTAAGGCTGTCAACGCCGGTGGTGTTGCCACCTCTGGTCTCGAGATTTGCCAGAACGCTGAGCACCGCAACTGGACGGCTGAAGAGGTCGACAAGAACCTCCACACCATCATGAACAACATCTATGACATGTGCGTCGAGCACGGCCAGGAGAAGGACGGTACCATCAACTACGTGAAGGGTGCCAACATCGCCGGCTTCATGCGCGTTGCCAAGGCTATGGTTGCTCAGGGTATCATCTAATCCAAGATTAGAATTCACCCAATATAAAGCGGGCCGCTCATCCGAGCGGCCCGCTTGTTTTGTGTCACTGAAATAACATGATGCACTTGATTGTTTTTGAACACGGATATCTCGGATTGAACGGATATCTGCTTGCCGATTGGCAAGTGCTGCCGCAGGCATTATCCGTATTATCCGTTAAATCCGTGTTCGCTCAACATGTTTGCGGGGCATACTTTAGATGGTCCCCTTTCACTGGCGTTCTTCCAGTTGGGCCATCACAAGACTGAAGACCGCTTCGTTTTGTTCGCGGTGGTTCAGGTAGTAGTTGGCGGTGGCGGTCAGCGACTCTTGGGTCACGTTGTGCTGCGCCAGCAGCGTGTCGTAGGTGCCGGCCATGTCGGCTCCCAGGTTCTTGTACTGGAAATCGCTGGTGACAGAGAAGTAGCCCTCTGCCAGATAGAGGTCGGTGAGCAGGTCGGCATACGCCTCGACGGTGAGCACACCTTCGGGCAGTTTTTCGGCATGTTTGCAGCCTGTCACGCTCGCCATCAATAGAATGGCGACAATCAGACGGATTCGTTTCATGGTGCAAAAGTAGCGATTTTTTTGCGTATATTTGCATATCGTTTCACATCAGCATTGCTGTCCTAACCTTTCTTCCATGCTTGTCAAAACTTTCGGAAGCGCCATCTGCGGCATCAACGCCATGACCGTCACCGTGGAGGTGAATATCGACAAAGGCATCGGCTATATGGTGGTGGGTCTGCCCGACAACGCCGTGCGCGAGAGCCAGCAGCGCATCGAGTCGGCCATCGGCCAATACGGCTATCGCATCCCAGGCAAGAAGGTTGTCGTCAACCTCGCGCCTGCCGACATCAAAAAGGAGGGCACGGCCTACGACCTGAGCATCGCCATCGGCATTCTGGCGGCAGCGGGCAACATCCGCACCGACCATCTGGCGGATTATGTCATCATGGGCGAGCTGTCGCTCGACGGCAGCCTGCGACCCATCAAGGGGGTGCTGCCCATCGCCATCGAGGCGCGGCGCCAGCAGTTCAAGGGCATCATCCTGCCTGCCGACAACGCCCGCGAGGCAGCCATCGTCAACAACCTGGAAGTTTACGGTGCCCACAATATCAAGGAGGTCATCGATTTTCTCGACGACGAGGGTACTATTGCGATGACGCAGTTCGACACCCGTGCCGAGTTCGCCAGACAGCTGGACCACTATGAGCACGATTTCGCCGACGTCAAAGGGCAGGAGGGCGTCAAGCGTGCGCTGGAGATTGCCGCCGCCGGCGGCCACAATGTCATCCTTATCGGTCCTCCGGGTTCGGGCAAGACGATGCTGGCCAAACGTATGCCTTCCATTCTGCCGCCGCTCTCGTTGGAGGAGTCGTTGGAGACAACACAGATACACAGTGTGGCGGGACTGATGCGCAAGACCGACGCGCTGATTTCTGTGCGCCCCTTCCGCGCGCCCCATCACACGGTTTCAGACGTCGCCCTGGTGGGTGGCGGCAGCAATCCGCAGCCCGGCGAGATCAGCCTGGCGCACAACGGAGTGCTCTTCCTCGACGAGCTGCCCGAGTTCAAACGCTCCGCCCTCGAGGTGCTGCGTCAACCCATGGAGGAACGGCGGGTGACCATCAGCCGTGCCCGCGGCACCATCGACTACCCCGCCGGCTTCATGCTCATCGCCGCCATGAACCCCTGCCCCTGCGGCTACTACAACCACCCCACCATCGAATGTACCTGTCCTGCCGGTGCTGTGCGCCGCTACCTGAACAAGGTGAGCGGCCCGCTGATGGATCGCATCGACCTGCATGTGGAGGTGACGCCGGTGCCTGTCGGCGAGCTGGGACGCCAGCGGCCGGCCGAGAGCAGCGCCGCCATACGGCAGCGTGTCATCGCCGCCCGCGCCATACAGACCGAGCGTTTCCGCACCGCCAACGGCATCCACTGCAACGCACAGATGACCAGCAAGCAGACACACCAATACTGTGTGCTCGACGACGGCTGCCGTCGCATCATCGAGATGGCCATGGACCGTCTCGGCCTCAGCGCCCGCGCCTACGACCGCATCCTCAAGGTGGCGCGCACCATCGCCGACCTCGACGGCAGCGAAGCCATCGCCACCACCCACCTCAGCGAGGCCATCAACTACAGAAGTCTGGACCGCGAAAACTGGGGAAGGTGAATTGTAAAAAACATCTTAACGTCATGCAAACTGCGAAGCGCACAACTTCCATTTTAACTCCCCTTAAACCCTCCAACCCTCTAACCCTTGAACCCTTAAACATTAATCGTTAAACGTTAAACATTAAACGACACCCAATAAATGAAACACATTGCCTTTTTTTTGTTTGTTTCCCTGCTGACTTTTGCGCCGATGGCGCAGGCGCAGGAGACGCCCAACACCATCACGGTCACAGGTACGGGCACCGTTATGGCGCAGCCCGACATGGCCCAGGTAAACATCCATTTCAGTCACACGGCCGCCACCACCCAGGAGGCCAAAGAGGCGGTGGCAAAAGCCATGCGTCAGGTGCAGCACATCCTGGAGGAGTGTAAGATTGATGCCAAAAATGTGAGCACCACCTCGTTCAGCTACGATGTGGAATATGAATATGTCGACGGGAAGCGGGTGCGTCTCGGTCAGCGTGCCGAGCAGTCGCTCTGTGTCAAGATCAAGCATATCGACAAGAACCCCGAGCTTCTCGCCAACCTCCTCGACCGTGTCGCCGTCATCGACAAGGTGGAGGTGCAGTCCGTCGAGTTCGACATCGAGAACAAGGCCGACCTCTACCGTCAGAGCCGTGCCCTGGCCTACAACAAAGCCTATGCGAAAGCTGCGCAGTATGCCGAGCTGGCGCACCGCAAAATCAGCAAGGCGCTGACGATAGCGGAGCACAACAGTCAGGATGTATCTTACGGCAGTGCGCGCAGCAAGATGGCGATGGTCA
Organism: Bacteroidales bacterium; assembly: GCA_017449975.1. Taxonomy (GTDB): domain Bacteria; phylum Bacteroidota; class Bacteroidia; order Bacteroidales; family P3; genus Colimorpha. The sequence continues at coordinate 3,215 of JAFSYK010000068.1, forward strand.
ATATGGCTGTTGAAGAGTCCCTCGACTATGCCGGCGGCGCTACGCTGCCGACGGGTGAGCAGGGCGTCACCTCCATCGTCCATGTGGTCTTCGAGATGGAAGAGGACTGATATTCCCGCTTCGTTAAATAAACAGCCAGGGCTGCCGATACGGCAGCCCTGACTGTTTTGTGGGAGCAACAGGGATCGAACCAGTGACCTCATGCTTGTAAGGCATGCGCTCTGAACCAGCTGAGCTATGCTCCCTCGCAAAAGCGGCTGCAAAGGTACGAAAAAAATATGACACATTGCAAAATGATGCCTTTTGCATCATTATTCTGTCGCATCTCAGTCGTCGAGTAGGCTTCTATCGGCACACTGCTATCCATCAAACCTTTAACGGCATTGTGTCCCAATTATTGTATGGGACTCCATTTTTCTGCCTAATTATTCCTAAGAGCGCTCGGTATATCGATTCTGAATTGTGAACTATTCAATAATCAACTTTCAAAATTCAGAATTCCTCCCCGAGGCTGTTTTTTGCCGTTGCCATAATCTGCTTTTTTTTTGTATATTTGCACAGAGAAATGTCACCGATAACGAACCAAAATAACACAACTACCATGAGAAAGAATTTTATGATTTTGGTGGCAGCTGCAATGCTGCTGGGAACTGGGTTGATGTCCTGCGAAAGAGATGACGATAACAGTTCGTCATCATCATCATCATCAGTAGGTGGTGGCAATGGAGGTGGCGACAATGGAGGTGGCAGCAATAGCGGCGGACAGACCTCTGCCAGATGGGTAGATCTCGGTTTGCCGAGTGGACTGCTGTGGGCAGAGTGCAATGTGGGAGCTAGTTCGCCAGAGGATTATGGCAATTACTATGCTTGGGGCGAGACAACGACCAAGAGCGTTTACAATTGGAACACCTACTGCCACAGCAATGGGGATAGCGACCAGTTGACCAAGTATTGCAACGTCTCAAACTATGGCTACAACGACTACATGGACAATCTGACCATCCTGCAGCCCGGAGATGACGTGGCGACGGTCAACATGGGCAGCGAGTGGCGCACCCCAACAATGGAGGAGTGGCAGGAACTCATTGATAATACCCAAATGGCTAGGACGATGCAGAATGGCGTGTATGGAATCCGTTACATAGCTTCCAACGGTCAGAGTCTCTTCATGCCTGCCGCGGGATATCGTTGGGGCGGCGACATCTGTTATGCGGGCGAGAGAGGCAACTACTGGACTTCGTCGCTCTATCCCTACGCACCGCTCTACGCATGGTACTTTGGTTTCCTAGTGGACGGCCAGAATGTGTATGGCCACTTCGATCGCTTCGTTGGGTTTTCTGTCCGTGCCGTGCGCACCTCGCTGGAATGATTTAGATCAGCGTAGTTCGGGGACCCTTCGGGAAACCGAGCGTTTTGTTCCGTCTAGCTGGCGAAGGACTGCATCTCTACCAGTTTTTTGTAGAGGCCTTCTTCCTGTATCAGGCTGCTGTGGGTGCCGCGTTGCACGATGCGGCCTTTGTCCATGACCCATATCTCGTCGGCGTTCTGGATGGTGGCCAGACGGTGGGCGATGACGATGGAGGTGCGACCTTGCATGAGCTGTTCCAGCGCCTGCTGCACGATATGTTCCGACTCGGCGTCGAGGGCCGAGGTGGCTTCGTCGAGGATGAGGATGGGCGGGTTCTTGAGCAGGGCGCGCGCGATGCTGATGCGCTGCCGCTGGCCGCCCGAGAGCATCATGCCCCTGTCGCCGATAAGGGTGTTGTAGCCTTCGGGCAGCGCACTGATGAATGGGTCGGCATAGGCGGCCTTGGCCGCTTCACGCACGGCCTCGTCGCTGTAGTGGTCGTGGCCAAAGGCGATGTTGTGGGCGATGGTGTCGTTGAAAAGGATGCAGTTCTGCGACACCAAGCCTATCTGCTGACGCAGCGAGCCGATGTTGAGTTGGCGGATGGGGGTGCCGTCGACACGTATCTCGCCGCTGTTGGGGTCGTAGAAACGCGGCAGCAGGTCGACGAGCGTGGTCTTGCCGGCTCCCGACGGTCCCACCAAAGCGATGGTGCGTCCCTTGTCGATACGGAAACTGACGTGGTCTAGCACGGGCACCCATTCGTCGTCACGCTGGTAGGCGAAGCAGACATCGTCGTACTCGATGCTGCGGTCGAAGCCCTCCATCACTTTGGCGTCGGCCACCTCGATGATTTTCTCGTCGGCGTCGAGCAGCTCGAAGAAACGCTCGGCCGAGGCGTCGCCCTTTTGCAGGTTGTTGTAGGCGCGCACCAGCGACTGGATGGGCGGAATCAGTCGGGCGAAGATGATGATGAAGAAGATGAAGACCGACGACAGCATCTCGCCGTTCAGCACCAGCGAGCCGCCGAGGATGAGGATGCCTACCAGACCGATGGTACCCAGCACCTCGGAGAGCGGCGCACTCAGCTCACGCCGTTGCGCCACCCGTATCATGGTGCGGGTGTAGTCGGCGTTGGCGCGTTTGAAGCGGTGCCGCTGCGACTCCTCGCGGCCGAAGGCTTTGACGACACGCAGGTTGGAGATATTCTCCTCGATGTTCGAGAAGAGGTCGCCCAGCTTGCGCTGCCCCTTGGTGGAGTTGCGTTTCAGACTCTTGCCTATCAGTACGATGAGGATGACCGACGGCGGCAGCACCAGCAGGAAGTAGAGGAACAGGCGGGGCGAGATGAAGAGCAGGGTGCCGGTGAAGAGCAGTATGTTGATGGGGTCCTTGGCGATGCTGAGCAGCGAGGTGACGATGCTCCATTCGATGTCGAAGAGGTCGTTGGACATGCGGCTCAGCAGGTCGCCGCGCCGTTGTGAGCTGAAATAGGAGACCGGCAGGATGGTAATCTTGTGGTAGATGTCGTCGCGCAGCCGCTGTATCATGCCCTGTCGAATGGGGCCCACACAATAGTAGCCCATATAGCGGCACACGTTCGACAGCAGCGAGCAGGCGAGGTAGGCCGCCGATGCCGTGAGCAGGCAGCGCCACAGCCCCCAGCTGTCTTTCAGCAGGTAGAGGTGCCACAGCATCCAGTCGGTCAGCGCATGTTGGTTCATGGCCAGCGTGGGCTCGGTGGCGGGAGGTTCCGACATGCCGAAGAGCAGTTCGACAAAGGGGATGATGAGCACAAACGACGACAGGTTGAAGACGACGTGCAGCAGGTTGAAGACCACTGTCCCCACCAGCTGGCGGGGATAGTAGCGCAGGTATCGGAAGATGCGTCGGATGTGGTGCATGGCTTAGTCGTGGGTTATGGTGATACGGAGCGTTTCGATGTCGGTGCCGCCACGCCAGCTGAGTCGCTCTTTGCGCAGCTTGCGGCCTACGAACTGGTCGTAGACGGCCTTGGCGTCGGCGGCGTGGGGTGCCTCGATGCAGATGTGCATATTGGGGTGTGCCAGCAGCAGGTCGACATAGGCGTCGATGGGCTGTGCGATGGGGTAGTGGTCGCCCACTTTGACGGGTCGCAGGCGGAACGTCAGCTGTGTGCTGTCGATGCCGCGTCGCACCGCCGTGGCGCTGAATGTCGCCACCTGCGGCATATAGCCGTCGCACTGCGCCACCACCACGTTGTTCTGTTTCATGGAGAGCATCAGTGCCGCTGTGCCGCTGCGGTCGCAGCCGTAGCGTGTGGCGTCGGCCTCGGCGCGCTGCACGGTGAGGTGCGCCGGCAGCGGCTGACCCTGTTCGTCGACGATGTGCGCTGTAGTGTGTCGCATGGCCTCGGGGCGAGCGGCAGGGTAGAGCTCGAAGCGGTAGATGTCGTTCTGGGCATAGTAGCCGGTGCTGCCGTCGGCGGTGACGCCGAGGCAGATGTCATCGCGTTCGCTGTTGATGGGCAGCCCCATGTTGGTGGGGCACTGCAGATAGGTGTCGCCCACACGGATGAAATAGAGGTCGTAGCCGCCGAAGCCTTGCCAGCCGTTGGAGGCGAAATAGAGCGTTTTGCCGTCGGCATGGATGAACGGACATTTCTCGTTGAGGGCGGTGTTGACGGCGGGCCCCAGGTTCTCGGGTCGTCCCCATGTGCTGTCGGCGTTGCGGTGGCAGCGCCAGATGTCGGTGCCGCCGTAGCCCCCTTTGCGGTTCGAGGCGAAGTAGAGCCACTGTCCGTCGGCTGTCACCGAGGGCTGCGACTCCCATGTGCCCTCGCCGTTGATGTTGTTGCCCACGCTGCTCACCTCGCTCCAGCTGCCGTCGTCGCGGCGGTGCGACTGGTAGATGTCCACGTTGCTGTAGCCGCGCGGTCCCATCCGCATCACCGAGTAGTAGAGCTCACGGCCGTCGGCGGTGACGGTCACGCTGCCCTCGCCGTCGTATTGGTTGAAGGGTGGGGGCAGGGCTTCGCCCGCCGTGAAGGCGGTGTCGCGTCGCTGGCTGCTGAAGAGCTGCCACACCTTCTTGGCGTGCGACGGTGCGTAGAAGCTGCCGTAGCCGCCGCCCAGCGCGGTCTCGCGCAGGTAGTACATCGTCGTGCCGTCGTGGGTGAGGTAGGGCATCATCTCGCGGTCCGACGAGGAGACGCCGGACATCGCATGGGGGTTGAAGGGCGCCTGGTTGCGCTGTGCGTCGGCCAGAAACTGCGACCAGTGCAGATAGTTCGATGCCTCGGCATAGACGGCGTCGTAGGCGGGGTTGGAGTGGCTGTTGGCTATTTCGAAGAAACGGTTCAGCTCCACCACCGCCTCGTCGAAACGGTCGTCGCTGTAGTAGATGATGCCGAGGTAGAGATGCGCCCGTGCGTCGGGGTAGTCGGGGCAGAGTGTCGCCAGTTTGGTGAAATAGCGCCGTATGGCGGCGGGATTGTTGTCGCGCTTCACGGCGCAGAGCCCCAGATAAAACTGTATGTCGGCCGATTTGGGGTTCTTCGCCGCCAGCTTGCGCAGCTCTTCGTAGCAGGTCACGTAGTGGCCCGCTTCGTAGGCTTTCAGCGCCTGTTCGTAGCGTGTCTGCGCCGAAGGTTTCAGCGGGGTGTTGCAGTCGTCGCTCTGTGCCCGTAGTGGCAGCGTCGCTGCCAGGAGGCAGACCAGCAGTATCGACAGGCCACGCATGAGAGGGTTAGAGTTTAATTTTGAAGTGCACCTCGGGGTTGTTGCAGGGGGTGCTGCACTGCAGCGCGCAGTCGGCGCAGGAGGTCAGCTCGCCGTGCAGCCGCTTCTTGACCATCGAGCTGATGGCTTCGCGCAGCGACTCGATGCCGATGTGCTGCACCACCTCGTCGCAGAAAGCGTAGGAGAGCATCATGCGCGCCGTGCGCTCGCTGATGCCGCGCGTCTGCATATAGTAGAGCGCCTGCATGTCCATCTGACCTGTGGTCGAGCCGTGCGAACATTTCACGTCGTCGTTGTAGATTTCCAGAAACGGCTTCGACTCCACATGCGCCTTGTCGGTGAGCAGGATGTTGCGGTTGGTTTGCGACGCCTCGGTCTTGTAGGCGCCGTCCTGCACCAGCACGTGGCCGTTGAACTGTGCCCGTGCCTGGTCGTCGATGATGCCCTTGTAGAGGGCGTGGCTCGTGCAGTGGGGTTTGGCGTGTTCCACAAAGATGTAGTTGTCGCACCGCTGGTCGTGGTCCATCAGGTAGAGACCGTCGGCCTGCACCGAGCAGCCCTCGCCCTGCATGCGCACCTCGGCATGGTTGCAGATATGGCCGCCGTTGAGGCTGGCACACACCAGGTTCAGTTGCGACTGTGCCTGCATGGTGACGAAGGTGCGGTTGATGAGCCCCGACTGGTCGTTGAGGTTCTGCAGCTTGTAGTATTCCACCACGGCGCCCTCGCCGATGGCGATCTCCACGTGGTTGTCCGACAGCGAACGCAGCGGTCCCACAGTGTCGTCGCAATGGATGATGCGCACGCGTGCTCCGGCGCCGACCTCTATCTTGAGGTGCAGCTCCACCAGCGCCTTGCGGTTCATGTTCACCACCGACTGTATCTGGATGGGACGTTCCACCACCTCGCCTTTGGCGATGGTGAGCGTTGTGCCCTCGCCGAAACCGTTGACGAAAAGCCGGCGGTCGGCGTCGAGGTTGGGGATGGTGCAGCAGCAGGTGCCGTCCATCGCGGCGTCGGCGGCAGTGGGACGCTCCAGCTGGTCGTTGTAGAACTCGCTGAAATCGACACCCTGCCAGGCCTCTTTCAATACATCTTTTGTAATCACTGCAGCTCCTCCTTAATCCATTCGTAGCCTTTTTCTTCCAGTTTCAGCGCCAGCTCCTTGGGGCCGGTCTTGACGATGCGTCCCTCGTAGAGCACATGCACAAAGTCGGGCACGATATAGTCGAGCAGCCGCTGGTAGTGGGTGATGACGACGGTGGCGTTGTCGGGGGTGTGCAGTTGGTTGACGCCTGACGCCACGATGCGCAACGCGTCGATGTCGAGACCCGAGTCGGTCTCGTCGAGGATGGCCAGCGTGGGATTGAGCATCGCCATCTGGAAGATTTCGTTCTTCTTCTTCTCGCCGCCCGAGAAACCTTCGTTCACCGAACGGTTGGCCAGGTTGGTGGTCATCTCCACCACCTTCTTTTTCTCCTCCATGAGTTTGAGGAACGCACTGCCGCTCAGCGGATCCAGACCACGGTAGCGGCGCTGCTCGTTGACGGCGGTACGCATGAAGTTGGTGATGCTCACGCCCGGTATCTCGACGGGGTACTGGAATCCGAGAAAGATGCCTTCGGCGGCGCGCTGGTCAACGGGCATATCGAGGATATTCTTGCCTTGGAACAGTATCTCGCCTTGCGTGACCGTGTATTTCGGGTTGCCGGCAATGACGCCCGCCAGGGTGCTTTTGCCGTTGCCGTTGGGACCCATGATGGAGTGGATTTCGCCCTTCTCTACATCGAGGTTGACCCCTTTCAATATCTCCTTGTCGCCGATGGAGGCGTGCAGATTGCGGATGGAAAGTAGTGACATGATTGTATTATTGTTCTGAATAATAGTTCGATAGGTTGTTTTCTGCACAAGGGTGCAGCAATTACAAAGATAAGTAAATCCTTTTATTTTTTGTATCTTTGCGTCGTTGAATTATGTTGTCGTCGCCCATTATAACACTCACCACCGACTGGTCCACCAGCGATTACTATGTCGGAATGATGAAGGGACGCCTTTTCTCGCAGATTGAAGGTGTCCGTGTTGTCGATATTACCCACGACATCCCGCGGGGCGACCTGGCGCGTGCCGCTTTCATTGTCCGCACAGCCTGTATGGCGTTCCCTGCCGGCACCGTGCATATCGTCGATGTGGGACTGATAGGGGGTCCTGTCGCCATCCGCTACCACGACCAGTACTTTATCTGTTCCGACAATGGGCTGCCGCATGCCGTCTTCGGCGCCGACTTCGAAGCTGCTGTGCGGCTCTCCGATGCCGACGGAGACTCGGAATTCCTCACCTTCCCAGCCTACACCCTGTTCGCTCCGGTGGCGCGACAGCTCTGTGCGGGAGTGCCGCTGTCGTCGCTGGGCACACCTGTGGAGTCCCTGACAGTCATGCGCACCATGGGGTATATGGAGGTGCCCAACGGGCTGATTGTGTATGTCAATTATGTGGACCGCTACGGCAATGCCTACCTGAGCATCCGCTACGACCAGTTCGAGCAGGTGCGCCGTGGCCGTTCCTTCAGCCTACGGCTGCGCGAAAACACGGTGCGGCAGATCAGCCGCACCTATCTCGATGCCGCCGCCGGCGACAGCATGCGGCCCAACCCCGTGCTCACCGTCTCGGCGACGGGCTACCTGCAGCTGGCGCTGTCCCAGTCCTCGCTGATGCAGCTGATAGGAATTCGTGTCATGGAGCAGCTCCGCTTCGACTTCGAAGGCTGAAACCGCGAAGAACACCAATTTCGTTGAACACGAATCCAGCGAATCTGTTGAGCGAACACGGATTTAACGGAAGAATTTTAGGATCTGTATACAGCAAATATCCAATCCCATCGCACTAAAAAATACAAATGGAGTCTTTTATTAGATTCAGAATTAATAAGGAAAAATAAAACTATTGGATGCCAACATTCAAGTAATGGCAGAAGACCATTCTTATGCCACCATAGTCTTACCCATAGATAACAATAATAAGGATAGGTGGCATCGAATAGAAGAAATTGTTGACGGAAGAGCATATTATGATTGGGATGTGTTTTACAAATATACAGATGAAGAGTTTGCGAAAGCGCGCTTATTCCGTGTGAGAATAAACAAAACAGTTGAACCATGCGGTGAAGAATGCGGAACCGTTTATGATGATAGACAGGCATGCCCAATATGTGGATCAGGAAGAGTCCAAAAAGGACCGCTGATTCTTTCTAAGGTTTCCACACTTGGGAAGGTTGATGTATGCAAAACCATTGGAGGTGAAATTATCGTATCAAAACGGTTCCAAGAACTGGTAGGAAAATATAGTTTGCGGGGCATGCTGTTTCTACCAATATTAGTAAAGGGAATACCTTCTCAATTATTTATGCAATTAACAGCAAAAGATAGTGTTGATATTTCTCATGAAACAAGATTCGGCATTGATTATTTTGACTCGGTTAATATTCCATACAATGATGAGAGAAAAATCAATATCTGCGGACATGAAATTACAATGCCCAAGGAAATATATGTGTGCCCCAACCAAGATTTAATGGGGCTAAACTTATTATCTGAACTATATATAACTGAAGAATCCTACCAGTCCCACTCTTTTGATTTGGCCAGAACGGCACAATATGTTGGAGTAAAAAGAGGTCTGTTACGACCCGAACCATTGTATGTATGTACGAAAGCATTCTATGAGATGGTAAAACATGAGAAAATCCTAGGTATGGATTTTGAGATTGCCAAAATTGTGAAACCGAAGACATACTGCTTATCATGATGAAGATATCTAGCTAATAGTTATCTCATCAATATTTGCAATGTGCTCGTATGGAAGCAGTAATTCTTCTATACAGAGTCTCGATTGGTGTTGTGAGAACAGCTATTATGATATTCAGAAGAAGATGGATTGTGTTCATCAGATATCGTTAAGGAGGTGTACTCGAGACAATGATGTATATTTGCTTTGCATACCAGACGAGAGACTTGAGCATTGCTTTAATGTCCGTTGTGTCGGATTTGCAATCTGCAATGTTCACCCTCAGGAATGAATAATCCCTACAACAAAAACTAGACTCACCGATATGCAGCAGCCTTCAACCACCAACATATACGTTTCGGATTGCAAATCCGAAACAACGGATGGGTTCTCTTAGTGGAAATAAGTGTTCATAATGTTCCCTCGCTCATTTTTTTAGAAATGTCCCCCGAAAGAGTTTATCTTTCGGGGGACATTGTTTTACTCAATCACTTTAGTATTTTTCTTCCAGCCATCGAGAGAGGAAGACATCGTTTAGGCTATAGATGTTTTTCCCTTCCTCTATCCTGTCGTCCAGGATGTTCTTTTCAATCAGCGCTGTTACGATTCGGTTTACAGACGACGGGTTTCCCAGATGGTGTTTGTGCAAAAACTGTCGTGATGTGACTTGTGACACTTCTCCTTCTTTGGCCACGGCAATCAGAAAGTTCCATTGTGCGGCGGTCAGTAATTGCTGGTACTGGCCAAAAATGATGGAGTCAGACTGTAGTATCTGTATTGCCGCTTGTTTGATGAGCGATACATCAACTCTTTTATGAGCCATGTTAAATACGGTGTGACACAGCCGTTGTGTGAAATAGGTGTGAACCCGTGTCCATTGGAGGATATAGTCGATGGACTTCTGATCAATTTCCAATCCGGCCTCCTTGAAATGCCGCTCAATAAATCGGGCGTAGACTTCCGCATCGAGTTTATGTAAGGTCAGAAACTCGGTGCTGCGGTAAAATGGATTGCGTTCGCCACTGAAAATGTCGAGCATCATGTGGCGCTTGCTTCCGCAATATAAGAATGTTACGTTATTGAGTTGCTGGATGATGGTCCGTAACAATGCTTCTACATTTGCTTCGGGGTATTCCCGAATCTGCTGGAACTCGTCAATGGCCAGCAGTATTTTCTCGTCTTGGCTGTCGAGAAATGTTAGCAGGCTTTGCAGGGTCTGTCGATTCTCTTCTTCGCTTTGAATGGTCAACTGCAACTGGGGGGCCGAAGTCAGCGGGTTGTAGGTGATAATGGGACGGATTGATCGGATGAATTTCGAGAATTTTCTTCCGATACTGCTTTTTTCGGGAATGGCCGTCATAATGGCCTCGGAAAGTGTTTTGACGAAGTCTTCCAATGAGCGTGTGGCGAAGATGTCTACGTAGATGGGGATAATAGGAAGTTTTTGTGTCCGTATCTCGTCAAACAGTCGGTGTATAAGACCTGTCTTCCCTATTCGACGTTGCGCAACAAGGGTTGTGTCGGCTCCGGAAAGACAGTTCGCCAGTAGCGAGGCCAGTTCTTTTTCTCGGTCGCAAAAGAGCTCTTTCGTTTTATACGCTCTGAATATGAATGGGTTATACATGATTGACTCGAATTATTTCTGCTGTAAAAATACAAATAATTCATAATTTCGCAAAATGTGTAACGCAAAATGTGAAAAATTTGGATGGGGTACAGGTGATGCTGCCTGTATTGTGGAGACTGTTGTGGGGGGACGCAATCCCGCTACCGCTCCAATTGGGTGTGGATTTCCTCTGAGGTGAAGCCGCGGGAGAGCAGGTAGGCGGTCAGTTTGCGCCGCTTCTCGAATTCGTCGGCGACCCGGAGGGTGGCCAGTTTGGCTTGCGCCACCTTGTCGAGGGTGGCGGCGTACTCTTCGGGTGAGAGACTGTCGAGTCCTTCGGCTATCAGGGCGTCGGCGATGCCTTTGCCGCGCAGCTCCCATGCCATTTTGTTGCGCCCCCAGCGCTGGATGCGCAGCTTGCCTTGGCAGTAGAGGCGCACATAGCGTTGCTCGTCGATGAAACGCTCCTCCAGAAGATGCCGCACAATGGTGTTGGCTGTCGCCGGCGTGGCACCCCAGTCGTTCAGCTTGCGACGCACACCGCTGACGCACTGCTCCTCACGGGCACAGTACTGCTCGGCTTTGGCCAGCAGCTCGGCATCGGTGTAGGTTCTTCGGTTGTTCATGGATGCGCTTCGTGGAATGTGAAAAATAGGTTGATAAGCAACAAAATAGGCGGGCAAAATTACAATATTTTTCGTATCTTTGCAACACCGATAATGTTTTTTGACGATACCGCTATGAGTAAAGTATTGTATGTTAATCAAGAGATTGTGCCGTTTTCACCCGAATCGGAGCTGTCGCACATGGGTCGCTACCTGCCGGCGTATGCGCAGGAGCATGGTCGCGAGATACGTGTGTTCACCCCTCGTTTCAGCACCATCAGCGATCGGCGCCACCAACTGCACGAGGTGATTCGCCTCTCGGGTATGAATATTGTCGTCAACAACAGCGACCGACAGTTGATTATCAAGGTGGGTTCCATCCCGACGGCCCGTATGCAGGTCTATTTTATCGATAACGAGGAATATTTCACCCAACATGGCGCCCTGTTCGACGCGGAAGGCAATCTGTTCGACGATACTGACGAGCGTCTGCTTTTCTTTGGCAAAGGCACGCTGGAGGCGGTGCGCAAGCTGGCCTGGCGTCCCCATCTGGTCCACTTCTCGGGTTGGTTTTCCAGCATGATACCCTTCTATCTGCGCCGCATCAACAAAGAGACCGCTTTCTTCGACGGCACCAAACTGGTGTGTACGATTGGCAACGACGCCTACCGTGGCAGCCTCTCCGGCGAGATGGAACGCAACCTGCGTGCCGACAAAGCCACGACCAAGGACTTGCAGCTCTACCACGACCTCGACTACATCAGTTTGATGAAGGCGGCCATCAGCTATTCCAACGGTGTGGTTATCGCTTCGCCCAATGTCAACCCCGAGCTTGTGGAGTTTGCCAGGGAGGGAAAGAAACATGTGGTGGAATACAATGCCGACGACAAGGTGTTCTACGGCGAAATCAACAACCTTTACGATACGATTATCGGTACTCCAACCAACTAATTCATCAACCATCCTATGCGTCATTCTTTGCATTTATGGATAGGCTGCCTTGCCTGCTGCATGGCGGCGTTTTGTCTGGTTTCCTGTGAGGACGACGAGACCGCGCTGGGCCTCGCGCTGCAGGATCCCAGTTCGCAATATGTGGGCATCCACGACACCATCAAGTCGCCCGACATGACGGCTTGCACCTACTATGACGACAGTCTGCGCACGTCGGGCTACTATTCCGCCATGGTGGGCTATTACAGCGATGCGGTCTATGGCCGCGTGGCGTCGCGCAGCTTTATGCAGCTGGCGCTGGTCAACAATGGCGGTCTCGACTTCGCCACCCACCATTTCACGGTGGATTCGGCCATGCTGTCGTTGGTCATCGTCGACCGCTATCCCGCCATGACCGGCAGCCAGACGCTGCGTCTCCGCATCACGCAGACGGCGGAGATGGTCAGTCCCGACAGCATCTACTACGCCTCCAGCGAGCTGCCGCTGTCGGCTACCGTGTTTCTGGATACGACATTCACCATCAGCGCCAACGACACGGTGCTTCGCCTCTCGCTGAACAGCGCGTTCCGCGACCTCTTCTCCAACCATGTGTTCCCGTCGAACACGGTGCTGCGGGAGTCGTTGCGGGGTCTCTGCATCGAGTGTGTCGAGTCGTCGTCCGACCCGCTGATGCTGACCTTCGACATGGGTAAGAGCGCCAGCGGCCTGTCGCTCTACTACCAGGATGCCGAAGGTGCCACGCAGTCGGGACAGCTGCAGGTGGGCTACACCTCGCCCCAGTCTGAGAGTAACCATTTCTGCCAGTTCTCGCATACCTATTCCGGCCAGTTCCTGCAGCTGCAGCAGGGCGCCATCGATTCCATCGACGGCGTCAGCCAGCTCTACCTGGAGCCGCTGGGCGGCACGGCCGTGCGCATCAATATCGACAGCTATGTCCGTCGTTTCCATGCGGCGCATCCGCGTGCGGTAATCCACTATGCCGAGCTGCTGCTGCCTGTCAGCGCGGCAGCCGACGACGCCAAGCCCAGCCGCATCGTGGCCTATCGCCGCTATGCGACGGGGTCGACGATTTTTGTCAACGACTACCTCTCCGACAATGCCGGCTACGACGGCTATTACGATGAGGCAAAGGGACTCTACCGACTGCGCATCACACATCATCTGCAAGGTCTGATGATGGCGGGCGCCGACTACGGCACGCTGCTGATGCTCGACGGACGTCGCAGCTCCGCCTGCCGCACCATCCTCAACGGCACGCAGTCGACCGACGCTGTGCGCATCGCTTTTGTATATAGTGAATAGTGATTAGTGATAAGACCAATTAGACCAATTGGTCTAATTCGTCTAATTAGACCAATTCAAAAACCCAACCCTTCAACCCTCCCCTATGAAACAATTTCTTTTGACCACAGTGGCACTGCTCACGCTGTTGTTTGCGCAGGGTCAGATAACCTATCAGAAGTTCTACGACAAGGAGCAGCGTCGTACCGCTGTCGAAGGTACGATGGACGACGACAGTGTGCGTGTCGGTTCCTGGACCTGGTGGCATCCCAACGGCAAAGTCTACCAGCAAGGTCAGTATGACGATCGTGGCAACAAGATTGGTATGTGGCGTGTGTTCTACGACGACGGCAGCCGTTGTGCCGAGGAGTGCTACGGCACCGGTTTTTCCCGCGAGTGGTTTGCCAACGGCAAGCTGAAGAGCGAGGTGCGTGTCGAGAACGGCCGCAAGGTGGGTCTTTACACGTCGTGGTACGAGAATGGACAGAAACACGACGAGATACCTTTTGTCAACGGTCTCCGCGAGGGTGAAACCCGCGAGTGGCATCCCAACGGACAGCTGAAGTTTCAGGGCACCTACAGCGGCAACCGGCTGAACGGAAAGGGTCTGTGGTGGACGGCCGACGGCAAAAAGGATATGGAAGGTATGATTGCCGACGACGAGCAGGAGGGCGAGTGGCATTTCTATTGGCGCACCAACGGACGTCTGGGCGTCAAGGGCCAGTATCGCCACGGTGAGGAGAACGGCACCTGGGTCTACTATTATGAGACGGGCGAGCGCTGGCGCAGTGGCGAGTACCGCGACGGCAAGCAGGTCGGTATGTGGACCACCTGGTACGAGTCGGGCAGCAAGCTGCACGAAGGCAACTATGCCGGTGGCGTGGAAGAAGGCCGTTGGACCGCTTGGTATGAGGACGGCCGTATCGACTATGTGGGCAATTTCCGCCAGGGCATCATGGAAGGCGAATGGAAAGGTTTTTACAATGACGGCTCGGTGCGCTACGTCATCCATTACAGCAGAGGCGTGAAGGACGGCGAAGAGGTGCACTATACGCCCGCCGGCAAGGTGGAATACCGCGAAAACTACAAGGCTGGCGTGCGCCACGGCAAGTATGAACGCTACAGCGATGAGACCGGCCGGATCGAGGAGGAGGGCACTTTTGTCAATGGCGAGAAAGACGGCCGCTGGAGCTGGTATGACCGCGCTGGAAAAGAGATTCGCACGCTGCGTTTCAAGGCTGGCAAAGAGGTGAAGGAGTAGTGTATGAAAGACATCACGCTGGTCTTGGCCTCCAAGTCGCCACGCCGTCGGCAGCTGGTCGACATGCTGGGCATTCCTGTAGAGATTGTTTCAATAGATGTCGATGAGCAAATCGACGCCACGGTGCCGGTGGACCGCATCGCTGAGACACTGGCGTGCCGCAAGGCGTCGGGCTACGATAGGACGCTGTTGCGCCCCCGTCAGATTCTGGTGACGGCCGACACCATCGTCGCGCTGGACGGCAGGATGTTGGGCAAGCCCCACGACCGCTGGGAGGCGGTAGCGATGATATCCTCCCTCTCGGGTCGCCATCATACGGTTTATACAGGTGTCTGTCTGACGACCGACGCGAAGCAGCGCGCTTTCACCGAGGCGACAGATGTCTTTTTCCGTGCGCTCTCCAGTGAGGAGATCGAGTACTATGTCGACACCTTCAAGCCTTTCGACAAGGCGGGTGCCTACGGAGTGCAGGAGTGGATCGGCGCTGTGGGTGTGGAGCGTCTCGAAGGCTGCTTCTACAATGTGATGGGGCTGCCCACCGCGCGGCTCTACCAAGAGATTATGCAAATAGTTTGAGGTCGTCGCGTATGCCGACGCGATGCTCGTCGAGTAGTTGCCGCAGCAGGTCTGCGACAACCGTTTCGTCTATTCCTGGATGTTGTGCTACGATGGCGGCCATCGCCGCGTCGTAATGCTGCGGTTCGCGCTGCAGCAGGTCGACGATGTGCTGCCGCAGAGTGGCGGGGTCGACATCGCTGTGCTGTCGCTGCAGGCAGTGGTCGCAGCATCCGCAGGGCTGTAGTTGCTGTTCTCCGAAGTAGGCCACCAACATCTCGCTGCGACAGCGGATGTCGTCGCCCACGTAGGCTATCATGGCTTCCATGCGTTTCTGAGCCTGCTCTTTCAGCCGCCGGTAGGTGGCGTCGCTGTCGCCAATGACGCTGTCGTCGACACGGTAGGTGGGGAAGACGAGCTGCGGTTTGTCGCTATGTCGGCGATAAAAGGCGAGCTTCAGCGCGTCGAGCTGCAGCAGCATCCTCTCGACGGTTGTCGCGTCGCTGTCGCACTGTTTGGCCAGTCGACTTTCGTAGATGTTGACCGGTGCGGTGAAGATGCCGCCATTGTTGCGCAACAGGGCATCGATGAGCAGGGCATAGCGCGGATGACTCACCTGGAAGCGGTAGAGCGTCTCTTTGTTGGCAAGAAAGTGCAGCTGCGAGATGAGTTCGCCTTGTGTGGGCAACGCCACCAGTCCGATGCGCTCCAGATGCTGCAGGGCGGCATAGACCACGGTGGGCTTGAGTGAGTAGGTCTGACAGATGCCCTCCAGGTTGAGGTCGAAGGTGCTGTCCTGTCCGCTGCCGATGGGCAGCCGGTAGTAGTTGCACACAGCGTTGTAGATGCCGCGGATTTGTTGCAGGCTGGGGTAGGCCTCCTCGTGGGCGTGGCGCAACGCCTCGATGTCGTGGTCGTCGTAGAGCAGCAGGGCTTGCGACGGCAGCCCGTCGCGTCCCGCCCGTCCGGCCTCTTGGAAGTAGGCTTCGATACTGTTGGGCAGGTCGAGGTGTACCACCATTCGCACATTGGGCTTGTCGATGCCCATGCCGAAGGCGTTGGTGGCCACCATGACGCGCTGCTGCTCTTTCATCCATTGCGCCTGCCGCTGGTCGCGCTCCTTGGCGGTGAGACCGGCGTGGTAGTAGGTGGCGGTGATACCGTAGTGGTTGAGCATGTCGGCCACCTGCTGGGTGCGACGGCGGTTGCGAACATAGACGATAGCGCTTCCGTCGCAGGGACGTAGCAGGCGCACCAGCCTACTGTTCTTGTCGGTTTCGCGGTAGACCCGATACGAGAGGTTGGCGCGTTGGAACGACTGTTGGAACAGCATCGGATGCCGCATCAGCAGCCGTCGTTCCAGTTCTTCCACCACCTGCGGTGTCGCGGTGGCGGTGAGGGCCAGCAGGGGCGCCTGCAGATGGTATTTGCGTATGTCGGCAATATCGAGGTAGGTAGGTCGGAAATCGTGGCCCCACTGGGCGATGCAGTGCGCCTCGTCGACAGCGATGAGCGACACCTTCATCTGTCGTAGGTGGCCGAGAAAGGTCTTGTTCTTGAGCCGTTCGGGCGACACATACAACAGTTTGAGGCCGCCGTAGAGGCTGTTGTTGAGTACGGTCGACTGCTCGATGCTGTTCATGCCCGACACCAGACAGGCGGCTTTGATGCCCCGCTGTTTCAATTGCTCCACCTGGTCTTTCATCAGAGCGATGAGGGGTGACACGACGATGCAGATGCCCTCCATCATCAGGGCGGGTATCTGGTAGCAGAGCGACTTGCCGCCGCCGGTGGGCAGCAACGCCACGGTGTCGTGACCCGTTGTCACGGCATCGATAATCTCCGCTTGCTGTGGACGGAAATGGCTGTAACCCCAGTATCGCCCGAGGTAGTAGGTGGCGTCGTGACGTGCCTGTGCCACGGGTCAACAGCGGTTAGCGCAGCAGGGTGATAGTGCCGGTGCGCTGGATGAGGTCGCTGGTGCCGGGACGGCGGTAGCGGACAAAATAGACGTAGACACCCTGCGGACAGCGGTTGCCGTCGGTGGTGCCATCCCAGGCAAAGTTCTGGTCATCCGATGCGAACACCTGTACGCCGCGACGGTCGTAGATGATGATGTTAAAATACTCCAGCTGGTTGATGGTTGCAATGGAGAAGTATTTGTTGTCAGGCTTGTTGGGCGTGAAGGTGTTGGGAATCCACGTGGTGAAACGCTGGATGGGGATGTAGAACTGGGTGTCAGAGGTGCAGCCCAGCAGGTTGCTCGTGTAGAGCGTCACAGGGATGGAGTCGCGGTTTAGGTCTTCAAAGGTGTGGGTCACCTGGACTCCGATTTCCATCATGCCGCCGATGTTCCATTCGGAATGGACGCTATAGGGCGAGTTGTCGGTGAAGGTCACTTGCGGGTCTTCCGAGTCGATGAAGGCTGGCGTGGTGCTGACGATCGGTGTGGGGTAGGGGATGACCTCCACGGTGGTGGTTACGGGCATGGCGTCACAGTCGTCGTTGCCGTGGCCGATGAGGGTGTAGATGGTGGTGCCCGTGGGGGAGACCACGACCTGCTGTTGCGTTTGCTGCGGCAGCAGTGTCACATCGCCCGGCGCGGCAGCCCAGCTGTAGTGGTGGGCGTCTTCGCCCCAGAGGGTCACCGTGTCGCCCTGGCAGATGGCCGTGCGCGACTGGTGGATGGTGGGTTTGATGATGTGCACCGTTACGCTGTCCCATGCTTCGCAGCCTTGCGGCTGGCGCGTCACTTTCACGTAATAGGTTTTGTGTTCTACGTTGTCGGGTGGCGTCACCTCCAGCGTGTTGCCCGAGGCGATAAGGTTGCTGCCACCCAGGCGCTCGTACCACTCGTAGGTGACTACGCCATCGATGTCAACCTCTACACTGACGTGCGTCTGGTTGCCTTTGCAGACGATGGTGTCGTCGCTCACCGTCATGTTGGGCGACGAGAAGACATGAATGGTGCGCTGCGTGGTGTCGGCACACCACACCGTTGCGCCGTCTTCGTCAATATAGTTGAGACCGTTGCGGACAATCAGTCGGATGTTGGTCTCTTCGTCGAAGTTGCGCGTAAGGTTGCCGTTGGGCTGCAGGGCGTCGCCGTGGACGGATTCGTTACCAATCTTCCAGTCGCGCTGCCAGCCGTCGTATAGGTGACTTTGTGCGGTGAGGAAGGTGGAGTCGACCAGCATCACGTCGGCACCGATGCAGGGCTGGTCGTCGGGCAGCACGCCGATGTGTGCATGCGGGCTCTCCAGCACACGGACGGGGAATATGCCTTCCGTGTAGCAGTTGGCGTCGTCTTCGGTGCAGACCCACAGCTTGGTGTAGTAGTCGCCGGCACTGTTACGGGTGAAGAAAACGTTGTCGCCACCCAGCGAGTCCAGCGGTTCTCCAATGCCATACTCGTTTTCATAGAATGTCCAATGGGTACGGCTGCTGTCCAGTCCGCGGTTGGGGCTGGTGCTCAGGTTGACGAGGCGTGTGCTGTTGTAGCACGACAGGATGGTGTCGATTTTCAGCTGCGGCTTGTTGTTCTCCACACGCTGGTAGACGAACGACTCGAAAGGCTTGGCGGGGTCGAGATAGGAGGTCATCTTGCACATGAACGACTGTACGCCCATCGTTTGACCTTGGTTGGCTCCCTCTGTCGCGATGAAGTCGCTGGCTTGCGCCAGGTACTGACGCTGGTTGCCGTTGGTGCAGCGCACCCAGTTGATGGTGTCGTTGCGGGTGACGCCATAGAGGATGGTGCGCACCACTCCGGTGCTGGTGGTGTCGAGATATTGCAAGTCGAAGTTGTGACCCTGGATATCGAAGCCCGAGGTGGAGCGGTACCAGGTGTAGGAGACCATGTCGCGGGGGGCGCGCAAGGTGTCGACGACCGTCGAGCTTCCCGGAGGACAGCCCGAGCTGACAATCTGCATGGGCTGGAAGTCACCGGCGATGTAGCAGTAGGCAAAATGGGCGTCGTATACGCAGGCCGCCATATAGACTTCGATGCGGACGGTCTCGTCCAAGAAATCGGCAAGGGAAATCATCGCCTTTGTCCAGTCTTTGTACCAGACGTCGCTATAGCCGCCGTTGTTGATGTGGTGCCATCCGTTCTGGCCGTCCACCAGACCTTGCGGGAAAGAGGTGGTTTGCGGCTGTCCCGACACGATGTATTCGTAGCGCTCGTCGAGCAGCACCCAGTCGTTGCCCTGCTTTTTGGTGACGCGCAGGATCAGTGCCGAGTTCTCGTATTGGGTATGGCTTGTCGGGGTCTCCACCACAGGGGCGTACCAGAGCGTCAGCAGACAGTTCTGCGAGTTCACCTTCATCTGGTAGTAGAGCACTTCGGCGCCATAGGTGCATTCTGTGCCGACGCGGATGGAGTGAGTGTAGGGCTGTCCGTTGTTGTCGGTGTAGTAGACGCCTGCCGGATTGCGGGGCAGGAATGAGATGGCGTTGTTGGTGTTGGGGTCGACGCCGGTGCCTTTGACAACGAAACGGTGGGTGCCGTCGTCCAGGCTCAGTCCGCTACATCCGCTGCCACACATCGTTTGCGACAGTTGCGCGGCGGGTATCAGGTCGCCTCCGGTATAGTACTGCGGACCCACGCCGATGGTGTTGTCAGAGGACGACGGAACATCCGAAAGGGCTTTGCCCGAATAGAAGAACTGGCTGTTGTTGGTGACGAAACTGGTGGGGTTGTGCCAACCCGGGCATTGTGCCCAACTCGTTGTTCCACACCCAAACAATAGCGCGCACAACAGGCTCCAGAGCCATGTCGTCTTATTGATATGCATACTCATAGCCGAAAATTATTGACAAACAAAGATACGAATTATTTGTAATATCGTATGCCGTTGCGGGTAAAAATCTTTCACGGCCTGTTGTTGGCACTGTTTGAAGCGCTTGTGTAGCGCTGCTGCTGGCGGCAAAAAAGCAGAGCGGGCGGCGACATCTGTCACCGCCCGCTCTTATTAACGGGATTGAGTGTTAGGGAATTATTCGCCCTTCTTCTCTTTCTCCAAGTCGGCTTTCAGGTTGGCCAGCACGTCAAGGTCGCCCAGCGTGGTTTTCTCCAACTGGTCGTTGATTTTCTTGACGGTTTTCTTGGTGGCGCGCTCGGCCTTGGCCTCGTCGCTCTCGACGGTGGCACGCTCCTCGGCGGCACCCTCCTGCCAGGTGCGGGAGTGCGAGAGGATGATCTTCTTGCTCTCTTTCGAGAACTCCAGAACCTTGAAGTCGAGGGTCTCGCCAGCCTTGGCTTTCGACTTGTCGGCTTTGTCCAGATAACGCATCGGGGCGAAACCTTCCACGTCGTAAGGCAGCGTCACGGTGGCGCCCTTGTCGTTCACCGACTGGATGGTGCCCTTGTGGACAGAACCGATGGTGAACAGCGACTCGTAGACATCCCAAGGATTGTCTTCAAGCTGCTTGTGACCCAAGCTGAGACGACGGTTCTCGGCATCGACCTCGAGGACGACGACCTCGATGCTGTCGCCAATCTTCGTGAACTCGGCGGGATGCTTGATTTTCTTGCTCCAACTGAGGTCGCTGATGTGGATCAGACCGTCAACACCCTCCTCCAGCTCGACGAAGATGCCGAAGTTGGTGAAGTTACGCACGGTGGCGGTGTGCTTGCTGCCCACAGGATATTTCTCGACAATGTTCAGCCACGGATCGGGCATGAGCTGCTTGATACCCAAGCTCATCTTGCGCTCCTCGCGGTTGAGGGTCAGGACCTTGGCCTCGATTTCCTGGCCAACTTTCAGGAAGTCCTGCGCGCTGCGCAGATGCTGGCTCCAGCTCATTTCGCTGACGTGGACCAAGCCTTCGACGCCGGGGACCACCTCGACAAATGCACCGTAGTCGGCAATGACGACCACCTTGCCCTTGATAACGTCGCCCTCTTTGAGGTTCGGGTCGAGCGCCTCCCACGGATGAGGAGTGAGCTGCTTGAGACCCAGAGCGATGCGATGCTTCGCCTCGTCGAAGTCGAGGATAACGACGTTGAGTTTCTCGTCCAGATGGACCACCTCTTCGGGATGGCTGATGCGACCCCAGCTGAGGTCGGTGATGTGGATGAGACCGTCCACGCCACCGAGGTCGATGAAGACACCGTAGCTGGTGATGTTCTTCACCACACCTTCGAGCACCTGACCCTTCTCCAGGTGGCTGATGATCTCGGCCTTCTGAGCCTCGAGTTCAGCCTCGATAAGGGCTTTGTGCGACACCACGACGTTGTGGTACTCGTGGTTGATTTTCACGACCTTGAACTCCATGGTCTTGTCCACAAAGACATCGTAGTCGCGGATAGGCTTGACATCGATCTGCGAACCGGGGAGGAAGGCCTCGATGTTGTCGAACACGGTGACAATGAGACCACCCTTGGTGCGGCTCTTGATGTGACCGGTGATGATTTCTTCGTTCTCGAAGGCCTGGTTGACACGCTCCCACGATTTGAGGATGCGGGCTTTCTTGTGGGAAAGCAGCAGCTGACCGTTGGCGTCTTCCTGGCTCTCAACAAAGACCTCGATTTTGTCGCCGGCTTTGAAGTCGGGGTTATAACGCAGCTCGGAAGCGGGAATCACACCGTCCGATTTGAAACCGATGTTGACAACGGCTTCGCGGTCGTTGACGGAGACAATGGTGCCCTCGATAACCTCCTGCTCGGTGAAAGCGTTGAAGGTCTTCTCGTAGGCGTCGACCATTTGTTGTGATGCGGCATTACTGCGCTCTTCTTTTTCGTCGATAGCATTCCAATCAAAGTCTGCTAACGGCTGCACATTTTTGTAATCCATGTGTAAGATTGGGTTGTTTGTGGCTTCCTACCTAGCCGGGTTAGACATACTTAACACCCTGAGCAATACCCAATTGGTAGGAATTGGGCTACTCAAGCGTGAATTGCAAAGATACGAAAAAAATTGAAATATAGACTTTTCCCTAGATTATCTAGGATTTCTAGATTTTCTAGATTGTCTAGATTCTCTAGAACTTCTAGAATATCTAGAACTTCTAGATTCTCTAGCCCATCTATCTCCTCCTATCCCTTCCTATTCCTCACCCTTTCTCCGGGACCCGACCATGGCATAGAAAAGTATATACCCGAATCCGACCACGACAATCCAGTAGGATCCGACGAAACCGATATGGTCGGCCACAAGGTTCTGAATAAAGGGCAGGATGCCGCCGCCGCACACCAGCGTCATGAAGATGCCGCTGGCCATTGGCGTGGACTGTCCCAGTCCCTCGGTCGAGAGGTTGAAGATGGCGCCCCACATCACCGAGGTCATCAGTCCGCACAGTGTGGCAAAGACAATCTTGAGCGGTACGGCTGCATGGTGCAGCTGTATGGTGTTCTCGACGGGGATGGCAATCAGACAAATCAGAAACAGGATGGCCAGCGTGGAAGCGGTGGCCAGCATGGCGCGGCTGCTCACTTTTCCGCCCAGCAGGCCGCCCACAAATCGGCCGCAGAGCATCAGAAACCAGTAGGCTCCGATAAACCATCCCGCCAGATTGGCACCCATCGACAGGCCGCCTTCGGCGCCCGCGGTGGTCATGTAGAGGTTGGCGGTGTTGGGGATGCCCACCTCGACGCCGACATAGAAGAAGATGGCGATGGCGCCCAATACAAAATGGCGGAACGCAAGCGGGCTGCGTGGCCGCTCGGCGGATGCCTCGCTGTTCTGGGCGGCGGCCAGGTGCGGCTCGGGAATACGGGTAAGGGCGATGACGACGAAGGCCACGGCAAAGATGGTCATGGCGATAATCATGGCCGGTGCGGCGTCGCCAACGTTGGCCTGCTCCACGGCGCCGCCAATCAGATAGCCCAACAGGATGGGGGCCAGTGTGGCGCCGGTGCTGTTGATGGTGCCACCCCACTGGATGAGCTGGTTGCCGCGGTTGCCACCGCCGCCCAGGGTGTTCAGCATGGGGTTGACCACAATATTGAGCAGACACATGGAGAAGCCCGCCACCAGCGCACCGCACACATAGACGGCAAAACTCTCGGCATAGCCACTCACAAACTGGATGCCCACACCGATAAAGCCTACGGTGACAGCCAGCAGCGAGGTGAACTTATAGCCCTTCTTGCGCAGTATGATGCCCGAAGGGATGCCCATGCAGAGATAGGCGATGAAGTTGGCCAATGTGCCCAGCTGCGCTATGGCATTGCTGGTGCCGAAATTGTTCTTGACGATGACGCCCATCGATCCGGCAAAGTTGGTCACGAATGCGATCATGAAGAACAGCAAATACATGACGATGATCGGAATGGCGTAGTTTTTCTTCTCCATATAAGATATATTTATAGGAACTTATGCAATGAAGTCGAACTGGAATTTACACCAGCGTTGCCGGCAGGAAATTATGCGCTACGCGCAGGCTATCCTTTCAGTGCCTCCGAACCGCTGACAATCTCGATGATTTCGTTGGTGATGGAAGCCTGTCGGGCCTTGTTGTAGCTGAGTTTGAGGTCTTTCAACAGCTCGGTGGCATTGTCGGTGGCTTTCTGCATGGCGGTCATGCGGGCGCCGTGTTCGGATGCCAGCGAGTCGAGGATGACGCGGTAGAACTGTGAGCGCAACGTCAGCGGCACCATCTCGCGCAAAATGGTGGCCTTGCTGGGCTCGTAGATATAGTCGTCGGCAGTAGCCTGGCTGGTCTGACCTGTCTGATTGGTCCGAGCCGTCTGACTGTTCTGACTCACCGGCAGCCACTGTTCGGTGCTGAGAATCTGCGCCAACGAGTTCTTGAACTGGTTGTATACGATCTCCACCAGGTCGTAGGCTTTGTTGCAGTACTGCTGCATGATGCTGTCGGCCAGCGTGGCGATGTTGTCAAAAGTGGGTGCGTCGAGCAGGTCGGAGCGGTTCTCGCTGTCGATGTCGCGTTTGGCGAAATAGTCGGCACCCCGTTTGCCGATGGCAATCAGGTGTGTATTCGCCTCGGGATACTGTTGCCGGTAGTCCTGTAAACGCGCCTCGGCCTGTTTGATGACGTTGGCGTTGAAAGCGCCGCAGAGTCCCTTGTTCGAGGTGACCACCACCATCAGGATGTGGCGTACCGGCCGCACTTCGTGATAGGCGGTCTGCAGTCCGTCGCCCACGTCGATGGATTCGATAATCTCGGACATCTGTGCCACGTAGGGCCGCATGCCGATGATGCTGTTCTGTGCCCGACGGAATTTGGCGGCCGACACCATCTTCATGGCAGAGGTGATCTGCTGCGTCGAGCTGACCGACGCGATGCGTGTGCGTACTTCTTTGAGGTTGGCCATGTCTGGTGATGAACGTGTTGTTTATGATACGGTTCCGGCTATTGGGCGTATTTTGTCGCCAAGTCGAGGGCGCATGTTTTCAGCGTCTCCAACTCTTCGTCGACGAGCTTGCCCTGACGCAGGTGCTCCAGAATCTCGCTGTGGTTCTGACGGATGAAGAAGAGGAACTCGGTCTCGAATTCGCGCACACGGTTGACGGGCACCTTCTGGATGAGGTTCTTGGTACCGCAGTAGATGATGGCCACCTGCTCTTCGACGGGCATGGGGCTGAACTGCGGCTGCTTCAGGATTTCCACGTTGCGGGCACCTTTGTCGAGCACCGCCTTGGTGGCGGCGTCGAGGTCGGATCCGAACTTGGAGAAAGCCTCCAACTCGCGGTACTGTGCCTGGTCGAGTTTCAGTGTACCGGCAATCTTCTTCATGGATTTGATCTGAGCCTTGCCGCCCACGCGCGACACCGAGATACCGACGTTGATGGCCGGACGCACGCCCGAGTTGAACAGACTGGTCTCGAGGAATATCTGTCCGTCGGTGATGGAGATGACGTTGGTGGGGATATAGGCCGACACGTCGCCTGCCTGGGTCTCGATGATGGGCAGTGCCGTCAGCGATCCGCCGCCGCGCACTTTGTTCTTCAACGAGACGGGCAGGTCGTTCATCTGCGCGGCAATCTCGTCGCTCTGGATGATGCGCGCGGCACGCTCCAGCAGACGGCTGTGCAGGTAGAACACATCGCCCGGGTAGGCTTCGCGTCCCGGCGGACGACGCAGCAGCAGCGACACCTCGCGGTAGGCCACGGCCTGCTTCGACAGGTCGTCGTAGATGACCAAGGCGTCGCGACCTGTGTCGCGGAAATATTCGCCGATGGCGGCACCCGCAAAGGGGGCGTAGAACTGCATGGCGGCAGGGTCGGAGGCGGTGGCGGCCACCACGGTGGTGTAGGCCATGGCGCCCTTCTCCTCGAGGGTCTTCACCAAGTTGGCCACGGTCGAACCTTTCTGGCCGCAGGCCACATAGATGCAGTATACCGGCTTGCCGGCGTCGTAAAATTCTTTCTGGTTGATGATGGTGTCGATGGCGATGGCGGTCTTGCCAGTCTGACGGTCGCCGATGATGAGCTCACGCTGGCCGCGACCGATGGGAATCATCGAGTCGATGGCCTTGATGCCGGTCTGCAGCGGCTGCTCCACAGGCTGACGGTAGATGACGCCCGGCGCTTTGCGCTCCAGCGGCATGTCGAACAGTTCGCCCTCGATGGGGCCCTTGCCGTCGATGGGCTGACCGATGGTGTTGACCACACGGCCCACCAGCTTCTCGCCGACGGGGATGGATGCGATGCGCTTGGTACGTGCCACCGTGTCGCCCTCGTTGATGGTGTTCGACTCGGCCAGCATAACCACGCCCACATTGTCCTCCTCCAGGTTCTGCACGATGCCTTGCTCGCCGGTCTTGAATTCCACCAGCTCGCCCGACTGGGCGTTGTTGAGTCCGTAGACACGGGCGATGCCGTCGCCTACGGTGAGCACGGTGCCCACCTCCTCGAGCTCAACGTCCATGTTGACGTTGGCCAACTGTTTCTTCAATATTGCCGATACTTCGGCGGGTTTTATCTCTGCCATATTATTTAAACTTCCATTTAAACTTCCAGTTTACTCACTCGTCAACTTTGCTTTCAGTATATCAGGAGTTAAAGCGGGAGTTGTGCCACCGTTGCTGGCGGGAAGTTATACGCTTCGCGCAGGACAATAGTTCTGTATCGTCCATTTTAACTTCCATTTTGACTTCCAATTTAACTTCCATTTTTATTCCCAATTAAAGTTTGCTTTCGTAGTCGTTGCGCTGGAATTCGCGGCGCATACGGTTGATGCGGGTCTGCAGGCGTGCGTCGACCAGATAGGTGTCGAACATCAGCTGGAAACCGCCCAGCATCTTGTCGGTGGTGACGCATTCCATCTGCACCTGCTTGTGGGTGAAGTCCGCCACCTTTTTGCGCAACTGTTCGGTCAGCTGCGGGCTCATGTCGGCGGCGGTGCGCACCTTGGCCACCACGATGCCGTTGACGTCGCGGTAGAACTGCTGATAGGCCTTGGCGATGCCGCGTAGGTTGACGCCGCGCCGCCGCTTGACGACAAACAGCAGGAACGCCATACTGGTCTCTGACACGTGACCCGTGAAGATGTCCGCCACAATGGCGCGCTTCTTGTCTTCGCGGATGGTGGGATTGCCCATCACGGTGTTCAGCAAGTGGTTCTCGGCACACACCTGTTCCACTGTGCCCATGTCCTGCATCACGGTGTCGGTCTGACCCAAATCCTGCGACAGCAGGAAAAGCGCCTTGGCGTAGTGCTGATGGATGCGGTAGTCGTTCATCGTGAGGTTAGTTTAGTTCGATACGATTGAGTTCCTCCTCGATGAGGGCATTGGCACGAGCCTTGTCGGACAGCTCGCTGCGCAGCAGTTTCTCGGCAATCTCGATGGAGATATTGCCTATCTCGTTGCGCAAATCGTGCATGGCTTTCAGCTTCTCGTAGTTGATGCTTTCGCGGGCGTTCTCGACGATGCGGTTGGCCTCCTCGGTGGCGGTGGCTTTGGCTTTCTCGATCACCTCTTCGCTGGCCAGTCGGGCGCTGAGCAGCATCTCCTCGCGTTCGCGCTTGGCCTGCTGCAGCAGCTCCTCGTTGCCGGCTTTCAGCAGCCGCATGTCCTCGCGGGCTTTCTCGGCGGCCGACAGTGAATTGGCAATCTCTTCCTCACGCTGTTTCAGCGTCTTCAGCATCAAGGGCCAGCCCCATTTGCCGAGGATGAAAACCAGCAGGGCGAAGGCGATGAGCATGAAGAAAAAAGTGCCCAGCCCCGGATTGATTAAAGGATTATTCATAGTGGTTTCTCTTGCAATGAAAAGTCGGGGTCAGCCAGCCAATCGCTGTGTGACCCCGACGGTGGCTGTTAGGCCTTGAGGGCGATGAGCAGGCAGACCACAACGGCAAAGAAGGCAACACCTTCAACCAGAGCCGCGGCGATAATCATGGTCGAACGGATGTCTCCGCCCGCTTCGGGCTGACGGGCCATGCCTTCCATGGCACCCTGACCGATTTTACCAATGCCGAGACCTGCACCGATGGTGGCAAGACCTGCGCCCACAGCCGCGCCCATGTAACCCCAAGAGAGGTTGGCAACGGCCTGTAACAATACAAATAAACTGGTCATAATAGTTTGTATTAAGAAGTGTGTTTCTGATGTGTTTGTTAGACGGCAAAGATACATCTTTTTTTCAATACGGACAACAGGAATAATTTTCTATGTCGGACGGACGCAATTCCACAAACAAGTTACAGCCCACAAAGGGCGATTAAACCGGGCTCCTTTCAACCTCATCTTTCCAGCGAGCGTTTGGTTCATTGTAATATTTCTGTAATCAAATGCTTGCACTTTTTCAATGAAGCCATACAAGCGTACATCAAAAATATTTCCTAAAAAATATAATAGATTGTTTCTAGTTTCATAATATTAGTATTTTATATGTTTGTTTACGTACAACTGACTATACTTTACCAGGGTATAACTACCTATGCTATGCCAGGGCAAATAATAACGATAGGGCAGTAGCTACCAAACAACAATGTCAACGTACAGATGGGCGCCGACATACACTACTGGTGCCATTGACAAAGCCCTGCAATAATACCTATCTCTCCCACGACCGCACGGCCGAGAAAATCTTTTCCAATGATATCAGCACCTGGAAGAACCTTGGCAACTCCGAGTTTATCGACAGGGTGGGGGACTGTTTTGCTGCAATCAATACCATTGAAGAATACTGGAATGGCATGGCAGACGATGTAGAGGCTTTGGTGAAGAAAATCACCACCCACCCCAACGAGTATGAGGGAGCTACCACCGGCGCCAAGCTGATACGCAACAAGGAGATGCGCGTCTATATCGCCAACGTGCACAACAGCCGCGGCTGGCTGAAATATACAGCCGCCAGCCTGCGCCACAACAATCGCTACAATATGCGCGCCATCGGCATCTCGGAAGAGGAGGTGATGGAGTTTACCGATTCCCGTAATTGGGAAGATGTGAGCAATGAGGATGCTCCGAAAAGCGATGATTTCTACACGCGTGCACTTAAGCCCGACAGCGCAACGGGCATCTGGAAGGATATCAACGAAATGCTGCTGAAGCGGTAAAATCCTGTTTAGAATCCACAGGACAGCCGGTAGCGTCGCTGCAAGGCCGTTTTACTTCACCAAATCGATGGAGTAGTGCAGACCGCGGTTCTCGCGGCGTGCCATGGCCTGCTTGGTGATGAGGTAGGCGCAGGCGATGAGGTTGCGCAGTTCCGACAGCTCCTCGGTGAGCACGCTGCGGTTGTAGAGGTCCTCCGTCTCTCGGAAGATGAGGTTCAGACGGTCGAAGGCACGGCGCAGGCGCAGGTCGCTGCGCACGATGCCTACGTAGTTCGACATAATCTCCTGCAGCTCTTTCTTGGTCTGGGTGATAAGCACCATCTCTTCGTTCAGCACCATGCCCTCGGCGTTCCAGTCGGGAATCTTGTCCTTGGGCGTGTTCGGCGTATGCTGGGTAATCTGTTTGATGGCATCCATGGCGGCGTTGTGGGCGTAAACCACAGCCTCGAGCAGCGAGTTGCTGGCCAGTCGGTTGCCGCCGTGCAGGCCGGTGCACGAACATTCGCCGGCGGCGTAGAGGTGACGGATGCTGCTCTCGCCGTTGCGGTCCACCTTGATGCCGCCGCACTGGTAGTGGGCGGCCGGACGGATGGGTATCATGTCTTTGGTGATGTTGATGCCCAGCTCCAGACATTTGGCATAGATGGTGGGGAAGCCGTTGATGAGGTTGTCGCGACCGATGCCGCGGGCGTCAAGATAGAGGTGGTCGACGCCGGCCAGCTTCATCTCGTTGTCGATGGCGCGGGCCACAATGTCGCGGGGCGCCAGCGACAGCCGCTTGTCGTATTTCTGCATGAATTCGCGCCCCTGCTTGTCTTTCAGTATGGCGCCGGCGCCGCGCATGGCCTCGGTGATGAGGAAGGCGGGTTTCTCGGCGGGGTTGTAGAGACTGGTGGGGTGGAACTGCATAAATTCCATATCTTGCAGCACGCCGCGCGCGCGGTGTACCATGGCCACGCCGTCGCCGGTGGAGATGATGGGCGTGGTGGTGGTGGTGTAAACGTTGCCCATGCCGCCGGTGGCCAGCAGGGTGACTTTAGCCAGATAGGTGTCGATGCGGTTGGTGCGGCAGTCCAGCGCGTAGACGCCATAGCATTCGATGCCCGGTGTGTGCTTGGTGACCCGCTGACCCAGGTGGTGCTGGGTGATGATGTCGATGGCAAACTGGTGCTCTTTGACCTCGATGTTGGGGTGGTCGTGGACGGCCTGCAGCAGTCCGCGCTCAATCTCGGCACCGGTGTTGTCTTTGTGGTGCAGGATGCGATACTCCGAGTGTCCGCCCTCGCGGTGCAGGTCGAAGCGGTCGCCCTCGCTGCGGTCAAAGTTGACACCGTAGTGTACCAGTTCGGCAATGCGCTCGGGGGCTTCGCGGATGGTCATCTCCACCACCTCGCGGTCGCAGATGCCATCGCCGGCCACCAATGTGTCCTGGATGTGTTTTTCAAAACTGTCGGAGTCGTACATCACGGCGGCGATGCCACCCTGTGCATAGCGCGTCGAACCCTCGGAGGCTTCGGCCTTGGTCAGGATGCATACCTTGCCGTAGTCGGCTACTTTAAGCGCAAAGCTCAGTCCGGCGATACCCGAACCGATGATGAGAAAATCTACTTCGTGACGCATGATTATAACATCGTTGCCGCAGCAACACCGGCGGCAATGCCACCCAGTAGGCACAGCACTACCAAGGAGAGGACGACGATGGTTACAATGCCGGTGAATTTCCAATAAGATTTGGTGTTACGGGCAAACTCAACCATTTTGCTGTTGTCGTGTAGCGCCACGGCGGCTTTGCCTGCCTTGGCGGCACGCAGGATAAAGATAGTGGGGAAGATGCTGATGATAGCGGAGATAATGTAGATGATACCCACAATGATGCCGACGCCTGGAAGGGCAGCGCCCGTGAGCTGACTGTGGCTTATGCTGCCCAGTGCGGTGCCGGTGACGATGCTTGCCACACCGCCAAGTACCAGAAATGCAATGGAGATAATCATGACAATACCAAGGAATTTCATCCACTTGCACGTGGAGCTGATGTACTTGGCACTCTGCATCTGAAGGGTAAGATTCGGTTCGTCCATGGTTTGAATTTTTTGCGTTGTAGACGTTATATTATGATGCAAAGGTATCTCTTTTATTTCATTTCTGCAAATAATCTTGTGCGAAGTGAAAGAATGGTGAAAATAGTTGTTGTTGAAATACAGTAATTTGCGATGATTTTGAAAATTTATTTTTCGAAACTTGTCGCTGTTTGGGAAAAAAGTAGTACTTTTGCAACTCGATTTTGAAAACAAACGTTGAAGTTATGTATCTGACGAAAGAAAAGAAACAGGAAATTTTCGCACAGTATGGTAAGGCTTCTGCCAACACTGGTTCGGCCGAGTCGCAGATTGCCCTTTTCACCTACCGCATACAGCATCTCACTGAGTTGATGAAGCAGAATAAGAAAGACCAGGTTAGCGAGCGCGCACTGGTGGGTCTTGTCGGCAAGCGTCGTCGCATGCTCGACTACCTCAAGGAGACCGATATTATGCGCTATCGTGCGATTATCAAGGAACTGAATTTGAGAAAATAGTTTTTCATATTTATTTGGTTATGGTTGGGCTAGCCGAAGTTTTTCTTCGGCTAGTTCTTTTTTGTATCCATCGCCCGCAGCTTGTGAAACGGTGGGGTTTGCGTGCCTGTTTCATCGCTACGCACATCTTGTTTTGCAGTTTTTTCAATACGCACTCCCTATATTTAATTTAATTATATTATCTTTGTACTTTCTTTTTGCCGGTTTTAGATGCCCTCCGAAGGAGATAGATATTTTGGGGATTAGCGGTTGTAGAGTGGTTTCTCGGGGCGGCGCAGCCGCCCGTAAGCAAGCGGAGCCGCAAGCAGCGGTTTCTCAGCTGGTGCCTTATTGAAGGAAATCACCCAAATACTAAAAAGGCTGGGATTTCGTTTTTAATGCATTAAAAGATGCAGCTTTATGACCCCTACACGTGTAATCGGTATCGGAGAGACGGTGCTGGACATCCTTTTCAAGGACGACCAGCCGCAAAAAGCCGTGCCCGGCGGCTCGACATTCAACAGCATCGTTTCGCTCGGGCGCGCCGGAGTGAACTGCGCCATGGTGACGGAAGTGGGCGGCGACCATGTGGGCGACCTCACCTGCCGCTTCCTGCGCGACAATGGAGTCTCGACGGAATATGTCTGCCGCCACGAGCAGATGAAGTCGCATGTCTCGCTGGCGTTCCTCGACGAGCACAACGACGCTCAGTATGTCTTCTATAAAGACCATGCCTCGGCGACGCTCGACGGCAAGTTGCCGGAGTTCACACGCGACGATGTGGTGCTCTTCGGCTCTTTCTTCGCCATCAATCCCGCCATCCGACCCGTCGTAGGCGCCCTGCTACGGGCGGCGCGTGAGGCGGGGGCATGGCTCTACTACGATGTCAACTTCCGCAAGAACCATATCGCCGACCTGCCCGCCACCCTGCCCCATATCGAGGAGAATATGCGTCTGGCCGATGTGGTGCGCGGCTCGACGGAGGACTTCGGCTATCTCTACGGCCTGCACGACGGCGACGCCGTCTACCGGCGGGTGGGCCCCCTCTGCCACACGCTGATACTCACCGACGGCGCGGGACCGATACGCCTCTACACGTCCGAAGGGTGCGAGCGTTATCCCGTAGCGGCGATAGAGACCGTCAGCACCGTCGGCGCCGGCGACAACTTCAACGCCGGCTACATCTACGCCCTGATGCGGGGCATAAACACTCCAGCGCTGCGCATCGAGATGGCGCAGCGCTGGAGTCAGGATGTCTGTCGACAGATAGGCAACAATATCAGCGACGCGCTGGTCGCCTCGCTTGCTGTCTGATCAGGCTACTAAAGGGAGAGGGATAAATATTTTTTTGCTATTGCTATTTGATGTCCTTGGAAAAGACCACGAGAAGGGGATTGTTGACGGTCCCCTGCTGACTGCCGTTACAGAAGGAGAAGACGGCATCGGAACGGAAGATGTTGTGGTAGTAAGAGGAGTAGTAACGCAGCGTGATGTCGTCCCCGTCATGCTGTGGGGGTACGATGAAGAGGAAGAAGAGCGGGCCTGAAGGGTTGGCGAGGCCGACGCACTCATCGCCGACGAAGGCGGCGACACGGTCGGCAGTGTCAATCGTCCAAAGGCTGTCTCTACCCTGCAGGTCGACACCGATGACAGCAGTCATGCTGGTGGTATAGTCGTAGTCCGTGCTGACGCTCCAGGCGGGGTCTGTGATATCGCCGAACATCGGGTCCGGCACCGTGTCTGGCACAACGGCATTGCCGCCCTCTTCCTTGCCGCAAGAGGCAAGGAAGAGAAAGACGGAAATCAGGGTTATTCCTATGGTCAAAAAATTGCGTTTCATTTCTTTATCAGTTTAATGGTGGTTATTGTTCCTTTATTGTTTACCGTAGCGAAGTAGACACCTGCGGGAATGTCAGCTGGTGTCCAGCGGGTCGTCGTGATGCGGTCGATGAGCACACCATCGATATTATAGATGGTGATGGAGAAACCATCGCCCCAACCCTCGGCGCTCATGAAGTCCACGCGGTCTGTGAAGGGTATCGGGTAGGCGGTGACCTTTGAAGTGAGAGCAGAAAGGACGACTGGGTTGGCAAGAGTGCCCAGGTGCCGGTTGCCTGTGGCGACTATGGGTTCCTGAGCCCGCAATTCCTTCTGCATGCCGTCTTGTTCGAGGAGGAACGCCACATCGCCCGCATGGTCGGTACCGAGGGTGAGGAAGTAGAGCGTGTCTCCATCGACAAACATTGGTTCTGCGACACCGACATTCTCGCCAGCCACGAAAGCGCGTAAGGGCAAAGTGTTGCTCATTCCCTCAATCCGAGCGATGATGGTCATGTTGGTGGCAGGGCGGAAAGGCTGGTCGGACGGGTCGGACACGTCGGACCTGTCGCCCTTGCTGCTGCGCGAGGGACGGAAGGTGAAGTTCACCGTGCCGTCGGCCTGGCGGTGCAACAGGTACCCATGGCCGGGCGTGAGCGCCTTCAGCGAACCTTCCCAGCGCTCATTCTCCGAATAGACGGCGAAAGCGGTCTGCGACTTGATGATGTCGCCAACGCTCACATGCTCGATGTAGTCGGCCATCGCGTTGGTGATGTTCTCGGTGCTGCTGAGCAGATAAGGGAAGGCGTTCCAACCTTGGTGCAGGGGGATGGTGCGGTCGGCCTCCGAGGAGAGGCGACGGCCCGCCAACTGCGTGTTGAAGTGGAATTCGCCCGTGCGCATCATGTACATCTGCTTATGATCCAGTCTCGTGAGCGTGCCCACCCACTGATCGCCGTCCCATTCAGCAAACTGCAGCGTGGCGACGCTCTTTAGCTGGTCCTCCTCATCCCACGGCGTGGCATTGTAGAGAAGGTCGCCGATGGCACTGTTGGCGTCGGGCTTCAGGTAGAACGAAATCCAGTTCCAACCCTCCATGATGTCAAGGTTCTGCACCTCGTTGGCCGAGGTGGAGAGGAGGACGGGGGCCGACGGCGGCAGTCCCACCATGTTGTCGGTATGGTAGGTGACGGCCGTCGAGCTACTCAGGCTGTAGATGCGGCCTGTCGAAGCCTGCCACAAGCGGAACTTGACCGGCATATTCTCCAGCACTTCTGAGCCGTAGATGGTCATATAGAGGTAGCTCGTGCCAGCCTCGCCGTTGAAGTCGACATTCGCCATACCGACGATGTCATTGCCTATCATGGCGGCGACGATGTCGTTGGGGTCGCTGTCGTAGACACCGTCCACCATCACCTGTCCACGCAGCGTCATCTGACGTTCGTAACCATTGGGGTTCGCATCGCCCCACGGGCAGAAGGCCTTGATTTCGACCATTATCTTCAGAGGCTCACTGAGGCCGTCCTCGTCGGTGAGGTAGACAATCTCGGAATAGATGCCCACGGGGAGGTTGTGGTCGACGGTGAAGCGCACCGGGATAATCTCCTGCGGGTTGATGCTGCCGTAGCTCTGGTTAACGGTGAGCCAGTCGGGCAGGCCGTCGATGGTGTACTGGTGGCGTCGGCCGCTGATGTTCAGAATGTCGGTCGTGAGCTCGAAGTCGTTGACCGAAGTCTCGTACAAGGAGGCTTCCATATGGTTTACACCCCAGAGAAGGACATTCTTGTTCACATACACCTGCCACATGGTGGGACTCACGGTGCGGTTGCCGTTGAGGTCCTCGACGTTGCGTACGGTGATGTAGATGTTGTTCTTGTTGATTTCACGGTCCTGCATATTGAGGTTGATGAGCAGCTCGTCGTTGTTGAAGCTCCAGTCGAAGTTCATCTTGGTCAGCAGGCCACGCTCGCGCACTGGTGCGATGTCCTCGTCGGTGGCGAAGAGGGCGTTGAGGGTGTCGAAGCCCGGAGACAGTGTCAAGGGTTGAATCTTTTCCACCACGGTACCGTCGGTGGTACGGAATATCTTGCGGTTGTTGATGGAGAAGTGCTCTTCCATGATGCCGTTGCTGTTCTCCACCTGTTCGCTGAAGGGCAGCCAGGCCACGAGGCCCATCTCGTCGCCGTAGGGGGCGAGGTTATCGTAGGCTTCCACCAGACTCTTAGGCAACGCCTGCTCGAAGAGCACCAGCTCGTCGATGCTGCCGCGCAGCACCGAGCGGTTCCAGGCACCGCCAATCAGCATGTCGCCACTCAGGCCGCTGAGCGTGTCGGTGGCGAAGGTATTCATCAGGTTGCCGTCGACATAGACGGCGGCATTGTTCAGCGTGCGGTTCACCGTCAGCACATAGTGGTGCCAGCTGCCGTCGGCGAAGGTGCCGGTGGCCTGTTGCATCAGGTTGCCGTTACGGAAGCGCAGGCGTCCGTTCTCGATGGCTATCAGTGTGCCGTCGAATCCGTCCACGCCCTGGTAACCGCGCTGGCGCCAGCCCGCCGAGAAGAGCGGCACGTTATACTCCGTGGTGCGGAACCAGAACATCAGGGTGTAGTCATGAATGTTGGAACGCGAGAGGATGTTCTGGTCGAGGCTCACGGCCTGTGTGCCGTCGAGGTGGAGGGCGAAGCCTGCGGGAGTGGTCCAGGCGAAGCCGTGGAGCGAAAGTGTCGAGCCGCTGGCCTTGTCGGCGCAGCTGGTGCCACGACCCTCGTTCATGGGATAGTAGGCCGCCAGTTTGCGCTCGTAGCCCGTCAGGCGTCGCTCGTGGGTCTCCGCGATGTCGGCCTGGCTCATGGCCTTGAGCCACACACGTGCCTCCAGCATGTTGCCGCGGAAGCCGTGGCCGAAGACCAGCGGGGCGCTCTGGGAGTTAAGAGTTAAAAGATAAGAGCTAAGAGTGGTATCGGCACTGGTGGCGGGGTCGGTCACCTCCTCGGTGCCGGCGAAGAAGCGCACCCTGCTCTCGTCAAGGTCGACCACCATCACCATGCGGCGGAAGTCGGTGAGGGGCTCCAGACGCTTCGAGTGTACATAGCTGTCACCCACATAGGCGTACATGCGGCAGCTGTCGCCATCGGGCTCCAGGCCAAAGGAGATGCCGCCGGTGGGCGTGGTGTGGCCGAAAAGTTCCATATTGCCGCTGGGCAGAGCCGTGTAGGGCTTGGCCATGAGGTCGATGCTGAACGACTTGTCGGCCAGCACGCGTGTCACCGCACTGGAGGCACCGCAGCTCGGCGTGCCGTCGAAGTAGAGCGAGGTGCCGGTCGAGATGCGTCCGCTCGAGTTGGTGACGCCCAGCAGCTGGAAGTTATTGTCCTCGTCGAGGTAGTTGCCCGCGATGGGCTCGTTGAAGCGCAGCTTGATGTTGTCGGCCACGCCGAGTATGCCGTAGGCTGGCTCGGGCTGGCCGAAGACACGCGGACAGCGCGTGTCCTTGATGCCGCTGAAGACCTCGCTCGACTTGGTGATGAAGCCCGAGCCATGGCGACAGAAGCTCACGGCACGCAGGTCGTAGTGCTGCTCTATCGGGTCGCGCTCGCCGTAGAAGTGGATGTTGTCGATGCGGCCGCCGGTAATCATGGCTTTGTTGCCGCTGGCCATGCTGTAGAGCAAGCTGTCGGCATAGTAGGAGCAGAGGGTCACCCATTCGTCGACGCTCTGTGTCGACAACTTGTACTGGAACTCGATGTGGTCGAAGTTGCGGTAGTTGACGTCGAAGTCCTTGATGCCCACCGGCAGGTAGTAGCCCGTGGAGTCCTGCGGCGAAAGGGTGTTGAGCACCCAGTTGTCGTGCACCTGGTCGAGGCTCACGTCGCAACTCACCGGCATGAAGTGTACCGAGAACTGGGCCTTGCCTTTGGTCGAGGCGATGCAGGTCGACTGAAACTCGATAATGAGGTCCTCGAAGTCGTAGCCGTCGCCGGCATAGACCTCCATGGTCTTGGTAATGACTTGCGAACCAGTAAGGACAATCGTGCGCCCGTCGGTCAGCGGCATGCCGTCGATGAGGATACGTGCGCCGTGGGGGTTGCTCTGTTCATTCAACTTGAGCTTGAAGGTGATGGGATTGTCCATAGCTGCACCCACAGTAGCCTCAAGCTCGTTGTAAAGCTGGATGGTGAACAGGGCGGGACGGTCGACCGGGACGTTGCTGCGCTCATGCACGTTGATGTCCACCTTGGGGTTCTCTAGCCGCAGCGCACCTGCCGAGAGAGGCGTCTTGGGATGGTAGAACTCGGTGCTGTCGGCCACCTCGCAGGGGCACTTGGCGGCGCCACCGCGCAGGTAGTAGACCAGCGAGCCGTAGAGGTAGGAGTCGCCGTCATAGTCGTTACCATTGTCAACGAATTCACGCGTGGTGTCCGAGGCCACGTTGAAGGAAAACTCGCTGGCGCTCTTCTTCAGGCGGTAGATGCTGACATCCATGTTGCTGTATCTGTCAGGGGCGAGGGTGAAGCCTATCTCGCGGGTGTGCGAGAGACTCCTCACTGGGTCGCGTCCGAAGTTGAAGTCGATGATGGGCGTCAGAGAGAACTTGGTGGCCGAGCCGGGGGCGTTGACACCGACCAGGAGCGGGTTGATGCCATTTTCGCCCTGTGCATTGTTGCGTACTTTCGTAAAAGCGTTTCTGATGAGATTAACGATGGGTTTGGCAAAGGCGTTGGCGATGTTGCCAATAAGGTCGCCGGTGCCCACACCGAAGCCCGGGTAGTCCCAATAGACGTGGTAGGCATTGCTATAGGAGTAGTTTTCGCTGCGCGAGATGGTGAGGGGGCCGCTGACGGAATAGGTGGCCACTGAGTCGTGCTGGTGCTGGTGGATGGCAGCCACCTTCTCGGCCTCGTTCTGATACAGGAGCTGGACCCAGTCGGCGATGCGCTTATTGAGACTGGCCACCTCGTCGGTATAGAGATTCGATGAGCCGGTGGGGCGCATGGGCAGGTAGTAGTCTTCACAGGCCCAGTTTTCGTCGTCGGGGCTGACGCGGCTCCAATAGACCTGCGTGCCGCGGGCGTCGGCGGTGGCCTGCGCCGTGGCGCTGTCGCAGGTGAGCAGCAGGGCGTCGCGCTGGTGCGTCAACTGCGGGATGAGGTTGTCGCGGATATGGCTGTGGGTGTAGGCGAAGGTGGAGTTCAGGTAGGGACCCGTCTCCAGCTCGCTGCCGATGACCAGATAGTATTTGTTGCCGTTGGTGTCCACGCCCTCTCCCACGGTCTGCATGGAGCCGTTGGCACTGCTGCCGCCCAGGGCGCTGTAGGTCACCGAGTCGAGCGGCTGCACGGCATCCACGCGGCGGAAGTAGACATTCTGTACCGCGCCGATATAGACATCGGCGTCCTGTCCCACATAGTAGGGGTCGCTACTGGTGCTGATGCGCTCGGCAGTCTTGAAGGTGTAGTTGCCTTGGTGCTTGTAGTTGTAGCTACTGGTGATAGGTAGGGTAAAGTCGTAGGTAGTGCTAAAATCCATGTTCTGTCCCAAGAAGGTGCCGGCGCCCATGCCAACGAAGGCACCCATAACGGTCTTGGCCTGTGTGCCGAGGGTGAGACCGAACTCAAGGCCGAACTTGAACTGGAAGTCGTAGGTGTAGCTGTACGAGTACTCGGCGCCGCTCTCGATGTAGGCGCTGGAGGTGCTTCCCGGCGGGTCGCGCAGCACGTCGAGCAGCTGGATGGTGCCGTGGGTCGAGGTGATGACGTCGGCGTCGGTCTTGCGGTAGCCGGTGACGTAGCCGCGCACGGCCTGCTGCTCCACAAACTCGCCGTCGCTCTCCACCGACAGGTCGAGCACACGCTGCACATTGGTGTCGCTACGCACGAAGGATACATAGTCGATGGGGATCGTGAAGTCAGCGCTGCCGAGGGTGTCGAGCTCCTTGCTCATCACCTGCGTGTTGGCGTTCTCGTTCTCGTGCATGCCGTTGTATATCTTGAGAGTGCCGCCCTTGATGCGTACCTCGTCGGGGATGCCGTTGGGGTCGTTGTTGTAGTAATAGTCTTCGTGGGCGTAGGCGCGGAAGTCGTATGTGCCGCTCTCGAAGACTGGGGCGCCGAAGAGGTAGCGGTAGGTGCCGTCGGCCTGCTTCGTGGCCACGGGCACCTGGATGTTCTCGTTGGTGATGGTCTGGCGCTTGATGGTGGGCTCGCCGAAGTAGTCCACCTCCATGCCCCACTTCAGCTGCTTGCAGGTGATGGTGATGGGGGCGCGGTAGGTTAGCTTGTAGTGGGCGTTGCTGGTGGCGTAGCGGGCATGCTCGCCCCAGCCGTTGGCAGCGGTGGGGGCTTCGCGCACGGTGTCGCGCACGGTGGCGGCACCGCTGAGGTCGAGCACCTCGCCCGTGCGACCACGGCCGAAGAGGGTGGCGTAGCCTGTGGCACTGGCCTGGATAATCTTCCAGCGCACAGGGAAGAGGTCGGCACTGAACTCGCCCGTCGCCGGGTCGGGCTCTATCACCACACGCTTCAGCTGGTAGTGCACGTCCGTCTCTCCCACAGTATCCACCCTGTCAAAACCATCCACCCCGTTAAACCCGCCATACAGCAGGTGCGGCACCGTGTACTCCAGCGTGTCCTTGGTGAGGTCGCTGGGCACTCGCACCACATAGCTTACGTTGTCGCCCTCCAGCTCGAGCACCAGCTTGAGGTCGTCACCGAGGTTGTTGCGCGAAAGGCCGAGGCCGAGGGGCAGCGCCGTCTGGTCCAATCCACCGCAGATGCGCCCCGTGAGGCGCACCTTCGTCTCGTCCCATACGCGCACGCCGTCCAGCGGAGTGCTGCGGGTAATCAGGCTGTCGTTATTGATGCGCACAAAACCGTCGCCATTGAAGTTGTGGCCCTCCTTCACCACCTGCAGGGTAAAGGCGCTACCCTGCGGCACGCGAATCTCGAAATTGCCGCTGGCGTCCGTCTTCACCGGCGTGTTGGCGAAGCGCATCAGGTTGCCGTTGAGGCGGAAGCAGGCGTCGCGCACCGGCACCGAGCTGTTCTCGAAGAGCACACGGCCGGTGAAGCGCACCGACGAGATATTGTCGAAGTCCACCCCCTGGGTGATGCAGCGGTGCAGCGTGAGGGTGATGGTGGCCGAGGGCGAGGTGGTGTTGTTGTAGTGGAACTGGGCGGTCTGCGAGGTGGGGGTGATGGCGTATTCCACATCGCCGCCATAGGGCAGGCTGTCGAAGAGGTAGGCACCGGTGCTGTCGGTGGTAGCCACCTGCACCGTGGCGCCGTTGTCGGTACGCGTGGCGGTGACGGTGATGCCGGGACAGCCGCTGCCGTCCTCGTAGTGCACGCGGCCCGCGATGCGGCCGTAGGGCGAGCGCGAGCCGGTGGTGACGTGGCTGGTGCTGACGGTGTTGCCCTCACAGGTGTAGCTCATGGTGACGCGGTATTGCCACACGGGGCTAATCTGCGGGTCGGCCTCGTGGTCCACCCAGAAGCTGTTGGTGGTGGTGCCGAGGGTGGTCCAGGCAGCGGAGGGGTCGTTGTCGGGCCGCGCCTCGACGAGGAACTCGTCCACCCCGCCGTCGGTCATGCCCCACGTGAGGCGTACATATTCGGGGCTCACCAGATGCGTGCCCTCCAGGCCGTCAAGGTTGCCGGCGTTGGTGTAGTAGGGATCTTCGCCTCCATCGCGCACAAAAGATATATTATGGCTGTAGCCGCCTTCTACATCATACCCTTGTTCAAACTGCCATGTCCACACTGGTGGTTCCAACGTAGCTTCGCTCCTTTCCACGCCAAGTTCGTACTTATAGTGTATGCAGGGATTGTTCAACACATCGGTATAGTGAAGAATGATGCTAGGGTTGTCAGAATCGTGTTCAGGATGGTAGAATACCCTGTCAATAGAGGCTTGGATGCTATCGGCTGATATGGGAATACGGATGGTGTCTCCTGTCTCCTGCATAATCTTGTAGATATACAGCGTAGCATGGTCGTCCCAATAGGAATATCTGTAACGTTTGTTGAAGTCTCTCCCGTTTCCGTAAATGTTATTGAATAATTTGATGGACAGATGCACCTTATGGTTGTCAGCGAAATTATCATCGGCTTTGTAGGTTTGAGCTTCGCAGGGAAAAATAGGCAAACGAGGTGCGGGGGACGGAGTACAACTGCCCGAACGGGCGTAGTCGTGTCCCTCCCAGCCCCAGATGGCCGACGATGTACGTCGCACGCGGTAATAGACTGTGTAGCTGTTCTCCACAGGATTGCGCCATGCCGCACGTGAGGAATCGACGTAAGTGAACAGCTTATTGTTCATGGCACTGTCGGCCCACTCGATGGGTAGCATAGCGATGGTCTGCGCGTCGCTGAAGTCGCTCTGGTAGGCACGCTGTATCTCGAACATGTCGTTGGGTACGATGTCCTCGGTGTGGGGATAGGCCAGATACCATCTTAGCTCCTTGTAGCGAAAGTCTTCATACCACAGCCCGTCGCGTTCGTAGGAGTGACGGGTCACCCAGAAATTATATATCTTGTGATAAGCCGGGATGGCCACCTTGTTGGAGGTGAGCCAGCGGATGACGTCCGTCGTGTCGGAGGCCTCCCTGCTTTGCACCTGCACATACATCATAAAGCCCGGCTGCACGGTGTCCCGCGGCTGCACATAGAGCATGTCGCTCTGATTCTGGCAAGGAATCTGAGCAGAGTTCCAGGAGGTGTAGTACTTTAGGGGTGTCTGGAAAATCACATAGGGCACCGCCACCTTGCCAACGTTGGCCGTGCTGCTGGCGGTGCAGAAGATGGGGTCTATCAGTTGCGGATGCACGCTGGTACCGCTGAGGTTACTGAAAGTGCCCAGCGTATGATTGAAGGTACTAGTCGACTGATCGTCTACCACGGTGTAGAAAAACAGGTCGGCGCTGACCCCCAACGTGAAGGTTTCCTGTAGTAAATCCTCCGACGGGAACCAGTCGAACTCAAATTGGGAAAGCGCTCCACCACTGTAATAGTTGGGCGCTACATCAACCGCGTGGCTCACGCCATCGTTGATAATGGTCAAGCGGGAGTTGTATCTGTCATTGGTCACATCGATGATACCATTCACCACCCTGACTCCAGCCATATAATCATAATAGACAATGGGAATCGCGGCCTGATTGCCAATACGGATCCAGAGGTAGCTGCCATTTTGGGCGTAGGCACCTGCGCCGCTATATTGCTGGACTTCGATGGGCACTGTGATATGCACCTTCCCTGTTGCTGTGACGGTAGCGTCATAGAATCTGGGGTCCGTCATGTAACCATAACAATAAGCCGACACCGGCATCAGCAGCGCCGCCATCAGTGGCACCGCCATCATTAATCCTCGTAGAAAATGTTTCATATTACTCAAATATTATATTTCATTATTATATCAATTCGCCTCCTTCACCAGACGCACGGAGAAGCCGTAGTGACGCTCTTGAGGGTTGGAGGCGGTTGTCTCCCCGCTATGGAAAAGGAGCCGGTAGGCTTTGTAGGATTCATATCCGTTCGACAGCCAATAGTAGCCATGCGAGGCGACTTCGGATGGGGCAGATGTTCCATTACGATAGCCGGCAGCAGGCAGGAAGACGGCACCGGCAGCCTCCATCTTGTCCCAACCACTTGTGACGGCAAAAACAGAATAAGAGGCGTTGTAGGTGTTATAATTGTAATCTCCGGTGACAGTGACTCCAGTAGTGGGATGCACATAGTTGTCGGGAAAGAGAATAAGGCCGTTCTTGTCATTCACCGTAGCTTTGGTGTAGCTGATATTGGATGTGCTGTTCGGCAGGTTGAAGGTGGTGTTGCTACGGGTGTTGAGGAGGTAGTTCATCTCCTCGCTGCTGAGAGTGCGCCAATCGCCAGTGATATGGTTGCCCCAGTCGTTGAAAGTGCCGTAGTCAGCATCGGTGGTGCTGGTCTGGTTGGGATTGCTGCCCGTGCCCCAGCCGAAGAGGTCGCGGTTGCCGTCACTCTGGCTGCTGCCGAGGTAGTCGTACTGATGCTCGGCGAACCTCCATGCGCTACTCACAAACTGCAGGTTGCCCTGCGAGAATATCACCCGGGTGGTGGGGCTGACAGAGAAGGCGCCCTTGACGGAAGGAGTGACATTGGCACCGCCGCGCACGATGCCTATCTCGGGCGAGGACTTGACCTCGTTACGCCCGAGCGCGCCGAAGGAGGACTTGTTTTTCTCAAAGGTGAATACCTCCATGCTACCGTAGGCCACGGGTGCCAGATGGGTGTAGACGCGGATGGTGACCGTCCCCAGGTCGCTGCTGCTCGGTATCACAGGCACCTGGACGCATTTGCTGGCATCCACGGCAAGGGCGACAGGAGTGCTGAAGTAGACGGTGACAGTCTTCGACCCCGTGCCCGTGGCGCTGACGGTGGGCACGGCGCTGGTGCTC
Organism: Bacteroidales bacterium; assembly: GCA_017449975.1. GTDB lineage: Bacteria > Bacteroidota > Bacteroidia > Bacteroidales > P3 > Colimorpha. Next base: position 46,592 of record JAFSYK010000068.1, read on the forward strand.
AGGCTTACCGAGGCCTGGCCACAGAGGTTGACGCTGCCGGAGGTGACGCTCACCGAGTCGAGATACAGGACGGTGTCGTTGGTAAAAGTGTTCTTCACATTCACGTTGATTCCAGCGCTGAGGTGCTTGAACTTCACGCCCGTGGCATTAGCCTCGCTGCGGGCGGCCATGGGCAGCGAAAGCACCTGGTTGTCGCCGTCGAACGAGCTGGCATAATGCGACGGAAAGACTACCGTGGCGGAATCATCGGTCTGGCTGCCGGCGCCCGTGGCGGTGGCGATGGCGGCGGGATAGAACGAGTTGAAGTCGCTGCTTGTTACGAAAGAACCGCTGCCATCCTTCGCGGCATACCAGTGGTTGCCATAGCCTTGGGTAACCGTTCCTGTGGCTCCGTTGATCCACACCTTGTCGCCAACGACCCACTTCACCGAGGTGCCGTTCACTGTGGTCTTGGTGCCCGAACCCGACCCCTCGGCGAAAATCTCCAAGGACCCCTCGGGGAAGTTGTCTGCATCATCTTTTGTGCAAGCTGTTGTCATTGCAAGGCTGCAAAGCATGGCAACTGCAGCCAAAATCGAAAACCTATAATTCATATCGAATTCAAAAATCTTAATTCAAAATTCTTAATTCTCAATTCCCCTACCATGACCACTCGGTGGCTGTGCCACGGTCCTCGAGGTTCTGGTCGCCTGTACCCGTTTGTTCATAAAGGCTAAGGGTTCTGTTCCAATCACCGCTGGCGGCATATCCCTTTTCGACCTTGAAGGTCGCTATGGTTAGCCTGGGGGCTTCGTACCCTGTTTTCTTATTGTCTTCCATAATATTGTTTTTTATTGCTTCGATACAAAACGTCTCTTGCTATCTGACTACCGCCACTTTGCGGGCGGGACGGTTGCCCACCTTAACCATGTAGATGCCCGAGGGGAAGGTGAACGGTGAGCGGTGGGAGGTGAACGAGGATTTTGCGTCTGATGGCGATGATGCAGGCATCCGTCTCGTCGGTTTGGTGCTGCCCTTCGAGGCTGGCAATCACGCCGTTGAGCCTTTCGACACCCTCCTTCTCCTCGCCAAGTTCGACGAGGATGACACCAATCTCGGCCTCGGTGCGCAGCGCCTCGGTCTTCTTGCCCTGCTCCCGGCAAAGGTCGGCCTTCTCGGTGGCCCAACGCAGGCACTGCTCATAGTCATCACGCAGCCGTGTGGTACTCACCAGCAGGTCGAGCAACACCTCGCGTTTGTCGGGGTCTTTCACGAAGTCGCTCTCCATCAGTCCTTCAAGCATCTGCTGGGCCGTATCGAGTTGCTGTGCTTTGTTCGACTGGTTGTGGATTTTGGCTTTGAGCATGGTGGCGAGGTTGTCGTCGACGTTGCCCACGAGGAGCGCCGAGTCGATGATGACGAGAGCCCGGCCGGGGTCTTGGTTAAAGACCTCCATAGCCACCTCGGCGGTATAGAGCGTGTCGGACGGCTGCGGGCCGCGCCCGTTCTCATGCCCCCTCGCAACCCACCGCGAGGGCTGCCGTAACTATATATAATATAATATGTTGTGCTTTTCTCATAAAGTCGTCCGATGAACGAAACTAACTACAAAAATACGCAATTTTTTGAAACTGCAAGAAAGAAATATGAAGATGCTTGAAATCCTCAGGGGTGATTAGTTCTGCAAGGCGATGTAGATGGTGTCGGAGGTGCGTCCTTTTTTGCCACGGAGGAAGGCGTAGAGGTGGAGGCCTTGGTTGCCGGAATGGGGGAAGGTGGCAGCGGTGGGGTCGGTATGGAGCCATTCATCGGGAAGAACAGCGGTGACGAGGCCATCAGCGCGGGGAACAGGGGTGGCGAGACGACCGGCGCAGAGGGCGGGGCAGTAAACGAAGAGGTAGAATTCGTCGGTGGGTTCGCCGCCATAGTGTCGACTGTCGAAGGTAACGGTGAGGACACCGTGCTCGACCTTGGCAGCGGTGATGGCAACCAAAGGTACAGAACCCTTGCTGACGATGATGCGGGGAAGGTTGATGTCGCCATCGGGAGTGAAGCAGTCTTTGTTGAGGTGCTTGAAGAGGGCATAGGTGCTGTTGTGCTCGCGGATAGACAACCAGTGGAGGCCCACGAGGTGGGCATCCTTCATATAGGATGAGAGCTTGGAAATCAGCGCAAAGTTACTTCGATGCGACTGCTGCGCTTCGGTTTGCGGGTTGGCCACATGGGTGGGCATGGAACGCTCACACTGGCGACCATGCCAGGTGTAAAGTATCTTGTTGCCGAGTTTACCGCTCTCGGAGTCGCCTTGTTTTCTTGCCATAACGATAATGATAACGACAAAGTGGGCAAAATATTGTCTCAGATCAGGCAAGGGGTTCCCATACCGTTGCCAAGCAGTTGTTTCGCCCTAGCCTCACTCAAAACCACCTTTTGAGCGAGGCAGCATTGGGAGAACCCCTTGGGTAGGACGAGCCAGCACCGAGGATGGGGCGAAGGATCCCCCTGGGTACCCCGAAGGTACATCGGAGGTACCCCTTAGGCTCCATAGAGTTGGTATAGAGATGGTATAGGCTTGATATAGGGATGGTACGGGGATGATTTGCGGGAGAAATGCCTGGGAATGAATGAGGTATATAATTTATATATAAATTATATTGGGGGATGGGTATGACAGGCATAGAATGTCCGCCATGGAACGAGGCGGTTACGACATTAAACCAATCAACAAACACCATGATTGGCTAATAGAAAATGTACAATAAATATTTCAATTCCCAATTTTTTTTGTATCTTTGCACTTCTTTTTTGCTGGTCGTTGCTGCCCGCCGAAGGAGATAGATGATTGAAATTAACACTTTTATGGGTCTCGGGGACGGTCCCCGAGGCTGCGGTAAAGTAATGAAAACAATAAAAAAATGAACGAAAACATTATCACAAAGCGTTTCGACCTCGGCGATGGCCGCATGATCGAAATCGAGACCGGCAAACTGGCCAAACAGGCCGACGGTTCTGCCGTTGTACGCATGAACGACACGATGCTTTTAGCCACCGTCTGTTCGAAGAAGGAGGTGGGCGAGAACGTCGACTTCATACCTCTCACCGTTGACTATCAGGAAAAATATGCCTCCATGGGTCGCTTCCCTGGCGGTTTCTTCAAACGTGAGGCCCGTCCTTCGGAGCATGAGATTCTCATCGCCCGACTGGTCGACCGTGCCCTGCGTCCTCTTTTCCCCGACAATTTCCACGCCGAAGTGCAGGTGAACATCACCCTCATCAGCGGCGACCACGACACCATGCCCGACCAGCTGGCGGCCCTCGCCGCCGCGTCGGCCCTCGCCGTCAGCGACATCCCCTTCAACGGCCCTGTCAGTGAGGTGCGCGTGAGCTACCTCGACGGCAAGTATGTCATCAACACCCCGATGCAGGATATCGAGCGCGCCGACCTCGACCTCATCGTCGCCGCCACCGCCGACAATATCATGATGGTGGAAGGTGAGATGAAGGAGGTTAGCGAAGAGGTGATGCTCGGTGCCCTCAAGGCTGCCCACGAGGCCATCAAGATTCAGTGCCGCGTGCTCGACGAGCTCACCGTTGCTACCGGCAAGACCGAGAAGCGCGAGTACTGCCACGAGGTGAACGACGAGGAGCTGCGCCAGCGTGTGCGCGACGCCGTCTATCAGAAGTGCTACGACTTCTCCAAGCAGGGCATCGCCAACAAGCACCAGCGCGAGGAAGGCTTCGCCGCCATCAAGCAGGAGTTTATCGACGCCAACTATACCGAGGAGACCCTCACCGATGAGATCAAGTTTATGATTGACCGCTACTATCACGACACGGAGCGCGAGGCCATGCGCGACATGGTGCTCAACGAGCGCACCCGTCTCGACGGTCGTCAGCTCGACGAGATTCGTCCCATCTGGTGCGAGACCGACTACCTGCCTTCTGTCCACGGCAGTGCCATTTTCACCCGTGGCGAGACGCAGTCCCTCAGCACCTGTACGCTGGGCACTAAGCTCGACGAGCAGAAGATCGACGGCGCCGTCATCGAAGGCATGCGCCGCTTCTTGCTGCACTACAACGTCCCCGGCTTCGCCACTGGCGAGGTGAAACGCAGCGGCAGCACCAGCCGTCGCGAGGTGGGTCATGGCCATCTGGCTTGGCGCGCCCTGAAAGAGGTGCTCCCCACCGAGGCCGAATGCCCCTACACCATCCGCGTGGTCTCCGATATTCTCGAGTCCAACGGCTCCAGCTCGATGGCCACCGTCTGCGCCGGCTGTATGGCGCTGATGGATGCCGGTGTGAAGATCCGCAAGCCGGTAGCCGGCATCGCCATGGGTCTCATCTCCAAGGGCGACAAGTGGGCTGTGTTGAGTGATATTCTCGGCGACGAGGACCACCTGGGCGATATGGACTTCAAGGTCTGCGGTACCCGCGACGGTATCACCGCTTGCCAGATGGATATCAAGGTCGACGGCCTCAGCTACGACGTGCTGGCCAAGGCATTGGAGCAGGCCCGTCAGGGACGCCTCTACATCCTCGGCAAGATTCTCGAGACCATCCCCGAACCGCGCGCCGACTACAAAGACTTTGTGCCGCGTATCGAGCAAATCAAGATCCCGAAAGACTTCATCGGTGCTGTCATCGGCAAGGGTGGCGAGGTTATCCAGAAGATTCAGGCGGAGACCAACACCATTATCAATATCGAAGAAGAGGGCGAGTTTGGCATTGTCGACGTCGCTTCGCAGAACAAGGAGGATATCGCTGCCGCTATCAAGTGGATCAAGGATATCTGCACCGTTCCCGAGGTGGGCGACATCTTCGACGCCAAGGTCGTCTCGATTGTCGAGTTCGGCGCCTTCATGGAGTTCCTCCCTGGCAAGGAAGGTCTGATGCACATCAGCGAGTACCAGTGGGGCCGCACCGAAACTCTCGAAGGTCTCATCCAGGAAGGCGACGAGTTCCAGGTGAAGGTCATCGCTTTCGACGACAAGAGCGGCAAGATCAAGCTCAGCCGCAAGGCGCTGCTCCCCAAGCCCGAAGGCTATGTCGAGGAGAAGCCCGCCCGCAGTCCGCGCCGCGAAGGCAGCGGTCCCCGTCGCGATGGCGACCGTGGCGGTCACGGCCGTCGCGAGGGTGGCAACGGTGGCGAACGCCATGGCAATGGCGGTGGCCGTCGTCACTAATCCAAAGTAGATAATAAAGAAGAAGAGGATGCTCAATAATGGGCATCCTCTTTTGTTCTGTGCAATAAAAAAGTTTTTCTTGCGTTACAAATTAAAATTGAAGCATATGGACATTCAGCAAATTATAGAGTATAAAGGTGCTTTCGACGCAATTGAAAGACAGGTTGTAGATGAGAATGGTGAGAATATAGAAGTTTGGTACGCCCGCGAGTTGCAACATGTTCTTGGCTATGCCAGATGGGAGAATTTTGCAGTGGCGATTGGACGTGCTATGCAATCGTGCAAATCACAGGGAATCAATATTGATGATCATTTTCGTGAGGTCACGAAAATGATAGATATTGCCAAGGGTGCACAACGTCCCGTACAAGACTTTATGCTCACTCGTTATGCCTGTTATCTTATTGCGCAGAATGGTGACCCAAAGAAGGAGGAAGTGGCTTTTGCTCAGAGCTATTTTGCGGTGCAGACTCGCCGTGCGGAGATTATTGAGGAGCGTCTGCACATGCTGGAGCGACTTGAAACACGCGAACGTTTGCGGTCTTCAGAAAAGCAGTTGAGCAAGAACATCTATGAGCGCGGGGTCGATGAAAAAGGATTGGGACGTATCCGTTCCAAGGGTGACAGTGCTTTGTTTGGCGGTCTCACCACAGAGCAGACGAAACAACGTCTTGGCATCAAGAGTGACGCATTGGCCGACCGACTACCGACACTGACTATCGCCGCCAAGAATTTGGCTACCGAGATGACCAATTACAATGTGGAAGAGAAAGACCTTTATGGCGAACATAATATAACGGTTGAGCATATCCAGAACAACCAAAGTGTGCGTGATATGCTTGGACGACGCGGTATCAAGCCAGAAAACCTTCCGCCCGCCGAAGATATCAAAAAGGTGGAACGGCGAATGGCCAAAGAAGAAAAGCAAATCGCCGAGGGTTCTAAGAAGTTACCTCCGAAAAAGAATGGTTGATAAAAGTTATTTCGTGTAGCCGAGAATAGCTGTATCTAAAGTTCAATTTTGGCGAGGCCAGCAATGGCACGCCACTGGCCTCGCACGTTTCATTCAATCCTCTTTCGTGTTATTGTAATGGCGTTTTGCTGCTGCGAAACGAAAAATAATTCTTGGTACGTACTGGTCTACTTGCACCATTGCAATGTTGCATTACCTGCTACGTGAAAACACTTCTATATCTTTACGTAGTCGTTCATATATCTTTCCAAAAACAATGCTTCCCAGTTCCGCTTTTCTTTCTGACGAAGTCTTGTGAAAGTTCAACTTCGAAAGTTATAAGGGCTGGAGAACAAACAATCCAGCCGTACGGCTGGATTGTTTGAGAAAAAATCGCCACATTTGCGGACTCAAAAAACAAAATGCAAATGAGCCATTTAAACGAGACGCAAAGAT
>JAFSYK010000069.1 GCA_017449975.1 Bacteroidales bacterium
TATTTGCAGTAAATCAGCTTGATAAAAAAGAAAAATCACAATAAATCTCACAAACATAATTCTAATATGAAAATAATTATTTAGTTTTGCATCGTACCCTAGAGTACTCAGACTCCAGACACACTGGATGAAACACTACCAAACAAACTTCTAAAGCAACTATCAGAACGTATAATCGAGAAACTAAACAACAGATGATATGTGAGTGTGTAGATATTTGTTCCTCAATAAAATAATATTGATTGTTGTAATGAAATAGGCAAAGCATCATTTCTTAAAACAGAAAGATACGAAATATGACAGAGAAAGAACTACGAGAATTCCTGATTGCACACTATCCTGTAGAGGATGAGAAGTGCGACTGGAAAGAGATGAAGAACTTGAAGAATTCCTTCAACGGGCATGAGGGGGAGGATGTGATGTCGTATGTGTCGGGCATCGCAAATATGGAGGGTGGCGTGCTGGTAATAGGAGTCAAAGACAAGACGCTGGAGATTGTCGGCACAGACCTCTCGCAGTTCAATCTCGACACCAATTCTGCCGTCTATAAGATTAAGGAGAACTGCACTAACGTTTCTTCAGAAGGCCTATATATCGACGAATACATCACCTGCGACACCCACAAGGTGGTATGGGTCATTCATATTCCCAAGCATCTGCCCCGCAGGCCTGTGTATGCCCACAAGAAAGCCTGGCAGAGAATCAAGGACAACCTCGTCCCACTGACATACGAGCGAGAGGAGGTTATTTTGAGCGAGGGATTGCTGCAACAAGACTGGACGGCACAGATACTTCCGGATGCCACTATCGATGACCTTGACCCTGCCGCCATTTTGAAAGCCCGAGAGAAATACAAGGAGGTGCATCCTGGTAAGGACAAGGAGGTGGACGGATGGGATGACAAGACATTCCTGAACAAGGCACATATCACCATCAAGGGCAAGATTACCATAGCGGCCATCATCCTGGTGGGACGCGAAGAGTCGGAGCACTACCTGTTGCCGAAGGTGTGCAAAGTCCGGTGGACGCTAAAGAACGAGCGGGCGGAGAATCTTGATTTCAAAGTGTTCTCTATCCCGATGATTCTGGCCATTGAGGACATAGGACATCAAATCCGCAATACGTCGTATGAGTTCACCATTAGCGGCAATATTTTCCCTGAAAAGTTGTTCCGTTATGACGAGTTTACTTTGCGTGAGCCGTTAAATAACGCTATCGCACACCAAGATTATGAGAAGGGCGCAAGGATTGAGGTGATTGAATACGAGAACGACCATCTAGTGTTCCGTAACCACGGGGTGTTTCTGCCCGAGTCGGTGGAGAAGGTGGTGCTTGACAATAGCCCTGAATCCATCTATCGGAATCCGTTCTTGGTTGAGGCCATGAGGAATGTACACATGGTGGATACTGAAGGCGGTGGCATCAAGAAATTGTTCGAACAGCAAAAGAAGCGATTCTTCCCCATGCCGGAATACGACACCTCTGGCGGAATGGTGACTGTGGATATCGAGGGCAAGGTCATAAATGAGCGGTTTGCCAGAATATTGGTCAGCGTGCCCGATTTGTCTATGTCGGACTTGATTCTGCTTGACAAGGTGCAGAAACAAAAGAAATTGGGAGACGAAGAGATTAAGTATCTGAGAAAGAAGAAATACGTCGAGGGGCGCAAGAATGGGTTGTTCCTATCGAAAGTCGTTACCAGGAACACCGGTAACGTGGGGCTGAAATCGACGTATGTGAAGAACAAGAGCTTTGATGACGAGTACTTCCGCAGAATGATTGTGCAGTATCTTGAAAAGTTTGGAGCGGCCAGCCGATCGGAGATAGACGAACTGCTGATGAACAAGTTGTCGGATGTCTTGTCGGAACAGCAGAAGAAGAATAAAATCACGAATCTGCTATCATACCTGAGAATTCACAATGTGATAAAAGTAAATGAGAAAAAACAATGGGTGCTTGTCAAGTGAGATTTAAACGAAAAATGTAAAATCTAAAAGGGGATTATCTATAAGTATCTCATGTACAATATTGTAATGGTTTATTAGATTTAAAAGAGATTTTTAATTTAAAACAGGATTTTGTTTTTAGAACTCGTGTTGTCGGTTTCAACAATCTTTAGGCATCGCCAATCGCCTTCTCGGAATAGAACTGACTTGAACTCCTTTGTTCTCCGCTTCGCTATCAAAAGAGCCACTGGCTCTCTCTTCATCCTATGCCCCCGATATGCAGCGGTCAAAAGACTATACATAAAGGCAAAGCAGAAAAGGCATCAGAATCAGTGTCCTCCAATTAAAAGTTTGGCGATTTCAAAACTTGGACCTATACAAATGCTTTATTCGCATCTCCGACATGGCTCTCGTCGAAACTTGTCTGCAAATATAACATTTATTTTTGACACTATTCTGTTTTAATTCCAAGCGTTTTTTTCGAAGTGCTGAAGATGTGAATAATTGGGGCAACTCGTCAGTTGTCCTACCTGCAATACAACACACAAAAAGGCATGTGAATTCACAGGCCTTTTTGTGTGTTGGTGTGTCGGACGGGGTTATTGCACCACCAGTCGACGCACCACGTTGGTGCCGTCCTCGGCGGTGAAACGCACGCTGTAGATGCCGTGGGGCAGGGCGCGGGTGTCGAGGGTGTACTGTCCGTTGTGACCGTCGGTGAGATTGTCGCGGCGAACAACACGGCCCAGTGCGTCGATCACGCTGACTTGGCAGCGGGTGATGGCGTCGATGTCAATAACGGTCAGTCCGTTGGCGGGGTTGGGATAGAACTGTCCCACCTGTTCGGCGCTCACGCTGTGGATGCCCACGCCGGAGTCGTAGATGACATGGAAGGTGTAGAAACCGCCTTGGTTGGCCGTCATGGGTTTGGTGATGGTCTTGCCGTTGTTGGAGGTGGCGCTGATGTAGTATTCAACAATACCTTGCTGACCCTCATTCATGGCAGCCTGGGCAAAATCCATCACAGCGGTGTAGTGGTTGTCTTCGCCCGGGATGAACGTGGCGGTATGCCAGTCGGCGCCGTCCACACGCCAGTGGAGCGTGGCGGAGGCGATGCCGCTGCGGTTGGTGATGATGGCCTCCATGTTCTTGCTGGCGGTATGGATGATGCCGTTGTGCCAGGTGGTGGAGGGGTGCAAGATGCGGATGGGGTTGTCGGCGGGAATCTGCTTGGTGATGCAGTGGATGGCGCCGCCGTAGCCGTCAAACGAGCGGATGTCGATGGGGTAGAAGGTGTAGCCGGGATAGGCTGCGCGCAGCGAGTCCAGGTTGGCGCGGCCCCACTCGGCGGAGGGCTCACCGTCGACGACAGGCGAGAAACAGGGCTGCACAATGATGTTGTTGATGAAGGTGTGGTTGCTGTAACTGCGCGTGTAGCTCTCGTCGTAGGTTGTCTGGGAGGTAAAATTGCTGCCGTTGTCCCTGGAGGGGAAGGGGATATAGCTCTTCTTGTAGTTGAATCCGAAGATGCTCTGGTAGCCCGTCAGCGTGTTGATGTTGTTGTTGGCGATGGTGAAGTCGGTCCATGAACTGTACTGGTCGGGGTATTTCGAGAAGATGAACTCGTTCTCGTCCCACATGTCTGCGTACAGGTCCACGTGACCCGTGCCACCGTCATACTGCAGACGCGGCAGGACGTAGGTGGTGCCGAACATGCGCTGCATCGAGTCGAGTACGGCTGCCGCCGACAGCGACGGCTTGGTTCGGTAGTCGACAGGGTCCTGGCTGTTGCCGGTGGCGTATATCTGACCTTGGCGGTCGGCGTTCTCGTCGTTGATGGCGTCGCTGGTGAACAGCACGCCGACACCGTCGACCAGGCAGTTGCCACCTTCCCATTCGATGGTGGTGGTGTAGTTGGGGATGCCGGTCTGGCTGGAGATGGAGTCGGGCAGCAGGTCGTCGCAGGCACGGCCCGAGTATTCGAAGTTGAGCATGGCCACTTCGTCGTTGTCACCGTAGTAGAAGCAGATGGGGCCGCAGTCGCGGTACCAGAATGCGTTGGTGTAGCATTCGATGAAGCGGTAGTTGGTGAGCGGCTTGCCTGCATCGGACATGATGTCTTTGATCATCGTGCTGTCGCTGAGGTTCCACACGGCAATCCACACCTGGCTGCCATGCTGGATGGCGTCGATGAGGTTCACAAAGACATTGCGGAACTCGAGTTGCTTCTGGTAGTACTCGACATACTCCTGATACTGAGATCCTAATTGGGAGAAATAGGCGATGTATGCCTCATAGTCGGTGGTGTCGGGCGTGCCATCCACAGCGCCCCAGCCACCGTTGAAATACTGCCAGCGGTTGGTGTTGTCGTTCCATTTGTAAAGCATACCCATGCCAGGCAGGTAGATGTCGGCGGTATAGTCGTCGTCACCCACATGTCCGGCGGGATAGGCGTTGTAGGGGAAGGTGACTACGATGGCCTGCACCTCTTCCCACTCGCCGGGGAACCAGCGGTCGGCGGGCATGTCGGTCGACCACTGTTTGGCGGATTTGGATTTGGCCTGCGTGGCCGGCATCGCAACAGCGGCGTCGCTGCGCAGGTTGAGTTCCTGGAGGTTCAGCGGCTTCTGCTGACGGAGCTGAGACTCTTTTTTCATCTCGCTGCGCTGGCGCAACTGCTCAAGGTTTTTTATGTGACGACTGTTGGTCTGCGCCGTCACACCGAGACCCAGGGCCAGTAGGGTCAGTATAAAAGCGTTTTTTTCATTGTTTTAAAGGGATGTATTGTTTTGATTTATCTTTTTTTGAGGGAGAGGATCTCGCGAGCCTCGTCGCTGGTGGCCACCTGACGGCCCAGCAGTTTGGCCATGCGGACGACTTTGTCGACCAGTTCGCCGTTGCTCTTGGCCAGCACGCCGCGCTCGAGGTAGAGGTTGTCCTCGAAACCGACACGCACGTTGCCGCCCATGACGATGGCGGGAGCGGCCAGCGTGAAAGCGTGACGGCCGATGCCGGTGGCGGTCCAGGTGCTGCCGGCGGGAATCTTGTTCACCAGCCAGCAGAGGTTGTCGACGGTGGCGGGGGTGCAGCCGGGGACGCCTAATACAAAGTTAAATTGCATCGGGGCGCCGGGCACCTCGCCCTTGCGGGCCATGGTGAGGATGGTGTCGAGGTGACCCATCTCAAAGCACTCGTACTCAGGCTTGATGCCCTTCTCTATCATGCGCTTGCCAAAGGCACGCATGGTGGGCATGGTGTTGTCGAAAATCTCGTCGCCGAAATTGCAGGTGCCGCAGTCCAGCGTGGCCATCTCGGGGATGGGGGTGGTGTTGGTGGAGTCGAGACGCTCGTCGGGGGTCATGCCCACGGCACCGCCCGTCGAGGGGATGAGGATGACGTTGGGGCAGGCCTTCAGGATGGCCTCGGTGCATTCCTGAAAACGCACATGACTCTGGGTGGGCGTGCCGTCGTCTTCACGCACATGCAGGTGGACGATGGCGGCACCGGCGTCGACGGCCGATTTGGCCTCACGCACGATTTCTTCAACAGTGTAGGGGACGTTGGGGTTCTGTTCCTTGGTGACTTCTGCGCCACAGATGGCGGCGGTGATGATCAGTTTTTCCATTATTAGACTGTTTGAATATTTGATTGCTTAATTGATGTAATGTTAAAAGGCAAAGGTACGAAAAATATTCGTACTTTTGCACATAACCAAAATGCGGCATTTTTGTGTTGGTGCTATTCATGCAATCAAACGTTCACACAATCAAGCAATAATTCATGTTGATTCTCGGTATTGACCCTGGCTCCCGTGTGTTGGGCTACAGTCTGTTGCAGTACGAGCCGGACAAGGCTCCGCAGTTGCTGCTGATGGATGTGCTCAACATCAAGGAGATGGCTGATTTTCATCTGCGGCTGCGCAAGATATTCGAGACAACGGTCCGCATCATTGACGGTCACCATCCCGACCATCTGGCCATCGAGGCGCCCTTTGTGGGCAAGAGTGTGCAGTCGATGATGAAGCTGGGCAAGGCGCAGGGTGTGGCCATTGCGGCGGCGCTCTCGCGCAACCTTTCTTTCACAGAACATGAGCCCGCCGCAGTGAAGCAGCGTGTGACGGGCAACGGCAACGCCTCCAAGGAACAGGTGGCGGCAGTGCTGCAGTCGGTGTTTGGCGTGGCACAACAGCCGCGCTATTTCGACGCCACCGATGCGCTGGCGGTGGCCTATACCTGCTATCTGGAACAGACCGACCCGTTGGCCGACGTGCGGCGACAGCTGCGCCAGTCATCGCGAAAGCGAAGTGCCCGCGCCTCCTGGGGCGACTTCGTCCAATCCAACCCCGACCGAGTAAATTAATAGCCAATTGGACTAATAAGTCCAATTGGCCCAATTAGACCAATAAAACTCTAAAACCCTAAAACTCTCAAACCTTCAACCCTTAACTCCTCTTCCCCTCCATGCAATCATCCAAACAATCCACTAATTCGTTTTCTTCCAGTCTGGGCGCCATCATGGCAGCCGTCGGTTCGGCGGTGGGACTGGGCAACATCTGGCGTTTCCCCTATATCTGTGGCAAATACGGCGGCGGGGCATTCCTGCTGGTCTATCTCTGCTTTGCGTTCGGTATCGGCATGACTTTGATGCTGAGTGAGTTTGTGATAGGTCGCCGCAGTCTTCACACACCGGTAAAGGCCTTTGAGTCGCTGGCGCCGAAACGCAAGGGCTGGCGCTATGTGGGTGTGTTGGGCCTCATCACTTGTTTTTTCATTTTGGCACAGTATCTGGTCATCTCGGGATGGACAGTCAGCTATTTCTTTGACGCCATCACGGGACGTCTGGCCACCATGGGACAGAACGCTACGGCCATCAGCGACTATTTCAACGGGTTTTCCACCTCGGCATTAAGGCCGGTAATCTTCCTCGCTGTCTTTGCGGTGCTGACAGCTATCGTTATCTTGGGCGGTGTGCAGAAGGGCATCGAGGCGGTGTCGAAGGTGCTGATGCCGGTGCTGGTGGTATTGTTGGTAGTGCTCTGTGTGCGCTCGCTCACGTTGCCGGGTGCCTCGAAGGGTCTCGAATATCTCTTTTCGCCCGATTTCAGCAAATTGACTGCCGAGGGTGTGCTGGCAGCCCTGGGCCAGGCCATGTTCTCGCTGTCGGTGGGCATGGGTGTGATGATTGTCTATGGCTCCTATATCCCCGTTTCGGACAATCTCTTCCGCACCTCGATGTGGATCACCGCTTCGGATACGTTTATTGCCATACTGGCGGGTGTGGCCATCTTCCCCGCCGTATTCAGCTGTGGAATGGAGCCGGCGGGCGGTCCCGGACTTACTTTCTGTGTGTTGCCCAGTGTGTTTAATTCGATGGGCGGCGTGATGGGTACCATCTTCGCCTCCATCTTCTTCCTGTTGCTCGGCATCGCCGCGCTGACCAGCGCCATCTCATTGCTCGAGGCCTTGAGTGCCTGGTTGCTGGAGACGCTGCGCACGCACCGCTGGATAGCCACACTGGTCATTATTGTGGCTGAAATTGCCGTGGCCGTGGTGGTATCGCTCGGCAATGGCGTGTGGAGTGATTTCCATATTACGGGCATTACCATTTTTGACTTTGTCGACCGTCTCAACTCCATCTATTTGCCGCCGCTCGGTGCGCTGGGCACGGTGTTGTTTTTGGGTTGGGTGTTGCCGTCCGACGAATTGCGCGACGAGCTGTCGAATCAAGGTACGCTGCGGGCCGTCTATTACCCGGCCGTCCGCTTCATCATCCGCTGGGTGGCCCCGTTGGCACTGTTGGTGGTGTTTGTCTCGTCGTTACTCTGACAATATATTCGAATTTCAATAAGGGCGTACACAAGAGTACGCCCCTACATAAATAACCTTTCAACCCTCCAGCCCTCCACATGCGTCGTCTTGCTTTTCTTGTGCTGCCTTGGCTGCTCCTCTGCGTGGCTTGTGGACCGACGTCAAGTCGGCGGTTCGACCCCACCCAGGTGAATTTCCAGGTGACCTATGCGCCGCAGTATTCCGGCATTCTCTATCCCTCGCTGGTGCTGGGTCTCAGCCACAGCAGCATGACGCTGCCCGACAGCCAGTCGCTGTTCTCGGTCACGTTGCAGGCTCCTGTCAACGATGCGGTGGTGCGCATCGTCGTCGACTCGTCGGCGTTGAACTATGTCACCATCCAGCAGGAGGTGTTGCCCAACAAAGGACAGACCTATACGCTCTATCCGCAGATTAAGTGGAAGTATGACAAGCTTTACGCCACCAAGCAGCCGGTGTCGGTCGATTTCACCTTCACCTGCTTTGTCAACGATGAGGAAATCGACGTGAAGAATGTGCGTCTCAGCTGCCGATCGGTCAACGAGTGTCTGCTCAGTCTTGCCTACAACGGACGGACCTACGACTACAAGTGGCTGTTTGCCGGCTATGTCAACGAGGACCATCCCGACATCGAAAAGATTCTCTCCGACATTCTCGACCAGGGGGTGGTAAGCCGTTTCATGGGCTATATGAAGGGGTCGGTGACGGTCGAAGACCAGGTCTTTGCTGTCTGGAACTATGCGTTGGAGCGTGGCATCAGCTATTCCTCCATCACCTGTACCTCAAATCCCACGCGCTCGGCGCGGGTGCAGCATATCCGCTTCTTCGACGAGGTCTACAACACCCGTCAGGCCAACTGTGTTGATGCCTGCGTCTTCTTTGCCTCCATCCTGCGCAAGATAGGCCTAAAGCCTGTCATCTTTGTCGAGCCCTGCCATGCCTACCTGGGCTACTACACCGACCGACAAAAGAAAAATATCGCTTTGCTGGAGACGACCATGACCGCATGGGTGCAGTTCCCCACGCTGCAGCGCTATTTGGACGAGAATGGACATTTGCCGGCCGACCGCTATGAGAAGTTGAAACAGTATCTCACCGCCGACCAGCAGCGTCGCTACGAGGAGGGTACGATGACGTTTGAGGAGCTGAAGCGTTGCGTGTCACGCACTATCTTCGAGAAGGCATCGACCTACAACCGTGAGAGCTACGAAGCCAACAAGGCTGCTTTTGCCGACACCTCCAACAGCGACTACAAAATGCTCGACATCGAACAGCTCCGCCGCTTCGTCCAGCCGATTAATTAGCGGTTAGCAGTTAGCAGTTAGCGGCTAGTGGCTAGTGGTTCTTACCTCTTACCTCTTAGCTCTTACTTCTTACTTCTTACTTCACCTCAGCCGGTTGTTGCCCCAGGTTTCTTTGATTTTGCCACCGGCGAGGATGACGGGCTGCTGTAGCTTGCCTTGCAGCGAGGATTCGTAGCTCAGCGCTTGCTCGATGCTGCTGTACAGCTCCTCGTAGGTGATGTCGCCCTGCGTGCGCTTCAGCTCTTTCAGCATGAAGTAGGTGAGGAAGCCGTGGTGCTGGTCGTCGTAGGCGTAGGCGGTCTTGTCGGTGTCGGCAGCCATCCACACCACGATGTTGTTGCGCAGACGCATGCCGCGCGCCTTCTTAGCGGGTTTGTCCCAGCTGAGCATGGGCTGGCCGTTGCGCTGCACACCGTCGAACGAGGCGTCGAGGATCAGGGTGAGGTTCTTATATTGCACTCGGTTGAACCAGTTGGCCAGCGTGTCCACAGCGATGCACTGTGCCAGCAATTTCTTCATCTCGCGCTTGCTGAGTTCGATGGCGTCGGTACCCACAGTCTTGCCTTTGAACGACTTGATGTCGTCGTAGTTCACGCCAGCGGGGATGATATAGGGACGGTTGTCGCTGCTGCAGATGCCGTGACCGGCAAAGTAGACGATGATGTTGGCGTCGCCTTTCACGGCCACCGTGATGTCTTTCAGCCAGGCGATACCTTGCTGCTTGATGGTGGCGGCGTCGGCGTTCTCAAGCACCTTGACATGGCGTTGCGGCAGACCCAGCGTTTTGACACAGTATTGCTGCATGATGTCGCCGTCGTTGTGGGCGAAGGGGACGTTGGGCAGCATGGTGTAGTCCTCGTTGGCGATGATGAGCGCAAAGGTGTTGCGGTTGCTGTTGGCCTCCACCACGGGGATGTTGAAGTCGACAAATTCGTCCTGACGGAGTCGCTGACTCATCTCGAGTGCTTTGGCGTCGTAGGCGCCGTGTACCTCGAGACTAATGCTGTTACGACGATAGTGCGAACCCGTATCGCCATAGCTGCGGGTGATGATCTTGTAGGTGTTGTTGGTCTGGCGCAGTGTGCTGATATGGCTCTCCAGATAGTTCTTCACACTCATGGCACGCAGGTAGGCCAGCTGTGCGTTGGTGCTGACGCCCTCTTCCTGCGACACCGAGATACGCACCGGCTCGTTGTTGTAGATGGCGGGGCAGTAACGGAAGTCGCCATATTCGCCCAGGTAGTCGATGTGGTTGATGTTGGTGGCGTCGGTGGTGGCGTAGATGTTGATGGTGATGTCGGCGCCGCGGGTGAAGATGTCGCGGCACACGCCTTCGATCATGTTTTTGGTGATGGAACACAGCGCGCGACTCGAGTTGGAAAGGTTGCAGTCGTAGGCGCCCAGCGGATAGTCGTCCTCGGTGCTCTCGAGGTGACCGCAGGTGTAGTCGACCTGGAAGAGGTAGTTCAACTCGTTCTGGCCGTCCTCACGGGAGCCCTCCACTATCTCGTTGGTGATATGCACAAAGGTCTCATCGTACAGCTTCTGCTCGTTGGGCAGGTTGACAAGCATCTGCTGCGCCTCGCGGGAAATCTGCTTCTGGCGTTTCTGCACATCCTGTTGCAGATACTGCATAATCATACCGCGATACTGGTTGTTTATCTGCATCTCGCTCGACGGGTGATGTGTCTGTGCGCTCAGCGCAAAACCCATCGTCAATGCTGTCAAAAAGAATACAAGTCTCTTCATATAATGATTGCTTAATGGATACTATGAAATGATAAAGTGCAAAGATACAAATTTAATTGGGAATGGAGAATATTACAGTTTTTCAACCTTATAGGTGAACTTCCGCTGCAGGCGGGGACGAAACAGGCGCAGCACGACGACGTAGAGTGCGAAGAAAGCCAGCGTGGCCAGTGCGGAGCGCAGCTCACCCCAGGGGTTGTAGGTGACGAGCAGGATGACCAGTCCGATGATGGCGGGCAGCAGGTAGGCGATGAGCACTGCCAGCAGTCCCTGCGACTCGCGGATGTCTACCTCGACGGCGTCGCCGACGGCATACTGACGCCAGTCGGCATTCTCCACTTCCACTGTTTTCTCTTTGCTTTCGGCAAAGCCGCAAGCTTGGTGCGCCTGACAATGGGTGCAGGCACTGTGGCATTCAATGCTGATGATCAGCAGTCCTTCTTTGATTTCTTTTATCGTCCCGTTCATCGTTTTGTGACCAGTGAATGGTGATTAGTGAATAGCGAATAGACAATACATTCGACACGCTTTTTTTATTCGGGCGTACACGGGGGTACGCCCCTACAAAGTTCTCAAAAACCTATAACCAATAACCTAAATATCTTCCAACCCTTCAACCTTCCAACCCTCAATAACCAATAACCCATAACCCATAACCTAAAATATCTTCCAACCCTCCAACCCTCAATAACCAATAACCCATAACCAATAACCTAAATCCTCTCCCCGTCATTCTGGTGTATCCAGCCGTTGTTGCCGTCGTCGAGACGGATGCGGTACCAGTCGCCCAGCGACTCCTCGATGTCGACGGTGAGTCCTTCGTGTACCACAAACACCAGGTTGCTGTTGTTTTCGGGTGCCGAGTAAACCGCCACCTCGGGTTTGAGCACCACCATGCGGGCGCTGTGGGTGAGCTGTCGTTGCGACACGATGGCGAATGCCACCGTCGGCAACAGCAGCAATACCAGCACCAGGGTGCAGACAAAGCCCCGCTTGCGCCAGGTGTAGCTGGCGGCAATGCGGCGCAGGGTGAGCGCGGCACCTGTGAGCAGTAGCAGTATCAGCAGTGCGACACGCCAGCCCCTGGCACTGGTCCAGTGCACCACCTTCATGAGCTGGCGCTTGATCTGCACGCGCGGTAACGGCTGGATGTGGTCGACGGTCTTGTCCTGTGCGATGGCCAGGTTCTCGCGGGCGTCGCGGTTGCTGGGACTGAGCAGCAGGCTGCGTTCGTAGTTGAGGACGGCGAGGCCGATATGGTTGGTGCGGTAGTAGGCGTTGCCCAGATTGTAGTAGAGGTCGGCAGCGCAGACGCCCTCCTGCAGCAGTTGTTCGTAGCTGTCGATGGCAGCGGCGTAGTCGCCCTGTTGGTAGGCGACGTTGCCTTCCTGCCAAGTGTTCTGTGCCTGTGCGCCGCCGATGGCGACAAACAGTGCGGCTATCACAAACGAGAGGTTGCGTATCATGGTCAGTGCTTTGCTGTAGATGGTCTGTTTCTTGCTGCTGCTGTCGCCGGGTCCGAAGCGGGCAAAGTCGACCTCCTGCAAGGTCTGGAGTATCTCTTCCTGCTGCTGCTCGGCCACCTGCTTCTCTGACAAACAGTCACGCACGGTGTCACTGCTCAGCTTCGCCAGCTCGATATTGTATTTGTCGGCGAGGCAGCCCCAGATGGCTTTGTAGGTCTCTTCGTAGAAGGCTTCGTCGTTGCCGTCGTTCAGGTGTTTCTCCGCTTTCTTCAGTCTCCGTTTGGCTTGACGCAGAGCCCGCTTCTGGCGCATGCCCGCCACATCCTGCAGCTGTTCCTGTCTGTGACGGTGCAGCAGGGGGATGGCCAGGATGGCTACGATGATGAGGGCCAACAGCGCCCAGAACCACCACTCGATGCGCTGCCAGGCCTCAGCCGGACGCTGGGCGATCTGTCGGGTGTGGATGTAGTTGATGTCGTGGTTCAGTCGGTCGATGCCCCGTTTGCTGCTCACCTGCTGCGAGGTACGTGCGTCGGCGGCACCCACCTTCAGCTTCACCGCCTCCAGCTGCTGGCTCACATATTGGCCTGTCTTGGGATCGAAATAGCTGAGGGTGGTGGCAGGAATCTCGTATTCGCCTTCGCTGCGGGGTATCAGCACCCACTCGAAAGTGCGGCTGCCGCTCACTCCGTCGTTGCTGCGGTTCAGCTGGTCGTTGATGACGGGGTCGTAGACCTCAAACGATGCGGGGAAGTTGATGTCGGGGGCGTTGATCAGCATCAGGTTGCCTTTTCCCTTGATGGTGATGCGGTAGGTGATGGCTTCGTTGGCACGCAGCTCCGTGTTGTCGGTGCTGGAGGTGATGTTGAACTGTCCCACCGCGCCGCAGTAGCTGTCGGGTGCGGTAGGCAGGGGTTTCACGTTGATGTCGATGGGGCTGGTGCGCAGATGGCGTTCCACCGCTTGTCCCATGTTGAAGAAGGGGTCGTCGAAGAGGTCGAAGATGGAGCCTGTGCGCTGTCGCGGCACCATGGCCAGCACATCCATGTCGAGGGGCTCGATGCGCAGCTTGCCATTCTGTTGGGCGTAGAGGGCGCCACGGCGTATCTCGGCCACCATGTAACGTTTGCCGTTAACCTCTTCTTCCCATTGCTTCACCTGTCTCTGGTCGCCGGTGAGGTCTTCGGCCCAGAAACCTTTGTTGCCGGGCAGCTTGTCAATCAGGAACTGACGCAGCGACACCTGGGTGTAGACGCGGTAGGTGACGATGATCTGTTCGCCGGCGTAGGGCTGACGGTTGCTGACGGCCGCCTGGGCAAAGAGGGTGGTGCCGTCGATGGTCACGGGCTTCTGCTGTTGATGGCTCTGCCTGCTGCCGCCACCCATCATCTGCTGCTGCATCTGCCGCATCTGGGCAAAGGGGTCGGCCCAGTCGTCCCAGGGGTCCTGTTGCCGCTGCTGCTGACGGGGCGAACTCTTCTGTACCTGTATGGTGGCGCCACGGCTCGTCAGCCGTTTGCCGTCGACCACGCAGCTGGCTTCGCCCAGCGTGGCGGTGCCTTCGGCGTCGGCACGGTAATAAAAGGTATAGGTGTAGGTACTGCTACTTTCGCGGTGCCCGTTGACGAAGGTGACGGAGTGGCTGGTCGAGGTACTGGGACCGCCGATGCGTGTCAGGTTGGTGGTCTTCGGCGCCTCGATGCGCTCGGCACGTCCGCTGACGGTATAGCTGACGCCGAACTGATCCCCCACGCCCACGGCGCTGGGCGCCTGCATGCGCATCTCCTGGGCACGCAACGTGGTGACACTCAGAAAAAATGCCCAAATAGTGATGATGATTCGTTTATTTTTCATTTCAGCTTTCATTTGTTTAGGGCGTACACGGGAGTACGCCCCTACGCATTTTTCAAAATTACCAATCCTTGTCAGTCCGTTTGACGCGACCCACTTCGACACCGTTGCGGTGCTCCTTCAGGCTCTGCTTCTCGTTCTGCTCCACAGCGCGCAGCAGTCGTTCGGCATCCTGCTTCTTTTGGCGTGTCTCGGGCGACTCGCCTTGCTGGTTGCGTTGCTGGTCCTGCTTCTGTTGACCCTGCTGTTTTTGCTGCGCTCCTTGCTGGTCTTTTTTGTCCTGACCCTGCTGCTGTTGGTTTTGGCCTTGTTGTTGCTGGTTCTGTTTGTCTTGTTGGTTTTGCTGGTTCTGCTGGTTCTGTTGATTCTGCTGCTGGTTCTTGTCCTGTCCCTGTTGGTTCTGGTTCTGTTGGTTCTGTTGCTGGTTCTGGTCTTGGTTGTTTTGCTGGTTCTGCTGGTTTTGTTGGCTCTGCTGCAGCAGTCGTTGTGCATACGACAGGTTATAGCGGGTGTCGTTGTTCTTGGGGTCCAGTTTCAGCGCCTCACGGTAGTCGTTGACGGCCTGTTGGAAGTATTGTCCGCCGTTTTCACGGTCGGCGAGACCCGCCTTGAGGTAGCTGTTGCCACGGTTGTGGAGTATGCGCTGCCGCTGTGCGGTGTCGAGGTCTTTGCGTTGCAGTGCCTGTCCATAGTGCTTGGCGGCCTGTGTGTAGTGCTTCTGGCGGTAGAGGGCGTTGCCCAGGTTGTAGTGACCGGTCCAGTAGGTACTGTCTCGATCCAACGCTTTGCGGTAGTTCAGTTCCGCTTTGTCGTGCTGCTCTTTTTTGTACTGTCGGTTGCCCTGACGTATGGCTTTACGCGTGGGGCTGTCCTGTGCCTGTCCGGTCATGGGCAGCAGCATCAGCAGCACGACGAAGCTGATGCGCCAGCGACGGTTGCGCCGCTCGAACAGCAGCAGGTCGGCCAGCAGGCACAACAGTGCCAGTGCGACGGGGTACTGGTACTGGCTCTCGTATTGTTCGAACTGTGCCTCGTCGTAGTGTTCCTTCTCCAGGTCGTCCAGCGCCTCATAGAGGTCGTCCATGTTGGCGTTGATGTTTCCGCCGCGCAGGTAGATACCCTTTCCGGCGTGTGCGATATCTTGTAACATTTGTTCGTTGAGGTAGGTGAGTACGGTGTTACCTTCGGCGTCCTGCTTGAGGCCGGTACGCTGTCCATGACGGTTATATTGTGGGATGGGGGCTCCGTCGGGCAGGCCCATGCCGATGGCGCAAATCACCACGCCCTCTTTGGCGGCTTCGCGGGCAGCCTCTTCGGCGTCGTCCTCATGGTTTTCGCCGTCGGAGATGATGACGATGGCGCGTCCCTTGTTGCTCTGCCAGGTCTCTTCTCCGTAGCCCAGCGACTGCATGGCTTTCTCGATGGCGTCGCCGATGGCGGTGCCCTGTGCGCTGATCATGCTGCAGTCTATCTGTTCCAGAAAGAGACGTGTGGCACTATAGTCGTTGGTGAGTGGCATCTGGATATAGCTGCTGCCGGCAAAGACGATGAGCGACACACGGTCGCCGGCCATGTGCTCGAGCAGACGGCTCACCATACGTTTGGCACGCTCTAGTCGGTTGGGCTGGATGTCCTCAGCCATCATGCTGTTGGAGATGTCCAGACAGATGGCCACATCGCTGCCGATGCGTTCCCCTTTGACGCGCTTGCTGCCCATCTGCGGATTGGCGGCAGCCACGATAAGCAGTGCCAGCGCCAGCATCAGCAGGCCGTATTTGACGGCGCCGCGCCAGCGCGAGGCGTCGGGCATCAGGCGACTGAACATGGCACGGTCGGCAAAGCGGTCCAGTCGACGCTGTTTGGCCAGCCGCATCACGATGCGGAGCGCGATGAGCAGCACTACGATAATCAGTAGATATAATAGTTTGGGATGTTGAAAATGGATCATCTTTATTGGGTGAGGATTGGGAGAATTTTGGTCTAATAGGTCTAATTAGACTAATCGGTCTTATTTAATTCTTAAAGTACAGCAGTCCTAACAGCAATTCCAACAGCAGGGCGCCCAGCGCCAGCCACACGAAGCGTCCCTGCTCGTCTTTGGTCTGGGCGAACTGGGTGACGTCGATTTTGCTCTTCTCCAGCTGGTCGATCTGATGGAAGATTTCCTGCAGCGTTTTCTTGTTGGTGGCACGGTAGTAGGCGCCGCCGTCGGTGTTGGCAGCCATCTGTCGGAGCAGTTGCTCGTCGATTTCCACATCCACGTTCTGGTAGTGTATGCGGCCGAACTGATCCTGGAAGGGGTAGGGGGCTGTGCCCCGTGTGCCGATGCCGATGGTGTAGAGTCGGATGCCGTAGAGTGCGGCAATCTCGGCGGCATTGGAGGGATCCACCGACCCCATGTTGTTCACGCCGTCGGTGAGCAAGATGATGACTTTGCTCTTGGCTTCGCTGTTCTTGACACGGTTGACGGCGGTGGCCAGTCCGTCGCCGATGGCGGTGCCGTCCTGTATCAGACCGCTCTTCAGTGCCGCCAGCTGTCGCTGCAGTACGGCGTGGTCAATGGTTAGCGGCACCTGTGTGAAGGCTTCGCCGGCGAAGATGACGAGTCCGATGCGGTCGTTCTGTCGACCGTTGATGAACTCTTTGGCCACGGCTTTGGCCGCTTCAAGTCGGTCGGGCTTGAAGTCGAGGGCTTTCATGCTGCCGCTCACATCCATGGCCAGCACGATGTCGATGCCCTCCACCTTCATCTCTTGGCGGCTGAGCTGACTCTGCGGGTGCGCTAGCGCCACCACGATGCTGGCCACTGCCACGCAACGCAGCACGATAAGCAGCGGGTAGAGCCGCTGGCGCAGCGACGGCTTGTCGTCGGCCAGGAGGGAGAGCGTGGAGTATTGCAAGGCCGGCTTCTGTCGGCGGTAGCGCAGCACATACCAGACTACCATCAAGGGCACCAATAGCAGTAGCCACAGCAGGGCGGGATGTGCAAAGGTGATGTTATTCATGTGTCTCTGGTTTTGGGGTGAGTGTTTGGACGAGGGTGACAGCCTGCGTCAACGAACGGTCGTGCTCGTAGGGCAGCGGTTCCGATTTGGCGAACTTCACCATGTCGGCGGTACGCAGTATCTGGTCCAGCAGTTGCTCGGGCTGACTGTCGTCGAGCTCGTGGTGACTGTTCCGCCATGCGGCAAAGGCTTCAAGGGTCTGGTCGCTGGTCATCTCGGTCGAGGTGATGCCGCAACGCGCCTCCAGATACTGGCGCACGATGTCGGTGAGCTCGGTGTGGTAGTCCTTGATGGCACCCTGCTGCCACAGCTGTTTGCGACGCAGCGCCTCCAATGCGTTGAGCGCTATCTCGTGGGCGGGCAGCGGCGGTGCTTTGGGCAGCTGGATGATGGGCTTGCGCTGGCGGATGCGGTGTATCACATACCAGACGGCGGCCGCCACCAGCAGGATGACCAGCGCCAGCACAATCCATTTGGCCACGTCCCAGAATTTGAGCGGCACCTGCTCGATGTCGGCAATGTCACGTATCTCCTCACTGGTGGTGTCGACGTTGTCAACGTCGCGCACGGTGAGCAGGATGGAGTCGTCGCCGATATGCAGCCAGTGCTCGCCAGGTTCGAAGCTGGTGAGGAGGCTGTGCTGTGTGGCGTTGGCGGTGTCGTACCATTGCCGCACGGCGACGATGCCGTTCTGTGACAATTCATCGAGGGTGGGGTAGTGGTCGGCGCGGGCGATGGTGAGGTCGGTTTGGTTGCCGATGACGATGCTGGTGCTGTCCAGCGAAATCTGGCACGATGCCGAGAGGGTTCTGGAAACCAGCAGCAACGCTATCAAAAATAATCGTCTCATTGATTGAATCATTGTTTTATCGTGTACGTCGTGCACGGAAGAGTCGCATGAGTGGTTTGACGAAGTCGTCGCCCGTGTAGAGGTCTGCACAGTCGATGTTGTGACGGCGCAACAGCTCGTCGGTCTGTTTGCGCTGTGCGGCATAGTGCTCGGCATAGCGAGCCTGTGTCTTGGCCGACGAGGTGTCGACCCACTGCGTGGCGCCGCTCTCGGGGTCGTAGAGTGGCATCAGTCCGATGTCGGGCAGCTGCTGCTCGTGAATATCGTTGATGCGCAGCACTGCCAAATCGTGCTTGCGGGCGGCAATCTTCAGCGGCTCTTCGTAGGCGCTGTCCATGCAGTCGCTGAGCAGGAAGGCGGTGCAGCGTTTCTTCACCACGTTGGTGAAGTAGCGCAGCGCGTTGCCGATGTCAGTGCCGTGACTTTGTGCCTCGTAGCCGATCAGCTCGCGGATGATGCGCAGGATGTGCTGGGTGCCTTTCTTGGGCGGGATGAACTTTTCGATGCGGTCGCTGAACAGGATGACGCCCACCTTGTCGTTGCCCTCGATGGCGCTGAACGCCAGTGTGGCGGCCACCTCGGCCACCAGCTCCTCTTTGAACTGGTGATGGGTGCCAAAACGGTTGCTGCCGCTCACATCGACCAGCAGCATGACGGTCAGCTCGCGCTCCTCTTCATATATTTTAATGTAGGGGTGGTGCAGTCGGGCGGTGACGTTCCAGTCAATGTCGCGAACGTCGTCGCCGTACTGGTACTCGCGCACCTCGCTGAACGCCATGCCGTGACCCTTGAACACACTCTGATATTCGCCGCCGAACATCTGGTGCGACAAGCCACGCGCCTTGATTTCGATTCGCCGTACCTTTTTTAGAATGTCGTTGTCCATGTTATTGTGAGGAAACTAATTGGACCAATTGGTCTAATTGGACTAATCTTATTTTCTCAATTTCCTAAATTAAGGCACATCCACGCGGTTGAGGATTTCGTTGACAATCTCCTCGCTGGTGATGTTGTCGGCTTCGGCCTCATAGGTGAGACCCACACGGTGACGCAACACGTCCATGGCCATGGCGCGGACATCCTCGGGGATGACGTAGCCGCGGCGTTTGATGAAGGCGTAGGACTTGGCGGCCAACGCCAGGTTGATGCTGCCACGCGGCGAGGCACCGTAGGAAATGAGGCCTTTCAGTTTGTCCAGACCCAGCTGGTCCGGGTAGCGGGTGGCGAAGATGATGTCGGTGATGTAGTTCTCAATCTTTTCGTCCATGTACACATCGCGCACCACCTTGCGAGCCTTGAGGATGTCGGCGGGCGTGAGGATGGGGTTCACCGTGGCTTTTTCCGTCGTGTCGCCTTGCACCTGCTGATGCAGAATCTGACGTTCCTCCTCTTTCTTCGGGTAGCTGATAACGGTCTTCAGCATGAAACGGTCTACCTGGGCTTCGGGCAGGGGATAGGTGCCTTCCTGCTCGATGGGGTTCTGGGTGGCCATGACCAAGAAGGGCTCTTCCAGTGCATAGCTGGTTTCGCCGATGGTTACCTGGCGCTCCTGCATGGCTTCCAGCAGTGCACTCTGCACTTTGGCCGGGGCACGGTTGATTTCGTCGGCCAGGATGAAATTGGAGAAGATGGGGCCTTTCTTGACCATGAAGTTTTCGTTCTTCTGACTGTAAATCATCGTACCGACCAGGTCGGCGGGCAGCAGGTCGGGTGTGAACTGGATGCGGCTGAATTTGGCGTCGATGGCATGTGCCAGTGTGGTGATGGTGAGGGTTTTGGCCAAGCCGGGGACACCTTCCAGCAGGATGTGTCCGTTGCTGAGCAGGCCAATAAGCAGATTGTCAATCATCTGCTTTTGTCCGACGATGGTCTTGCGCAACTCGTACTGCAGGGCATCGACAAAGGCGCTTTCGCGTTGGATGCGCTCGTTAAGTTCTTGAATGTTGACTGATTGCTCCATGATATTGAAATTGAATTTGTGTCTGGATTTGTGTTTCTACAGTTGTTGAAACAGCGATATAATTAACGCCCCCACGCAATTTTTTATTGCTATCTGTTATTATTTTTTTTTGGTAGTGCGGACATATCCATTATTTTTCGTAACTTTGCAGTTATCTATAGTGTTTTTATATTTGGTACGAATAATTGTATTTTCTTGATAATAAATCAATTTTCAATAGTTTTATGAAAGGAAACAAAGTACTTTTCGGTATTTTCGCCAGTCTGGCACTGCTGTTTGCCGCCCCTACGTATGCGCAGGTGAACACTGGCAGCAACCTGGTTGAAATCGGTCCCGACAACATCGCTGGTCGTGTTACCTCTGTTGTGGTGGACATGAGCGATCCCACGCATCAAACCGTCTACGCCGGTGCCGCCACCGGTGGTCTCTTCGTGCGTTCCAACAGCACGGAGCGTGCCGCTTACGGCAATATGTGGAATCGTGTTCCTTGTGTGATTGACGGTGAGGAGACTACGCTCCCCATCAGTTGCATGATCCAAGGTCCTGACAACACTATTTACATCGGTACGGGCGAAAGTGCTTTCAACCATGCCGATAAGTTCAGCGAGATGTCTGTGCGCGGTCGCGGTATCTTCCGCTTCAACCCCGCCACCGGCGAGTTCACGCGCATCGCCAACACTGAGCCGGAGGACGCCAACAGCTCGTTCACCGCTGTCAACAAGCTGGCTTATCTGTATCAGAACAACACGCTCTATTTCTTCGCCGCCACCAACCGCGGTCTCTACCGTTGGGAGATTAGCAGCGAGGCCGACTGGGCTACTGCCGAGCCTATCTGCTATGAGCCCACCAGTGTTATCTACGATGTGGTGACGCTGGATGGCTACAATATGGCTTACTTCTCGACATTCGGTGGCTTCTTCCGTATCTCCAATGTTTCGGCGGCCTCCATGCCTGTCGATGTGACTGGCAGCCTTCCCGAGGTTTCCTATCCCTGCCTCGTCCGTCTCGGTGTTTCGCCGACCAACCCCAACTACGTCTACGCTATGCGTATTCGCAACAATGGTATGATGGAGGGCATGTACCTGACCAAGAACCAGAGCTCCTGGTCGCTGATCACCCCCACATCGGTGTCTCCGTTCAATGTCACCAGCGGTTTCCAGAGCGGTGCCATCTGTGTCGACCCCATCAACCCGAACCGCGTCTACATCGCTGGCTCGTCCATCTACTCGGGTGAGGGCTTTGCCGAGGGTGCTCTCTATACTTGGATTAAGAATTCATATAATGAGAGAGAGATGGGTTCTGCCAACTATATGGCCGACATCTTCTCGAGCGCTGTGTTTGTCCATTCCGGCATCAACCAGATTGTCTCCACCTGGCAGGAAGGTTCCGACATTCCCGTCTACTACATTGCCACCAATGGCGGTGTGTTTGTTTCGAACAACGAGTTGCGCAGCTATGGCAACATCAACAAGGGTCTCAACAATCTTGAGGTGAACGGTCTGGCTGTGGCTACCGACGGTTCGCTGCTGATGGGTGCCAACAATAACGCCAACGTCTTCGTCGAGTCGCGTATGGCTCACAACGGTGGCTATGGCACACCCTCGTGGTACGATGCCCACCCTGAGTGCAACACCAACCACCACGGCAACGTGATTTGGGATGGCAACGGCGGTCAGGTGGCTGTCTCGCGCTTCCAGCAGTATGCGCCTATCGTGCGTCGCAACATCTTCACTTCTTCCAATTCGATGGCTTACGGCCGCGCCTCCAGCGACTATGCCGACTATACGAATACGCAGACCTGGACCACTGGTACCAGCTTCCTCTCCGCTACAGTGGCTTCGCCGTATGAGGTGCCCCAGATGGTTCTTTGGGAGGGTGAGAATGTGGCCTCTTCGTCCGACACGATTGTCACCGAAATCGATACCTTGGGCTATGCACTGCGTCACACTGCAACGGGCGACACGCTGATCCGCATGGCTCCCGGCACGGAGATCAACGCTGGTGACGAGATCACGGTCTTCTCCCGCAACAACTCCTACTATCCTGTCGTCTATCAGGTCCCGAGTGATTTCACCATCGAGGCCGGTATGTCGCTCCGCGTCAAGAACCCCATCCGCAGCAACTTGTTTACGGTGGGTAAGAAGGTCGGTTCCAACTCCACGATGCTGGAGCTCTACATGACCTGGATGCCCTCCGACTTCCGCAAGGTGTGGTACGAGCACACTTCTTCGCAGCCTGAGACCGAAGAGGAGAAGAACGAGAAGATGCAGTGGGTGCGTTTCTTCGCGCTCAATATCTCCAACACCGACTATTCGGTCGGCGGTATGGCTGTCTCGAACGACGGCGATCATCTCTATGTTGCCATCAACAACCTGTCCGGCAACACCTCTTTCATCTATCGCATTTCGGGCATCCTGACCAATGTCGACTACTCGAGTACTATTACCAATATCCGCAGCAGCCTCACCTATGGTGCTGTCACTTGGGCTCTCGACACGGTGCGCATCTCGGGCAACACCATGTTCCCGCGTTGCATCTCCTCGCTCACGATCGACCCGCGCGAGGGTACGGATCACCTCATCGCCACCTTCCAGGGCTACGGCGACGGTCCCAATGTTGTGGATATCAAGAACGCTTCCAGAACAACGCCCATCATCAGCTACAAGACGGTGGCTGGCAACATCCCCGCTTTCTCGGCCATGGTTGAGATGACCAATGGCGAGGTGTATGTGGGTACCTCCGATGGTGTCTGGGTGGCTTCTCCGAGCTCCTATGCCTCCTCTTCCACCACATGGCAGCGCTACAACAACCTGCTGGCTGGTGTGCCTGTGACGGCGATGGTTCAGCAGACGCACAGCATGCCGATTCTCCATGCCGTCAACCATGTGGGTATCAACGAAGACAAATATGTCTTCGCTCGCACCAAATATCCCTATGCCATGTATTTCGGCACCTATGGCCGTGGCGTCTTCATGGATTCCACCTATGTTGAGGATCACACCAACGAGATTGTCGACCCGAGCGACTATCAGGGCATCAGCACCGTCTCTTCGGAGATCGGCAGCATCAAGCTGTTCCCCAACCCCGCTACCGACCGCGTCCAGATCGAACTCAACCTGCGTTCCGCTTCGGCTGTCTCCGTCCGCATCTTTGATGTCAACGGTATGCAGGTCATGGACGACAACCTGGGCTACTGCGCCGAGGGTACTGTCTCCCGCACGGTGAACTGTGGCGGTCTCTCCCGTGGCATCTATCTGGTCCACGTGACCACCGCTCAGGGCAGCGCCGCATCGAAGCTTGTTATCCGATAACTTTCGGTAACAATATCCATTCAGAGAGTGCCATGCGGTGACAGCCGAACGGCACTCTCTTTTTCAATCCACTCCATAACCTATAACCTATAACCCCTAACCAATAACCCTTTCCCATCAATGTCTCTTATTTCCGAACTCCAATGGCGTGGCATGATCCACACCGTCATGCCCGGCACCGAGCAACAGCTCGATAATCACATGACCACAGCCTATGTCGGCATCGACCCTACCGCCGACTCGCTACATATCGGCCATCTTGTCTCCATCATGTTGTTGAAACACCTTCAGCTGGCAGGCCACAAGCCGTTGGCTGTCGTGGGTGGTGCAACGGGTATGATTGGCGACCCGTCGTTCAAGGCGGCGGAGCGCAAGCTGCTCACCGTCGAAGAGGTGCAGCACAATGTCGACTGCATCAAGAAGCAGCTGATGAAATTCCTCGATTTTGACAACCCCACCAATGGTGCCGAGATTCTCAACAACTACGACTGGATGAAGGATTACCTCTTCCTCGATTTCATCCGTGATGTGGGCAAGCATATCACCGTGAACTATATGATGGCCAAGGACTCAGTGCAGAAACGTATGGAGACCGGTATCTCCTTCACCGAGTTCAGCTACCAGTTGTTGCAGGGCTATGACTTCCTCACCCTCTATCGTACCAAGAACTGCCGTCTGCAGATGGGTGGCTCCGATCAGTGGGGCAACATCACCACCGGCACCGAGCTTATCCGTCGCATGGAAGGTGGCGAGGCCTTTGCGCTGACCTGCCCGCTCATCACCAAGGCCGATGGCACCAAGTTCGGCAAGACGGAGGGCGGCAATGTCTGGCTCGACCCCGCGAAGACTTCGCCGTATAAGTTCTACCAGTTCTGGCTCAACTGCTCCGATGTCGACACGGCGCGCTACATTCGTATCTTCACCCTTCTGTCGAAGGAGGAGATTGCCGACCTCGAGGCGCAGCATCAGGCGGCTCCCGAGCAGCGCATCTTGCAAAAGGCATTGGCCAAGGAGATTACCTGTCGTGTGCACTCCGAGAAGGACTACCAGACCGCTGTCGACGCGTCGCAGCTGCTGTTTGGCAAAGGTACGACGGAACAGCTCAACGCTCTCGACCGCGACACGCTGCTGTCGGTTTTTGAGGGTGTGCCGCAGTTCACCGTCAGCCGCAGCCGTATTGAGCAGGGCGCCTCGCTGATTGACCTCGCCGCCGAGACCGGCATGTTTGCCTCCAAGGGTGAGATTCGTCGCGAGCTGAAGCAGAACAGCATCTCCGTCAATAAGCAGAAGGTTGGCGAAGAGGCCACGCTTTCTGCACAGGATATCCTCTCCTGTGGCAGCATCCTCATCCAGAAGGGCAAGAAGAACTACTACCTCCTCAACATTGAGGGATAATCGCTTGTTCAACCTAAAAAAGAAAAGCGTGACGGCAGATAGCTGTCACGCTTTTCTTTTAGGTTACTTTCTTTTTATCGCACAACGGCGCGGATGTCTTTCTCCGCGGCACCTCTCTCTCGATCCTGGTTGAAGTCGGGACTATATTTGCCACGAGGCAGGTCGGAGAAGATGAATTCGTTGCATTTGCGGGCAGCGACAATGTGGTCGGTGACAGCGGTCTCGATGGCCGCAGCGGCCAGGTTGATGAGTCCGCTTAACAGTTTGTTGTCTTTGTCGTTTGCGATGTTGCGGGAGAAGTCAAGGAAGAGGTCACACTGGCGCTCAAAGAGCGTCTCGTTGGTGACGGTGGACCTGACAATGTAGTGCAGGTTGGTGTGGATACCGATACCCTCCTTCTGCCAGGTGTTGATGACTGGGAAGATGACGGCGTCGGCACCAAAGACTTGAGCGAAAACCTGAAGGTCGCGGTCGATGAACAGCTCTGCGTCGTAGGCACTCTCGGCTTTGAGCATCTCCAGCACCAGATGCGGCGAGACGACATAGTAGCCGGCCTCGATGAGCGGGTAGCTGATGGAGGTGTAGAGCAGGTCCTTGGCCTCGACATTGGTGGTGTTGTTGATGGGCGGCATGACGACGATGGTTGTCGGATGCTCGCTGTACATCTTGGGGTATAATGACTCACGGGTACGTGTGGATGCGCACGAGCTGAGCAACACAACGGCGATGACCCCGAACAGTATCAGATGCTTTCTCATTCTCTACCTCCTTTTATGCGGTTCAACAAAGGGGCGATAAACTTTGCCGATTCGGGATAGAGTTCCATCTCCCGGGCCAGCATCTCCTCGCCACGTTTGGAAAACAGGGAGGCGTAGTTGCTTGAATCGAACATTCTACGCTGGCTACGCGTAGCGTATTGAGAGAAGATTTCGGCGGTGTTGGGCTGCAGCAACAGGTAGCCATATTCAGCACAGATGCCGGGCGGCGGGGTCTTGCGGAGACCGCCGGGGTTGGTGACCATGTCTTCGTAGACGCAGATCAAGTCACAGATGGACTCGGGCGTCTGCTGGTCGTAATGACGGTAGGCCAGATCTTCGTAGCGTGTTGTTTCGCTACCGGTAGAGCCCCAGTAGTAGAGGCGTGTGGGACCGCATGCGGCTGTCAGTAACAGCAGTGCGACGGCGATAAATGCTTTTCTCATAGGTTGACAACTTTGGTCTCTGTCGCCGAGATAAAGAGTTTCTTGGAGTAGACCTCTTGACCGTTGTCAAAGACTTTGACGGTGTGCTGGCCAGGCGTCACGGTGATCATGCCCTTGGCGGTCGACTTGATGTCGCGACGTTTCTGCCAGCTGCGTTTCTGTTTCACGGTTTGGGTCTGATAGGTGGTGCCGTCGATGTCTACGGTGATGGTGTGCTCATTGGTCGATACAAAACAGACATAGCCCTCGTCGGCGATACCGCTGTTGACGGTGTGACTGCCCACGCTGCAGGCTGTCAAAAGAAAGACTCCAACGACACAGAATAATGTCAGTATCTTTTTCATTGGTGATTCGTGATTAGTGATGCAGTGTATTGTCTTAACTACTTAACTACTGTCTACTTAACTACTATATTTATCGGAAGCAATTCTTAATTTTCCTCCATAATATAATACTCCAACAGCTTCTCGGTGTCGATGGCGGTGCCATCGTAAGAGCAGAACGAGATTTCCGTTTCCGGTGTGTCGCCGATGCAAGCCGTCACGGTCAGTGTACCCATCTTGGTGCCAGGCAGCTCGATTTTCATGCCGGTCTGCGGGTTGTTCACCATCTTGCCTTTCTTCATCAGCTGGAAGCGTGCGCCTTCGGTGATGCCTTGGGTCTTGCCGCCGGAGATGATGTAGTTGCCGTCTTCCACGGCCAGCACATAGCCGCGCCAGGGTTTGTCCATGCACTTGTTGATAATGTTCTCCACCAGCTGCGACAGTGCCGCCGAGATGGCTTTGTCGCTCAGCGTGGCGTCGAATCCGGCGGTGCCGCCGATGCCGAGGGTGGTCTTCGAGGAGGTCTCGGCATAGCCCGACGCCTCGTCGGAGTAGATGATGAGACCCGAGGCCACTTCAACCAGACGGATGCTCACGCCGGCCTCGACGGTTTGTGTCTTGGTCGACGAGAAGACGCGCTGGTCGCCTTCCACCTTGCGGCCGAACTTGGTGATAGAGCCCAGGATGACGTAGTCGGCACCGATTTTCTGCATGTCGGCACCCGCTTCGGCGACAAGCTCTTCCAGTCCGTCGCGTTCCAGCAGGATGAATTTTCCGCTAGATGCCAGCTTGGCCGAAAGGATGTCGAGCGCTTGTTTGCGCATGGGGTCGTTGTCTCGGTCGTAGAAGATGCCTTTGCCGTATTGTGTCTCGTTGGTGAAACGTCCGATGGCAACCTTGCGTTTCAAGGTTTTGTCGTTCTGTCCGATGGAGGAGGCGACAATCAGCAGGGCCGCCACCCATAACATTATTTTCTTCATAATCTTAACGTATGGTAACCACTAATTATTCGTTTTATTTGAACACGAATTGCACGAATAACACGAATAGTAATTCGTTAGATTCGTTAGATTCGTGTTCACAACTAATTATTAGAGGTTATTGTATGATAAGTGATGATTATTTTGACATTTGCTGTAACCACTCAACAACTGAGCGATGCAGTGTATTGTCTTAACTACTTAACTACTTTTTCATCACTCCGCTCTGAAGCTGGCGAGGTCGGCCTCGTTGAAGTGCATCACGTAGTAAGCCTTGGCGCAGACGTCCTCCTCGGTCATGCGGACATAGACGTTGGCGCTCTTCTCGAAGAGTTCGGGGGCGCGGTGTGCGTCGGCGATGATGAGCAGCGACATGATGATCTCGCAGGTCATGTCGTAGAGACGGCGAGCCAGGAAGTCGTGCACCTCTTGGTTGTTGGCGTCGTTGACGTACTGCACGGCCTTCTCGTATAGGTCGATGAGCGGAGCCACACGGTTTTTCAGTTCGCCGTCGGGCGTGGTGGCCATCATGTCACGCATCACGCTGAGGTAGGTGCCGTTAGTCACATAACGGATGGCGGCAACGACTTGCAGCTGGGTGGTACCCTCGTAGATGCTGAAGATGCGGGCGTCGCGGTAGAGACGCTGGCTCTTGTATTCCATGATGAAGCCCGATCCGCCGTGGATGCTGATGGCGTCGTAGGCGTTCTGGTTGGCATATTCGCTGTTCATGCCCTTGGCGATGGGGGTGAAGGCGTCGGCCAAGCGGTTGTACTGCTTCATCTCGGCACGCTCTTCGGGTGTCAGCTTGCGGTCGCGCTGGATGTCCTCGAGACATTTGTAGAGGTCCACATAGCGGGCTGTCTGGTAGAGCAGGCTGCGGCCGGCGTCGAGTTTGGCCTTCATACGGCTCAGCATGTCGTAGACGGCGGGGAATTTGATAATCTTCTCGCCGAACTGGGCGCGCTCGCGGGCGTAGGCCAGACCTTCGTTGTAGGCTTCCTGGCTGAGACCCACGCTCTGGGCGGCGATGCCGAGGCGGGCGCCGTTCATCAGAGCCATGACGTATTTGATGAGGCCGAGCTTGCGGTCGCCGCAGAGCTCCGCTTTGGCGTTCTTGTAGGTGAGCTCACAGGTGGGGCTGCCGTGGATGCCCAGTTTGTGCTCGATGTGACGCACGTCGACACCTCCGTTGCGCTTGTCGTAGATGAACATCGACAGGCCGCGGCCGTCCTTGGTGCCCTCTTCGCTGCGTGCCAGCACGAGGTGGATGTCCGAGTCGCCGTTGGTGATGAAGCGCTTCACGCCGTTCAGTCTCCAGCAGTTCTCTTTCTCGTCGAAGGTGGCCTTCAACATCACGCGCTGCAGGTCGCTGCCGGCGTCAGGCTCGGTGAGGTCCATGCTCATGGTTTCGCCGGCGCAGATGCGCGGGATGTATTTCTGGCGCTGTTCCTCGCTACCGAACTCATAGAGCGTGTCGATGCAGCTCTGCAGGCTCCAGATGTTCTGGAAACCGGCGTCGGCGGCGGCGACGAGCTCGCTCATCATCGAGAAGACGACATTGGGCAGGTTCAGTCCACCGTAGCGGCGCGGCATGGAGACACCGTAGAGGCCAGCCTTGCGGGTCTGCTCAAGGTTTTCGACAGTCTTGCTGGCATACACCATGCGGTTGTTCTCCAGATGCGGACCTTCGAGGTCGACGCTCTCGGAGTTGACGGCCAGGGTGTTGGCTGCCACGTCGCCGGTGATGTCAAGGATGCGGCGGTAGTTTTCGAGGGCGTCCTCGTAGTCCACGGGGGCGTAGTCGATGCCTTTGGCGGCGTCCTCATAGTTTTTTTCACGCAGTTCCACCAGTCGTTTCATCTGCGGATGTTCCAGGTGGAATGCAATTTCCGGATGGTCGGTATAGTAATTAGCCATAGTTTCTTGTTTAAAGGGTTTGTCTTTGTTTTGTACTTTAATAATAAATTGCAAAGATAAGATAATTATTACAAACGTGTCTTTTTTGTAAAATCAAACTTTTTAACTAATTTTGTACCATCATTCGCTCCAATTATTTACATTCGTAGTTCAATCTGATAACACCGCTCGGATATGAAAAGATTCCTTCTTTTTGCCAGTTTATGGACAATCATTTCTTCCTGTGCGTCGCAGGTGCCTGAGAACAACGGGAACAAAGAGCGTCTTGTCTATTTCAGTTTTGACCATCACAATTCCATGTCGCAATGTGGCGAAAAATATGCTGTCAGTATGATGGAAGACGGCCGGGTGCGGGTGGTTATCGACGAGGGATTTCCGGAAGAAAAGGAATTCTACCTCGACGATAGGTCTATTTTTGACGAATTGCTGGTTATCGTAAAGTCCTATAAGATGGATAAATACAAAGAGAGTTACAGTTCCCGGATGGAGATTTTCGATGGCGACAACTGGAGCTTGAATTATCAATACGACACCAAACGCAGCGTTAGATCGGGTGGCTATATGGCGTGGCCCGACAACTACCGGGAGGCTCGACATGCCATTTCTGACTATTTCAAGAAATGGCGCGACTATCAGACCGGGGTGTTGGAGATAGACTAATTCGCGTTTACTTGCACAAACAAACAAGGGTGTGATTTGGCATATTCCTTGCAACGCGGCGATGAGATGGCCACAGTGGTCATTCGCGACGCGCAACGCGGTGTGGACAAACGCCTCCAGGTCGACAACGACTATATGAAGAAGTTTAATCAGATGGCCAATAGTGTGCGACTCATGGTTAAGGTGTACGATTACGTTACCGATGATGCGGAGGCAACACGTTGCACCTATTTTGTGCGCTACAATACGGGCGACACTATCAGCGGGATTACATGCTATACGCAGTATCCGAGCAACAAGGTGACGGCCATCCTCGAATTCTTCAACCGCTGGGTGGAACAATAAAGGGTAGTCAAATTATCGATATAACTCATCGATTTTGAACTAATACAGCTATAAACGTTTAACCAAAAAACTATTTGTTATGAAAATGATCAATAAGAAGCTGTTTAAATTTGATTGATGAGTTTTATTATGGACATGGGCGAGCAGATTTTTTGCCTTTCCGATGGAACAATGGTGTGAACAAGTCCTGTGGACTTGTGAGCCGAGCCTCGAAAAGTTCCCACTTTTCGAAGA
>JAFSYK010000070.1 GCA_017449975.1 Bacteroidales bacterium
CGGATGTTATTTTTAACCACAGATTACGCAGATTACACGGATTTCCTGTCTTCTGGCTTTCAATTTTTATCTGTATTACACAGATTTTGGGCGAAAGGCTACGCTGCTTTCGAAAGACGCGCTGTAGGATTGCATTCAGCACCTGCGCCGCGTGCTACCGGCAATCTGTGTAATATCTAATCAAAATTCTCATGTCCGAGGATATATAAGAGGAATAATCTGTTTAATCTGTGCAATCTGTGGTGAAAAGAGTACTTCCGAAAGTTGAATCATATTATCGGGGAAACGACCCCGAGGAGGCGGCTGTGTTGATTATTTGGTGGCCATAAAGTGATTGTTCGGTCATGATGGATTGATTATTCGTTCATGATGGAATAATCATTCGTTCATGATGGAATAATGAAAAAACGTGGGTGAGTATGCCGGGAGAATCGGGTCTTCGGGCCAAAAGGATTGTGTCTGGGGCGCGTCTTAACTGTAACATTTTGAGGCAAAAATGAGGCACCATCCCATTTTCATGTAAAAAAAAGACAGTATTTGCCAGATTTGTTGTACCTTTTCTCTAAAGAAAACTTAAATTCTTTATCGGACTGGCAGATATGTCGCGTTATTTATCTAAATTTGCAGCGTCGAACTAAAACAACGAAAGTCATGGAAATAATGTCACCAAGAAGGAATGCGGCAGGGCCCCGCGTGGTTCGTGCCAGTTCAGCCTTTAAAGCTTGGAGTATCGGTAACCGCGAAAAGCCTAAAAGTGAGATTCTGACCATTGAGGAATTTGAGCGCCGCGAACACATATATGCTTCATGTATATCTGCCAACAGGTGATGTGATCACTTATCATGAAGTCTATGAAGCAGACATAGAATATGATGCCATCATCGGAATGGACATCATCACCCTTGGCGATTTCCACGTTGATAGCAGCACGGGGGAGACATCTTTCACCTTCAGTCTGCCAAACAAATAATATCTCCCGCGAGTTTTTATTCGTCGAGATTACCGCAGAATAGTTCCGGCGGATGGCGTTTGTTTCACAGTGTAGCGGAGAGAGAGGGACAACAAGACAAAATGGAAACAAACAAAGTGAGTTATAACCAAAATAGCATTTCAATATGAACACAAAAACGAGAATGTGGCGGGGACGGCCGTGGCTGGCGATGCTGCTGGCGGTGCTCCTCGCATGGCTGGTGCCGCAGAGGGCGGCGGCCAGATATGTTGACGACACCTACCGCTACTCGGTGACGCTCAGCGGCTCAAACACCATCACCATCAAGGCGCCCGTCTATGACGAGGACTTGGACGACCACTGGGTGTGCGACGGCTACATCTATGTCCAAGTGGCCGACAAGGACGGCAACTACGGCAGCCAGCAGACCCTCTTCTGGTGGCGTGAAGACGAATCGTCGGGCGGCCATAACAACAAAGATACCGACCTGTGGTGTAAATTCTATACCGGTATGGAAGGCAGCTTCGACATCACGCAGGGCAACTCCGGCAACCACTTCACGCTGACCAAAGACGACGAAACCGTTCGCCGTAAGGTTTACGAGAACAACGACGGCGAAACCTACGACTTCACCGCCGTGTGGCGTGTGCCCTACGACCTACTGGGCAAGAAGCTGAAGATAACATGGAGCGTGAAATGCGACTACACCAACGGACTGGCATGGGACACCAGATATTCGGTTTCTCCCACTGGCACAGAAATCACTCTGCCCAAGGCGCAGGACGTGATGGTTCCGCAGGTGACGATGGCCACCGTGTCATACAGCGAGGTGGGCAGGATAGAGCTGCCGTGGTTCATGTCCTCCACCAACATCACAGCCATACACTACGAGTACGTCGATGCCAACGCCAACCTCGTCAAGCAGGACATGCGCACCAACGAGAACAACGGCACCCTCTACCTGGATGCCATTGTGCCGCATAACGACTTCAAGATTGTGGTGGATTACAAGGACAATAGCGGCTACGAAATCAAAAACGTGGCGTCAACCCCGCAGGACCTACAGATGATTCACGCCCCCATCGGACTCACCGCCACGCCGCTCAGCGGAGCGGAGGCCAACCGCAAGGCGAAGGTGCGGCTTGAATGGATGATACAGCACCGCAGCACCGATGACATCGCCCCCAGCGACTTCTTCGAGGTGCAGCGCTCGCTGACGGGCAAGGAGGCCGACTTCGTGACAATCGGCTCCGTGCCGCTTGCGCTTGACACGACATTCTTCTCCTACGTCGATAGCACGCTCATCAGCGCCCTCACAGCGGAGCAGCTCACGGGCGGCGGCACGCTCGACAGTCTTACCTACCGCGTGCGCCGCATGGTGACGCAGAACTGGGGATGGGAAGGCAACCCCTGCGCCGCAAGCGCACGGACCGTGGTCAATGACCTCCATCTGCTGCGCCTGAAGACCTACTCTGCCGAGTGGGCTGACAAGCGCGCCTTCACTGTGCGCGTCAAATGGGAGTATGCCGACGAGTACCACGCCGTGTGGGACGACCGCGCCAAACTGATGATGCTCGTCACCATGAAGAACAACGCCGGCGAGACAATCGAAACCAAGACCTTCGAGCTGACCTCCGACGAGCGGGCCGCCCGCCAGAAGGTCATAGACCTCTCACGCCCCTGCCTGAAATACGACATCAAGATGTATGTCGATCCGGGCACCTCGCCGCTGAAGAACTATGAGGATATAGAGAAATACTACATCCCCATACGCAGCGAAGCCGACTGGAACACCTTCCGCACCAAAGTGCAGGATGCCAAGGGGCAGTACGATGTGAATGCCCGCCTCTATGCCGACATCA
>JAFSYK010000071.1 GCA_017449975.1 Bacteroidales bacterium
AACTTCCGGCCTCCACGTCCCGAACGTGGCGCGCTAGCCAACTGCGCTACACCCCGAAGTGTGTGGTGTCCTGGCAGGGATTCGAACCCTGGACCCATTGATTAAGAGTCAATTGCTCTACCAGCTGAGCTACCAAGACATATTATATACAATTTCAAACAACTCTCTATGTTTTATTCAGTACTCCGGGTGGGACTTGAACCCACACGCCCTTGCGGGCAAGGGATTTTAAGTCCCTCGTGTCTACCATTCCACCACCAGAGCTTTCCGAATTGAAAATTGAAAAATTGAAAATTGAAATCCTTCGCATCTCAATTGTTCCATTTCCCTGGTTGGAGACTTTGAGCGGAAAACGAGACTCGAACTCGCGACCCCGACCTTGGCAAGGTCGTGCTCTACCAACTGAGCTATTTCCGCCTGAAAGCTGAATAATAATTCAATGACCTTCTCGCTTAAAGCGGCTGCAAAGGTACGAACTTTTTTGCATACCGCCGCAAAAAATCTTATTTTTTCTGCACTATTTTTTTTATCTCATTGAGTTTCAGTAGTGCTTCGATTGGCGTCAAAGTATCAATATCGATGTCCACGATGCGGTTACGGATGTCAACCAGCGTGGGATCGTCCAACTGGATAAAGCTCAGTTGGTAGCCCGGCGGTGGCGCCGCCACGGTCGGCTTGCCTTTGCGTTTGGGCTCCGACACCTGCTGACTCTTCTCCTCCATCTGCTGCAACAGCTCGGTGGCACGCTTGAGCACCTGCGGCGGCATGCCCGCCATGCGGGCGACATGGATGCCGAAGCTGTGCTCGCTGCCGCCAGGCGTCAGCTTGCGCAGGAAGATGACCTTGTTGTCCACCTCCTTGACGGAGATATGGTAGTTCTGGATGCGCTCGTAGAGGTCGGCCATCTCGATGAGTTCATGGTAGTGGGTGGCAAAGAGCACCATGGGATGCGCCTTGCGGTTGTTGTGCAAGAACTCGGCGATGGCCCAGGCAATGGAGATACCGTCGTAGGTGGAGGTGCCGCGACCAATCTCGTCGAGCAGCACCAGGCTGCGGTCGGAGATATTGTTGAGAATGCTGGCCGTCTCGTTCATCTCGACCATGAAGGTCGACTCGCCCGACGAGATATTGTCCGACGCACCGACACGGGTGAAAATCTTGTCGACAACACCCATCGACACCTCAGCAGCGGGGCAATAGCAGCCCATCTGCGCCATCAGCACGATGAGCGCCGTCTGGCGCAACAGCGCAGACTTACCCGACATATTGGGACCCGTGATAATGATAATCTGTTGCTTGTCGTGGTCGAGCAACACATCGTTGCTCACATATTGCATCCCCAACGGGAGCTGTGTCTCGATGACGGGATGCCGGCCGTCGCGGATGCGGATGACCGATTCGTCGACCAGGTGGGGACGGCAGTAGTGGTTCGACAGCGACACCGCCGCAAAAGACAGCAGACAGTCGAGCTGTGCCAGCTGGTGGGCGTTGGTCAGTATCGACGCCACATACTCCGACAGTGCCGACACCAGAGCGTTGTATATCTGTGTCTCCAACGCCAGGATGCGCTCGTCGGCCCCCAAAATCTTCTCCTCATAGGCTTTCAGCTCGGGGGTGATGTAGCGTTCCGCGTTGGTCAGCGTCTGACGGCGCGTCCATTCCTGCGGCACCTTGTCTTTATGGGTATGGGTAACTTCGAGATAGTATCCGAAGACATTATTGAAGCCAATCTTCAGCGAGGGGATGCCCGTCCGCTCGCTCTCTTTCGCCTGCAGCGAAGCGAGGTACTCACGTCCCGACCCCGAGATAGAGCGCAGCTCGTCGAGTTCGGTATTGACACCCGACGGCACCACCCCACCCTTGTCCACACGGGTCGGCGGGTCGGCCACCACCTCGGCGGCGATACGCTGGCAGATGCGCTCGCAGCCGTTGAGCTGCTCGGCAAAAGGTGTCAGTTCCGCCACCGGCAAGGTCAGCTCTCGCAACGCTGCCACCGACTCCAGGGCGCGGCGCACTTGCTGCATCTCGCGCGGCGACACACGGCCGATGGCCACTTTCGACGCCAGTCGTTCCAGGTCGCCCACCATGCGGATATGCTGCCGCATGTGGTCCGACAGGTCGGGTTCGCGCACCAGCAGGTCGACGACCTTGAGGCGTTCCTCAATGGCGGCACGCTCCTTTAGCGGCATCGTAATCCAGCGCCGCAACATGCGGGCACCCATCGGTGTGCAGGTCTGGTCGACGACGTCGAACAGGGTCTTGGCATTCTCGTTGGGGGAATGGATCAACTCGAGGTTGCGCATCGTGAAGCGGTCAATCCACACATAGCGGTCCTCCTCGATACGCTGCAACGAACAGATATTGCCCGTGCGGTCGTGCTGGGTCTCCTGTAGGTAATACA
Organism: Bacteroidales bacterium; assembly: GCA_017449975.1. Lineage (GTDB taxonomy): Bacteria > Bacteroidota > Bacteroidia > Bacteroidales > P3 > Colimorpha. The sequence continues at coordinate 2,402 of JAFSYK010000071.1, forward strand.
GTGCCACCGCAGCGGCCACCACACCCTTGTCCAGCATCTCCACGCCGAAACCCTTGAGCGAGCTGGTGCCGAACTGGCGCGTCAGCGTGTCATAGGCGAAATCGGGCGTAAAGACCCAGTCGTCGAACGTATTGGTATAGTATTTCTCAGAGAAAAGAGACTGAAACAGTTGCAGCTTGTTGCGCTGCAGGATTACCTCGTTGGGATGGAAGGCATGCAACAGCTTGTCGATATACTCCTTGTCGCCCTGGGCCACAAAGAACTCGCCGGTAGAGACATCCAAAAAACTGATGCCGTGCACCTTGTCGCAGAGATGCAGTCCACAAAGAAAATTGTTCTCCTTGACATCAAGCACCATGTCGTTGTAGGAGACACCCGGCGTCACCAACTCAGTGATGCCGCGCTTCACCAATCCTTTGGCCATTTTGGGATCCTCCAGCTGGTCACAGATGGCCACCCGCAGTCCGGCGCGCACCAAACGGGGCAGATACTGTTCCAGCGCATGGTGGGGTATGCCCGCCAACTCAGTATAGTTGCCCGAGCCGGCAGACTTGCGGGTCAGCGTGATACCCAAAATCTCCGACGCCTTCTTGGCATCGGTACCGAAAGTCTCGTAGAAGTCACCCACACGAAACAGCAGCATCGCGTCGGGGAAACGCCGTTTCATCTCGGCGTGCTGACGCATCAGCGGAGACTCCGCATCCTGCTTCTCTTTCTTCTCGCCTTTAGCCATCTACCTGCGGTCGAGATAAATCATCACATAATAGAATAATGTCGCCAGCGAGGTCAACGCAGCCACCACATAGGTGTAGGCGGCGGAGCGCAGGGCGCTCTCGGCGTATGGATGGGTATCGACCGAGGTGATGCTGTGTGTGTTGAGCCACACCAGCGCCCGCTTCGAGGCATTGATCTCCACCGGCAGGGTCACCAGCGAGAAGAGCGTGGTAAGGGCGAAGAGGCAGATACCCAGCAGCAACAGGCTCGGGAACTTGTTGACCATCAGCACACCGGCTAACAGAATCCACGACACCCACTTGCTGGAGAAACTGACCACTGGAACCAGCGAGGAGCGCAGCGACAGCCAGCTGTAGGCCGTGGCGTGCTGCACGGCGTGGCCGCATTCGTGTGCCGCCACGGCGGCAGCGGCGACACTGGTGCCGTGATAGACATCATGGCTGAGGTTCAGCGTGCGGTTGGTGGGATTGTAGTGGTCGGTGAGCGTACCATTGACCTCCTGCACAGTGACATTGTGGATATCATTGTCGTAGAGCATCCGCTCTGCCACCTCGCGGCCGGTCATGCCACCGTTGGTGGGAATCTTCGAGTAACGTTTGAATTTAGACTCCACGCTCTTGCTGGCAATAAAGCTCAGCAGCATCAGCGCGATAAAGAGAATCCAGAAAGGGTTCATGGGAGAATGTGTTAATGTGTGATTGCGTTATTTTTTTATAGCAATTGGACCAAGATTGGTCCAATTAGGCTTATTTATCCTATTCGTTATGCTTTGATAAACGAGAAAAGCTATTCCTTATTGTGTAGAGGCTAAATTTTCGGCATTTGGTTTTCGGCTCTTGTTTTTCATTTTCAACCCACGATACCCCAATAGATTCCGGCCCAAGCGATATAGCGGGCGGCTTTGCCTATCAGGATGAAGAGGGCGCAACGCAGCGGTGCCACACGATAGAAGCCCAGCGCGATGGCGAAGATGTCACCCACCACCGGCACCCAGGTGAGCAGGGCCAGCCAGACGCCCCAGCGCGACACCCGTTCCCGCTGCCGCTCGAGCGTCTCTGGCTTCACATGCAGCCAGCGTTCAAGCCACTCCCAGCGTCCCAGCCAGCCCAGCAGATAGGACGACATGCCGCCCAGCCAGTTGCCTACGGTCGCCGAGACGATACACGACACCGGGTCGCAGCCGGCAGCCAACGCACCCACAAGCAGCACGTCGGAAGAGAACGGCACCACTGTGGCAGCCAGAAAGGAGCCGAGAAAGAGACCCAGCACACCCCACTGCTGCAACAACTCAATCATCATCTATGGATTGCGGATTAAACTATTCGTCGCCCAGGAGGCCGTCAGACCCGTTGGCTTTGCGCGCCTCGTCAAACTTGGCCTTCATGGTGGGATTCCGGTAGGTGAGTCTCCGTATCGAGAGGTCCTCGGTGTCTTTCTGCGCCAGCCGCAGGTTGTTCTCCGACCCCACGAGGTTCTCTTTCAACTTCTGCAGCTTGGTGATGGTGTCGTCGATTTGCCGGATAGCATCCTCAAACTTTTTCGAGGCCAGCTCGTAATGTCGACCGAACTTGGTCTTGAAATCTTCAATCTTGTTTTCAAAATTGGTCACATCGACCTCTCTGTTCTGTGCCAGAATCAGCTGTTTCTTATACTCCAGACTTTTTCTGGAGGCCTGCACCAACAGGTTGATGAAGGGGACAAAGAACTGCGGACGAATCACATACATCTTGGGGTAGAGGTGTGACTTGTTGACAATACCGTTGTTATACAACTCGTTGTCAGCCTCCAGCAGACTGACCAGCACGGCGAACTCACAGCCTTTCTTGTGTCGATCCTCGTCGAGCTTTTTCAGGAAGTCATCGTTGCGGTGTTTGGTGGCGGTGGTGTCCATCTCGTTCTTCATCTCGAACATGATGGAGATGTACTCTGTGCCATCCTCCGAATCGCGGAAGATAAAATCGCCCTTGGTGCCGTCAACAGCGTCATTGTCTTTGTCGAAATAGGCATTCGGCATAAAGGGACGGATGTACTGCTCAAACTGATTATAACAGTGCTGTTCCAGCGTCTCGCCCACCATCTTGGTCGACATGCGCGTCTTCAAATCCTTGTAGTAGTCCACCTGCTCCTGCAGCATCCGCTTCTGTTCCTCGAAGCTCTTGTTGAGCGAATCCTCGTGCTCTTTGGCCTGAATGGATTTTTCATGCAAGGTATTCTGGAGCTTGGCTATCTCCTCGTTCTTGCTTTGCAACGCCTGCTGCGCGCGGTTGTGTTCCTGCAACACGGCCACCTGCAACGCACTGTTGTTCTGTGCGATGGTCGACCTCAGCTGAATAATCTCCTGGTCCTTGGCCGCCAGTGCCGACTGCATCTCGTTCTGTTTCTGGGTGGCAATATTGCGCAGCTGACCGTTCAGACGCTCAATCTCCGTCTGTTTGTTCGACAGCTCGACGCGCTGCTGGTTCAGCTGGTTCTGGAACGTCTGTTCCACTTTGGACTTGTCCAACTCCCGCTCCGCCTGCTGACGGACGTGCATCTCTTCAAGCCTGCGACGGAGCTCTGCGTCGAACTCCGCATTCTTCACCTGACTGACAATAGAAGCATAGTCCGCCTCGTCCACTTGAAAAACACTGCCGCACTTGGGGCACTTCAACTCTTTCATATAATATATAGGTTAGGGTTTACCGCGTCATTTTCTACCGACACAAAAATATACATTTTTATTCAATTGCCTATATTTTTTTACTAACCATACCATACTGATGTTGTGTCGTCCCAAATCACATACATAAGGACAGATTCACTCCCCAGGCCGCACCTCGACTGCCTGGGACGGTTGAAATCCAGCCTCTTTATACCTGATAAGCTAATGCCCACAAAACCCAGTAGACGGAAAGCATACGTCAAGCGGCAACATTTGTGTATCTTTGCAATTTGGTAACAAAAAAACAGCCATGGAAGTAATACAGAGTTTCACCATCGACCATACCCATTTGAAGCCGGGCATCTATGTCTCCCGCGTGGATAAAGGCTTCACCACTTTTGACCTGCGTATCACCGAGCCCAACCAGGAGCCTGCCGTGGCACCCGCCGCCATGCACAGCCTGGAACACCTGATGGCCACCTGGTTCCGCAACTCCGAAGCGAAGGAGGATGTGGTGTATGTCGGCCCCATGGGCTGTCTTACGGGCATGTATGTCATCATGACCGGCGACTACAGCGTGGAGGAGATGCGCCGCCTGACCATCGAATGTCTCCGATGGATACTCACCCAGTCCGAAGTGCCAGCCACCACGCCAGAGACCTGCGGTAACTACCTGCTGCACGACCTGCCGATGTGCAAATGGGAGAGCGCACGCTACCTCGACCGTTTGGAGCATCACTTCCACAGCGAGTACACCCAGCTACAGGTCACCCTCGAAGACGGAAAAATCTTCGCCGACGCATAGAACTAAGCAACTTTTCTTATCTTTGCATCTGTTTTTGAAAACACCTATAATATGTTACAGTTACAATATATTAAAGATCATACCGAAGAAATCGTCTCTCGTCTGGAAATCAAGAATGTAACCGATGCGGCACAACGTATCGACGAAATTCTGAAACTCGACGCCGAACGGCGCAGTCTGCAGCAGCGCAGCGACGCCGTCAAGGCCGAGCAGAACAGCCTGGCCAAAGAGATTGGCATGCTGTTCAAGACGGGTCGACAGGAAGAGGCTGCCGCCAAGAAGGCGCGCACCGCTGAACTGAAGAACGAAGAGAAAGAACTCACCGAGCGCCAGTCCGCCGTCGAGGCCGACCTCAACGCCAAGCTCATCAGCCTGCCCAACGCACCGCACCCCACCGTGCCGCGTGGTAAAAGCGAGGCCGACAACGTCGTCGTTGCCGAACATGGCGACAAACCCAACCTGCCCGCCGACGCACTGCCCCACTGGGAGCTCTGCGCCAAATACGACATCATCGATTTCGAGCTGGGCAACAAGATTACCGGTGCCGGTTTCCCCGTCTACAAAGGCAAAGGTGCCCGACTGCAGCGCGCCCTCATCAATTTCTTCCTCGACGAGGCCGCCAAGGCGGGCTTCGTAGAGATACAGCCACCCCTGATGGTCAACGAGGCCAGCGGACTGGGTACGGGTCAGCTGCCCGACAAAGAGGGTCAGATGTACGCCATACCGCTGGACGGATTCTATATGATACCCACCGCCGAGGTGCCTATCACCAACCTCTACCGCAACGTCATCGTCAACGCCGACCAGTTCCCCATCCGTCACGTGGGCTACAGCGAGTGCTTCCGTCGCGAAGCCGGCAGCTACGGCAAGGATGTGCGCGGACTGAACCGTCTGCACGAATTCTCGAAGGTAGAGATTGTCGTCATCGAGCATCCCGACCGCAGTTATGAGCAGCTGGAAACCATGAAGAAACATGTGGGTGGACTGCTCGAGAAGCTGGGTCTCCCCTACCATATCCTGAAGCTCTGCGGTGGCGACATCAGTTTCACCTCCGCCATGACCTTCGACTTCGAGGTGTGGAGCGCCGCACAGCAGCGCTGGCTCGAGGTGAGCTCCGTCTCCAACTTCGAGACCTTCCAGGCCAACCGCATGAAGCTGCGCTTCAAAGATGCCGACGGCAAGATGAAGCTGGCGCACACCCTCAACGGCAGCGCCCTGGCCCTGCCCCGCATCGTGGCAGCCCTGCTCGAAAACAACCAGACACCCGACGGCATCATCATGCCCGAGTGCCTGCGTCCCTATCTGGGATTTGAGAAGATTGGATAGAGGGTTTAAGGGTTTGAGCGTTTGGATAAAAAAAGAGTGGCCGATATCGGTCACTCTTTTTTATGTCAGTTGCGGTGATTAGAAGTGGAAGGCCACTTTCAGCATCAACGCATTGATGCGGCGGTACTCGGTACTCTTGTCGTTCTCGATCTTACCGAAGCCAGCCTGGACCGGGTTCTCGGTGCTGCTCTCGTTGAAATCGAAAGCATGCTTGCCCAGACCGTAGTAGGACAGACCCACGCTGACCATGCCACCGATGTAGGTACCGATGCCCAGCTGCCAAGCCGTGGCGGAACTCGATTTGAAGACATAGTACGGCTTGGTGTCGTCGCTCGACCAACCCTCACGGACAGGGAGGAACCAGTCGACACCGAATCCCAATTCAATGTAGGGCTTGATGAGCGGCAACAGGTCGTGACGATACTGCACACCAATCATCAACGGCAGGTTACGGTAACGCGGTGCCTTGCTGCGCTGATCGTCGAAACGGTCACGGTTGTCGCTACCGATGCGGTTCCACATGAAGCCCACCTCGGCAAACGGCTGCAGGTCGCCCACCAGCACGTCGAACGACTTGCCGATACGGTAGCTGAAACCAATGCCGAAAGCGGCATCGCTACCAATCTGACTGCGTTCGAAAATAGGCAAGGCGGCATTCTCAATCCGTACCGACTTGGAGAACTGACCCGTCGGGATGACACCCATCACCGACACCGAATGAGAGAAGCCCAACATCTGTGCATACAACGGGGCTCCGGCCATCGTCATGGCGACAGCCAACATCAGAAAATACTTTTTCATAGTCATATAACTTATAAATCAACTAATCAGTTTTGCAAAGATAGCCACAATCAGACAACCAACAAAAAAATGGGTAGAAAATTTGCAAAAAAAAACATTTTTTCATTCCTTTGCATAGCAAAATCTCAAACTCATCAAACCATGTACCAAATCCAAAAACATCCTATTCTCGACATTCCCGAGAGTGAATCCGTCACTTTTTTATACAACGAACAACCCGTGCAAGGCCGCAAGGGCTACACCATTGCCGCCGCTCTTCACCAGGCGGGTTTCCCCGTGCACAGTCATAGTCTCAAGGGCCGCAACCGCAGCCTCAACTGCGGCATCGGCAAGTGCGGTGCCTGCGAGATGCTCGTCGACGGCAAGGTGCGCCGCATCTGTATCACGCCCGTCGACGGCGTCCACGAAGTCTGCCAGATAGCCCACGAGGAGGCCGAGCTGCCCGGCGTAGTCGAGCAGAACCCTCGCGAGGTCAAAATCTACAAAACCACCGTGGCCATCATCGGCGCGGGTCCTGCCGGCCTCGCCTGCCGTGAGCAACTCAACGCCTTCGGCATCGACAACCTCGTCATCGACGCCATGAACCGCATCGGTGGCCAGTTCAACATGCAGACCCACCAGTTCTTCTTCTTCGAACGCGAGAAACGTTTCGGCGGCATGCGCGGCTTCGACATCGCCAAGACCTTGGCGGGCGACGACCAGAGCGGCATCCTGCTGAACCACACCGTGTGGGACCTCCTCGAAGGTCAGCGGGTGGCCATCAAGAACATCGCCACCGGCGAGATGGCCTACGTCGACGCCCAGCACCTCGTGGTGGCCACAGGTGCAGTGCCCTTCATGCCCACCTTCGAAAACGACGACGTGCCCGGCGTCTACACCGCCGCCGTCGTCCAGAAGATGATGCACCAGGAGCACACCCTCCTCGGCAAGCGCGTCCTCACCGTGGGTGCCGGCAACATCGGCTACCTCACCTCCTACCAGGGCATGCAGGCCGGCGCCACCATCAAGGCCATCATCGAGGCCATGCCCCGCGAGGGCGGCTTCCCCGTGCAGGCCAACCGCGTGCGCCGTCTGGGCATCCCCATCATGACGGGCTACACCCTCGTGCGCGCCATCCCCAACGACGACTACAGCGGCATCAAGGGCGCCGTCATCGCCAAATGCGAGAACTTCAAAGCCATCCCCGGCACCGAGCAGCTGATTGAGGACATCGACATCATCAACATCTGCACCGGTCTCATCCCCGACAACCAGCTCCTCACCAAGGGCCGCGAGGTCTTCGGCCACAACGTCTACGGTGCCGGCGACGCCATCCGCATCGGCGAGGGCACCAGCGCCGTGCTTCGCGGCAAACAGGTGGCCTACGAGGTGGCACAGAACCTGGGCATCCGTTACAACTACGACGAATACCTTGACATCTCGCGCCAGTATATCGACTCGCAGCAGCACCCCGTGCGTGTGCTGGAGCGTCCCAACCTCCCCACGCCCGAGCGCATGAAGATGAAACCCTTCGTGCAGACCGACTGCCTCTACGGCTTCGCCTGCAACCCCTGCACCTTCTCCTGTCCGCAGGGCGCCATCACCAAGCCTACCACCAGCAGCACCCCCACTGTCGACTACGACAAGTGCATCGGCTGCATGCAGTGCGTCTCGGGCTGTCCGGGTCTGGCCATCTTCGGCTACGATATGCAGAAGAACGTATGCTTCCTGCCCATCGAGTACGAGGCACCGGAAGGCGCCGAGGTCTTCCTGGTCGACAACAACGGCCAGAAAGTCGGCGAGGGCACGATTGAGAAAATCCTCAAGAAAGCCAATAAAACCAATGTGGCAAGGGTGCAGGTTGAATTGTTGACTGTTGAAGTGATTACTGAGGTTAAGGGGTTTATCGTTAAAGAGAAATATCCGAGTGCTCTGAATACTCTGAGTACTCAGAATACTCCGAGTACTCAGATTTCTGGAAAAACCTACGTCTGCCACTGCGAGGACATCAGTCTCGACGAGGTGCTGGCCGCCGTGGGCGACCGCAAGGTCATCTCCGTCGACGAACTGAAGCACATCACCCGTATGGGCATGGGTCCCTGCCGCGGCAAACGCTGCATCCTGCGTGCCCGCCAGGCGCTCCGCGCCCACGGTATCGAGCTGACGGGCGACGCCACGCCGCGTGCCCCGCTCTCCAACCAGGTGACCCTCGGCGACCTCTACAACGCACACACCAAAGAGGTCTTCGTCTACACCAAGTCCGACCATGTGCGCCGTGAGCATGTCCGCGTGCTCATCGCCGGCGGCGGTATCGCCGGCAGCGGTCTGCTGCGCTACTTCTCCGAGGCGGGCTGCAACCCCGTGATGATCAACTACAGCCGTGGTGCCTCGTGGCGCAACATCGGCGGTGGCCGTCCGGCCTTCTCCAACCCCGACATCGCCGACATCGCCGCCCACAACCGCGAGATTTTCAAGAGCATCCAGGCTGTACACAACATCAACTTCCAGCCCACGACCTATGTCAACCTCGTCCACGACGACGCCACCTACCGCTCGCTCGACGCCTCGCGTGCCTGGAGCGACGCCTACATGGTCGACCGCAAGGACTTCAAGAAAGAGATCTCGCCCCTCTGGGACGACACGAAGGACACCTACAGCCACGCCCTTATCACGCGCGACTGCTGGCAGGCTACACCGGGACGCGTCATCGACTACATCCGTGGCATCGGCGTGCAGAACGGCGGCCGCTACTACGAAGACTGCGAGCTGCTGCATGTCTGGCGCGACGGCGACAAGTACATCGCCCTGGTGCGTGACCACGAAGGCACCTATATCGAGTACACCTGCGACCACTTCGTCAACGCCATGGGCTGGGGTGCTGAGAAGTTCATCGACCAGCTCGACCTCAACATCGGCCTCTACCCCGTCAAGCACCAGGCCTTCATCACCCGCCGTCTGCCCATGATGGGGCGGAGAACCGCCGATGGCAAGCAGGGACCGCTGGATATGATAATTGACCGTCGCCACTACAAAGGCTTCAGCGCCGTCTACGGACAGCAGTTCGGCCACACCGGCCAAATCATCGGATGCGCCAGCCCCGACACCGACGCCTACGAGGCACGCCAGAACATCAAGTACAACAGCAAGGAGTTCCTCGAGATTGTCTCCGAGGTCTTCGCCGAATGGATTCCCAACCTCCGCGAGGTGGGCTTCCTCGCCGTCTGGGCAGGCCGCTACACCGAGCCGCGCTACGTGGTCGACCCCGATGTGGGACTCCTCACCGGACTCCGTGGCCACGGCTTCATGCTCGGCCAGTACCTCTCCAAGCTCTATGTCGACAAGTACCTCGGCCGCGAGGTGCCCGGCTACATGGAGCAGCTCAAGATCGGCGGCCCCGGCCTCAGCGAGAACGCTTTCAAGTAATTGCTTGATTGCTTGATTGCATAATTGTGTTAGTGCAATCATATTAGTTGGATGGTCTGCAAAGTTTTTGTAACTTTGCAGACCATCTTTATAACATATATAATAATACAACCTTGAAAACCAACAGACTAATCACCCTTTGCGCCCTTATTGTGTTGGGCGCCGCCAGCCTACAGGCACAGGTCATCACCGACCCCATTTTTAACCGCTTCAAACTGGAAGCACGGGCCGACCTTGAATACCACTCCGTCGACCGAGAGCTCACCGGCAGCATCAACAGTCACCCGCGTGGATTCAACGGCCGCTACTTCAACCTCCATGTGGGTGGCAACCTCACTCCTGAAGTGAGCTACTATTTCCGTCAGCGCATCATTGCCAAGGAAGGAACGGTCAGTCTCTTCGACAACACCGACTTCCTCTACGTCAACTACCAACCCACCCAACACTGGATGTTCCGTTTGGGTAAGGATGCCATCGCCGTTGGTGGCTTTGAGTACGACGCGCCGCCCATCGACGTGCTTTTTTCCACCGTCTACTGGGACAATTTCTACTGCTTCCAGCTGGGTGGTGCCGCCGCCTACCGCAGCGCCGACGGCAGTCACACGCTCATGCTGCAGGTGGCCAACTCGCCTTATGTGCACTACAACGCCTTCGGCGACAAAGAGCTGGGCAAAGAATGGCAGCGCGGACTCCTTGCCTACAGCCTCTTCTATAGTGGCACCGTGGGACACCTCCACATGCTCTACTCCTCCAACCTCTTCGAGCGTCCCGACCACGGCTACATGAACTATATCGCCATCGGCAACAAGCTGGTGTACGACCGCTGGGACATCTACCTCGACCTGATCCACCGCGCCCACGGCTACAGCGACTGGGGCAACAACTTCGCCATCGTCAGCTGCTTCAACTTCCAGCTCACCCCCTCGTTCAACCTCTTTGCCAAAGGAGGCTACGAGCAGAACCGTTCCGACAAGTCGGTCGACGGCATGGGTTTCAAAGGTCGTTTCGACTGCCTGGTGCCCGAAGGCGAGAGCTTCACCACCTATGGACTGGGCTTCGAGTTGCGTCCGACGTTCTGTCGCGACCTCCGCATCCACGGCTATGTCGCCTCGCGACATCACACCGCTTTGGACAGACCCAGCGACAACTCCCTGTTCGTCAACGGTGGCATCACCTGGGATATGGACATCCACGCCATCGTCACCCAGCGCATGAAACAGAACCAATAAAGCAACCTTTACCACCAACACCCGCAATAACCCATGAGTCCCATCAACCGACGTCTGAGTTCTTTCCGCAGAAAGACCACGGGCTACGCCCGCTCTATCGAATCCATTTTCATACGACTTGAGCGCACCCTGCGTCTCAAATCGCCGCTGAAGTTCACCACCAAGCGAAGCATCGAAGCCATCATCTTCCTGCTGCTCTTCATCGGCTTCTTCTGGATGCTGGCCTATCGGATGACGTTGCCGCACATGCTCAACACCTTCATGCAGACAGCCTACCAGCTGTTGATGGAGACGGTCTTCTACCTGATGGCCGTCTGTGTGCTGATGGGTGCCATCGGCAAGCTGCTGGTCGAGTTCGGCGTGGTACGACTGCTCGAAAACATCCTGCGGCCGCTCATGAAGCCCCTCTACAACCTGCCCGGCGTGGCCGCCCTGGGCGCCGTCATGACCTTCCTCAGCGACAACCCCGCCATCATCTCGCTGGCGCACGACAAAAACTTTGCGCGCTACTTCAAGAAATACCAGCTGGTGTCGCTCACCAACTTCGGCACCTCCTTCGGCATGGGTCTCGTGGTGCTGGCCTTCATGACCGGAAAAGGCTATGGACAGGGTGCCTTGGTGGGACTTGTCGGTGCCTTCATCGGCAGCATCATCACCACCCGTCTCATGCAACGCTTCACACTGAAAGCCTATCCCGAGATGGATGCCCCCGTCTATGACGACAACACCAGCGGCGACGAGCAGGCCATCAGCTACAAGAGCGAGGGCTCGGTATTCCAACGTTTCCTCAACAGCCTCCTCGACGGCGGCAAGGACGGCGTGGGCATCGGTCTGGCCATCATCCCCGGCGTGCTCTGCATCTCCACCATCGTCATGATGCTCACCTTCGGTCCCGACACCACGACGGGTGTCTACACCGGCGCCGCCTACGAAGGCGTGCCCATCATCACCTGGTTGGCCGACAAGGTCAACTTTGTCTTCCACTGGCTCTTCGGCTTCGAGAGCGGTGCCCTCGTATCCTTCCCCATCACCGCCCTCGGCGCGGTGGGCGCTGCCCTGGGTCTGGTGCCGCGCTTCATCACCGAAGGTATCATCAACAGCAACGCCATCGCCGTATTCACTGCCATGGGCATGTGCTGGAGCGGTTACCTCAGCACCCACACCGCCATGCTCGACAGTCTGGGACAGCGCAAACTCATCGGCAAAGCCATCACCGCCCACACCATCGGCGGACTCTGCGCCGGCATCGCCGCCCACTGGATTTATGTGCTAATCAGTTTGATTTAAACGAATAAGACTAATTGGACTAATTAGACCAATAAGACCAAGCCAACCCTTCCAACCCTAAAACCCTTTAACCCTCCCAACCATGTCTCCTCTTGTCAGTATTATCATGGGCTCCACCTCCGACCTGCCCGTCATGGAGAAAGCCTGTCAGTTTTTTGAAGAGATGGCGATACCTTTCGAGGTCAACGCCCTCTCTGCCCACCGCACGCCTGCCGAAGTGAGCGACTTCGCCCGCAACGCGCAGGGTCGCGGCATCCGTGTCATCATCGCTGGCGCCGGCATGGCCGCCGCACTGCCGGGCGTCATCGCCGCCGAGACCCCGCTGCCCGTCATCGGTGTCCCCATCAAGGGCTCCGTGCTGGAGGGCCTCGACGCCACCTTCGCCATCATGCAGATGCCTCCGGGAATCCCCGTCGCCACCGTCGCCATCAACGGCGCACAGAACGCCGCCATACTGGCCATGCAGATGCTCGCCCTCACCGACGACGCCATCATGCAGAAGTTGGTGGCATACAAGGCCGGCCTCAAGAATAAAATCGTCAAAGCCAACGAAGAGCTGGCAAAGTTGGAATACAAGCACTTGGTGAAGTAAGAGTTCAGACAGTCTGGTAGAACGAGCGATATGCATCATTCTCGTCCTACTACATAGAAAAACCTACCGTTTATGATTACCATCGGCATCACAGGCACCCTCGGCGCCGGCAAAGGCACCATCGTCGACTACCTGGTCCAGAACAAAGGATTTGTCCACTACTCTGTACGCGCCTTTCTGACGGAAGAGATCCAACGGCGCGGACTGGAGGTGAACCGCGACACCATGACCGCCGTCGGCAACGACCTGCGGGCGCAGCATACGCCGTCGTGGATTGTCGAGCAGCTCTACGAGCAGGCCGCCACATCGGGCTGCAACTGCATCATCGAGAGTGTGCGTACCCCCGGCGAGGTGGCGGCATTGCGTGGCAAACCCAACTTCTACCTCTTCGCCGTCGACGCCGACCCCAAGGTGCGCTACGAGCGTGTGGTGCTGCGTGGCAGCGAGACCGACCATATCGACTACGACACCTTCCTCGCCAACGAGCAGCGCGAGATGGACAACACCGACCCCAACAAGCAGAACCTCGGCGTCTGTATCCGCGAAGCCGATTTCCGCTTTGACAACGGCGGCACCATCGCCGACCTGCAGCAACAGGTGGAGTGCGTGCTGCAGAAAATCACCTACCGTCGCCCCAGCTGGGACGAATACTTCATGGAGCTGGCCAACGCCGCCTCCAAGCGTGCCACCTGCGACAGAGGCCGCAGCGGCTGCGTCATCGTCAAAGACCGCCAGCTGCTGGTCACCGGTTACGTGGGCTCACCGGCGGGACTGCCCCACTGCGACGAGGTGGGACACCTCTTCCGTCAGTTTATCGACGCCGACGGCAGTATCAGCAACCACTGTGTGCGCACCGTCCACGCCGAGCAGAACGCCATCTGCCAGGCCGCACGTCGCGGCATCGCCCTCGACGGCGCCACGCTCTACTGTCGCATGACGCCCTGTCGCACCTGTGCCATGCTCATCATCAACTGCGGCATCAAGCGGGTGGTGTGCGAACGCAAGTACCATTCCGGCGCCGAGAGCGAAGAGCTGCTGCGTCAGGCCGGCGTCACGCTGGAGTTCTTCCACGACGAGATTCAACAGTATGACAACCAGTAGAAAGAGAATTGAAAATTGAGAATTGATTTATAGTGAGCTTGTCGAACTAATTGGGAATTGAATTCTTCTGAGAAATCATGAAAAAAAGTTTGCGCATACTCCTCATTGTTGTCGGCAGCCTGCTGCTGCTCCTTATTCTAACCACCCTGCTGGCTCCGCCCATCGCCAAGAGCTATATCAACAACCATGGTGAGGAGTTGACGGGACGACGCATCCACATCGACGCGGTACGCCTCAACCTGTTCACCGGACATGTGGCCCTGCGCGACGCGGCCCTCTACGAGGATGACGGCACCACGCCCTTCGTCTCGTTCGACACATTGGATGTGAGCGTGAAGATCCGCAAGCTGCTGGGCAGCGAGCTGTTTATCCGCCGACTCACGCTGGCCGGCCTCAACGTGCGTGTCACCCAGCGCGACACCGTCTTCAACTTCAGCAGTCTTATCGCCCACTTTGCCAAAGACAAAGAGGAGCCCGACGAGGAGATGGAATCCTCCTGGGTACTCACCTTCCACAACGTCGTGCTGCACCACGGACAAATCCACTATGCCGACCTGGGACGTGGCAGTCGCTGGGATTTCAACGACTTCAATCTGCGTGTGCCCGACTTCTCCATGGGAGGCGAAGAGGCCACACATGCCGGCCTCAACCTGATGCTGGGCAAAGAGGGAAAGCTCTCGGCCACCATGCACTACGATGCCAAAAGCAACGACTTCAACTCCACCATCGACCTGCAACACTTCGACATCGAGCAAGTCAAGCCCTACCTCACCGACATCATGCATGTCGGCACACTGAACGGCCATCTCGGCCTGCATGTCGACGTGCAGGGCAACCTGAGCCACATCACCGAGCTGCTGCTCAAAGGCTCCGTCAGCCTGGATGCGCTGCATTTCGGCGACAAACGTGAGGAGCTGGCCTCCTGCAACCATATCGGTATCGACATCAAGAGCATCGACCTTGGCAAAAATCGCTACCATATCGGCACCATCGCCATCGACGGACTCACCTCGCACTACGATGTGCGGACCGATGGCAACACTTTCAGTCAGCTGATGATTCCGGCACCGGCCAAGAAAGCCGACAGCACACAGACGGCCAACACGACCGACAACAACCGCAAGGCCAAGAAGGCCGCCGACTTCACGGTCGACCACTTCCTCCTCACCGATGCCGCCTTCACCTACGCCGACCACACACTGCCCGACGCCTTTGAGTTCCCGGTGCGTCACATCAAGATGGAGGCCGACAACCTGCGGCTCCACGGCGACAATGCCGCCAACATCACCGCCGACCTGCCCGAGGGCGGACGGGCTGTGATCCGTTGGAAAGGCAACATCAGCGACTGGAAAGAGCGTCAGGACCTGCTGTTCATCATCAGCAACCTCAAACTCACCCAGCTGAGCCCCTATCTCGTTGCCTACCTCGGACAGCCCTTCACCGAAGGCACCCTCTCGTTCCGCAGCCGTAACAGCATCAACCACAGCATGCTCAACGGCAAGAACCAACTCGACATCTACAAGGTCAGCGTCGGCGACCGTCGCAAAGACGTCGAGCCGCAGATGAAGCTGCCGCTGAAGGCCGCCCTGTTCATACTCAAAGACAAGGACGACAAGATAGACCTGGAGGTCCCCGTCTCGGGCAACATCAACAGTCCTGAGTTCAGCTATATGAAGATGGTGTGGAAAACCCTGGGCAACCTGCTCGTCAAAGTGGCCACCTCGCCGTTGCGCGCCCTGGGAAATGCCATGGGTCTCAACAGCGAAGACCTCGAATTCCTCGCCATCTCACCCGACCAGTTCGACTTCACCTCCGAGCAATACTATCACATCGAGTCGCTGGCCAAAGTCATGCAGCGCGACAGCCTCATCCATGTCACCTTCGAGCAACAGCTCGACGCCAGCGAGGAGGAGGCCCTGCTGCAGCGTGCCGACCACCGCAACGAGCTGCTGCGCCACCACCTCAGCGAGCTGGGACTGCCCGCAACACGCTACGAGGTGACCACCGTGCTCAGCGACACCCTCGACCAACCGGGCTACAAGATTATATCCAAACTGGAAGAAGAGGATTTATAAAAAGGAATAAGAAATCTAGAGAATCTAGAAGTTCTAGAGAATCTAGAGAATATAGAAGTTCTAGAAAATCTAGATAATCTAGAAAATCTAGAAAATCTAGAAAAAAAACTAAAAAAGAAAAACAATGAGCTACAGACGCTGGCTATTTGCTCTTCTGGGATGGGGTGCCGCTGGTCCTATCGGTGCGCTGCTGGGTTTCACCCTTGGCAAACGCCTCGACCAACGCAACGCCTACAACCAGATAGGCGGAGGTTTCGACAGCACCCCACATCATGGTCCCTATCGCAACACCGGTAGTGTGGACGACCTGAATGTGGCCCTGCTTGTACTCATTGCCGCCGTCATGAAAGGCGACGGCGTGGTTCGCCGTTCCGAACTGGAGTATATCAAACTCTTTCTGTCACGCAATTACACCGAGGAGCAAGCCAAAGAGCTGCTCACCATGTTGCGCGACCTCAACCAACGCGAGAACATTGACGTCAACGCTGTGTGTCAGCAGATTAAAGTCAACACGAGCTACGCCACCCGCTACCAGATGTTTGACTTCCTCTATTCGCTGTCCGCTGCTGATGGCGACGTGTCGCAAGGTGAAGTCGTCGTGCTCAACACCATCCGCTACGGACTAGGCATCACTGCCGCCGACGCAGGCTCCATCTCCCAGCGGCACACCTCTTCCTATCGCTCCGACAGGAGGTCGTACAACAACCTCGACGCCGACTATCGCACGCTGGGCATCGAGTCCACCGCCACCGACGAAGAGGTAAAACGCGCCTACCGTCGCATGGCCATGAAATACCATCCCGACAAGGTGGCCAACCTCGGCGAAGAGGTGCGTAAAAACGCTGAGACACAGTTCCGCATCATCAACGAAGCCTACGAACGCATCCGCACAAAACGGGGCATGAAATAGTATCGACAATTTTTCGTATCTTTGCATTTTTGTAAACCGTTTAACGTTTAAGGTTTAACGTTTAATGGCTTAACTACAGATAAAACAATCAATAACAAATAATTAACATATACAATTACAATGAACATCACAAGTGAGAAACTGAGCAATCTTGAACTCCGCATCAAACTGGAGATTGGTGAGAACGACTACAAAGAGCGCGTTGACCGACAACTGAAAGAATACCAGCATAAAGCCACCGTTCCCGGCTTCCGCAAAGGCATGGCCCCCATGGGTCTGATTCAGCGTATGTACAAATCGGCCATCGTGGCCGACGAGGTGCAGAACCTGTTGGGTGAGAACCTGTACAAATACCTCGACGACGAGAAATTGGAGATCCTCGGCAGTCCGCTGTCCAACGACGAGATGACCGCCACTCCCGACTTTGCCAAGGAGACCTCTTTCACCTTCTACTTCGACGCCGCGCTGGCTCCCGAGGTCAACATCGACTGGAGCAAGATCGACGTCAAGTTGACGCAGGTCAAGGTGGGTGCCAAAGACATCGACAAGCAGATTGACTACATCACCCGTCAGTATGGCAAGTTCGAGACCCCTGAGACCATCGGTGAGGGCGACTATGTCTACGGCAAGGTTGTGGAGCTGGACAAGGCCGGCAACGAGAAAGAGGGTGGCGTGCAGTCCTTCGTCAGCTTCGAGCTGGCCAACGTCAAAGACGAAGAGATTCGCAACAGCATCATCGGCAAGAAAGCCGAAGAGGCTGTGGTCTTCAATATGGGCAAAGCCTTCAGTGCAGCCGAAATCGAGCGCACGCTGCGCATCGAGACCGCTGCCGCCAAGAAATTCAAGAGCGATGTGCGCCTGACCATCAGCGGCTGTTCGCGCATCACCCCCCACGCCATCGACGCCGAGCTCTTCGAGCGCGTGTTCCCTGGCGAGGCCATCAAAGACGAAGCCGCCTTCCGCAAAGCCATCGGCAAGCAGATTGAGCGTGCCAACAACGAGCAGAGCGAAATCCTCTACGTCAACCAGGTGCGCAAGGCCCTGCTTGACCAGTTCAACGCCGAGGTGCCCGAGGCTTTCCTCAAACGTTGGATCCTCTCGCGCAGCAAAGACGAGAAACTCACCGCCGAGCAGCTCGATGCCGAATGGGCTGAGAAATATCTGCCCGGCATCAAGTGGGAGCTCATCGACGGTGCCCTCAACAAGATTGAGCCCATCAACCCCACCCACGCCGAGGTGGTGGCCCGCATCAAGGAGTTGCTTGGCCGCAACGACTCCCGCCAGGATGGCGAGGACGATGCCGCCTACGACAAACGCCTGACGGAGGCCGCCGAGAGCATCGCCCGCGACGAGAACAACAGTCGCCAGCTGGTCGACCAGCTCTACGTCAGCAAGACCTTCGCCATGCTCAAGAAGCAGCTCAAGCCCGAGGTGGAGAAAGTCACCGCCAAAGAGTTTGAGACCCGCGCCAAGGGCGAATAAACGTACACCACAATAACCAAATAAATATGAAAAAACTGCTTTTAACCCTCGTCACCATGTCCATGTTGTTCAGTGCCTCTGCACAGAGCGGTAAAACCTCCAACTATCCGAAAGGAAAGCGGGTACTGGTAGCCTATTTCTCCGCCTCGGGCATCACCGCCGAAGCGGCACAGAAACTGGCGGCTGTCACCAATGGCGACCTCTACACCATCACGCCGGCCACCCCCTACACGGATGCCGACCTCAACTGGCACAACCGACAGTCGCGCTCCTCGGTGGAGATGAACGATATCAACGCACGTCCGCAGCTGGCCGACCAAAAGGCCCATATCGAGGACTACGACGTCATCTACATCGGCTTCCCCATCTGGTGGTACACGGCACCGCGCATCATCAACAGCTTCATCGAGGCCTACAACTTCACCGGCAAGATGATTGTCCCCTTCGCCACCTCGGGTGGCAGCACCATCGAGCAGTCGGTCAAAGACCTCAAGAAGGCCTATCCCGACTACAAATGGACGCCGGGACTGCTGCTCAACGGTGCCACAGAGGCATCCATCCGTCAGACACTTGACCAACGTATCTGGTAACACATCAGACCGCTATGCGAGCCAACGACCTCTATGAACTGTTCAGCCGTCAGGTGGCTGACTACCATATCGCCGACGACATCGATGCGCCGACGCACAACCCCTACCCTGCCGACAGCTACGAGCATCTGCTCTGGGTGAAGAGCCACATCGACACCGTGCAGTGGCACCTCGAGGATTTGGTGCGTCCCGACGATGTAGACCCCGTCAAAGCATTGCAGCTCAAACGACGCATCGACCGCTCCAACCAGCAACGCACCGACATGGTGGAACGCATCGACGACCACTATCTGGCGTTGTATGCCAACGTGAAACCGCAGCCCGGCGCGCGTCTCAACACCGAGACGCCTGCCTGGGCCATCGACCGACTCTCCATCCTGGCGCTGAAAATCTATCATTTCAGCATCGAGGCCCAGCGTGGCGACGCCGAACACCGCGCCCGCTGCCAAGCCAAGCTCGACACCCTGCTGACGCAACGCGAAGACCTCACCACCGCCATCGACCAACTCTTCGACGAGCTGGCCGCCGGCACCCGTATCATGAAGGTCTACCGTCAGATGAAGATGTACAACGACCCGTCGCTGAACCCGATGCTCTACAAGCAGTCGAAATAGCGACCGCCACCGTTCCGCAGCCATGCGCCTGTTAGTGATACGCCTCTCGGCATTGGGCGACGTAGCCATCCTCGCCCCCGTCCTGCGGGCACGTGCCGCTGCCAACCCCGATGTCACCTTTCTGTTGGCGGCACCGCCGCTGCTGCAGCCTCTCTTTTCCGGTATCGACAATGTGGAGTTCATCCCCACGAAAAAGGCGTCGCCCGCCGAACTGGCCCGCCAGTGGCTGGAGCTGAAGCCCGACGCCGTTGCCGACCTCCACGGCATACGCCGTGTGCGCCATGCCCTGCGCCGACTGCGCTGGAAAGGCATCGCCATACACCATGTGCGCAAACACCGCCTGCTGCGTTGGCGTCTTATCCGTCGCTGCTGCAAACGTATGGATCCGCTGCCTACCGCCTGGCAACGCTACGACCGTGTCTTTGCTGCCTGCGGCCTCCATGCCGCAGACACCCTAAACGACGAAGCACGGCTGCTGCTGCGTCCCGCCTACCCTGCCGACGGCAACCGTCACATCGGCATCGCCCCCGGCGCACAGCACCCGGGCAAGATATGGCCCGCCGAGCAGATGGAAGAACTGGTACGCCGTCTCAGCGCCGACCCCAACAACCATCTCACCCTCTTTGGCGGCAAAGAGGATCGTGACCTGCTCGAACGCTGGGCTGCCACCTACCCCAACACGGAGTCGCTGGCCTGCAAAGTCAGCTTCGCCGACGAGCTGCAGGCAATGGCTCGTCTCGACGTGATGGTCACCATGGACTCCGCCAACCTGCACTTCGCCTCGGCGCTGGGCATCCCCGCCATCAGCATCTGGGGTGCCACCCACCCCGCCGCCGGATTCTATGGCTGGCGCCAGCATCCCGACAACGCCGTACAGCTGCCGCTGCCCTGCAGACCCTGCTCCGCCTACGGACAGAAGAAATGTCGCTACGGCGACTACCGCTGCCTGAAAGGGATAACCGCAGAAATGGTGTTGGACAAACTGGGATAAGATAGGAAGATTTAGGAAATTCTAGAAGCTCTAGAGAATCTAGAAGTTCTAGAAAATCTAGATAATCTAGAAAATCTAGATAATCTAGAAAATCTAGATAATCTAGAAAATCTAGGCAATCTAGAAAACCTAGACTGGCAACGTGACTGTGAAGGTCGAGCCTTGTCCGGGCTGGCTCTCCACTCGGATGGTGCCGTGATGCAAAGCCACCACCTGCGACACGTAGTTAAGGCCGATGCCAAAGCCCTTCACGTTGTGCACATTGCCGGTCGACACACGATAGAACTTCTCGAAGATATGCTTCTGGTCCTCGGGGGCGATGCCGATGCCGTTGTCAGTCACCGAAATAGAGAGCTGATGGCCCTCGCGCCGTGTGGCGACGACCACATGCGGCGTCCCCTGCGAATACTTCATCGCATTGTCGACCAAATTGTAAATCATATTGGTCAGATGCAGCTTGTCGCCCTCCACCACTGCGTTGTCGTCGCAGAGCTGCACATCCAAGGTGCCGCCACGCGACTCAATCTGCAGGCTGAAGCTGGCCGCCACCTCGTGGATGAGGTCGTGGACATCGAGGCTGACAGGGTGGATGGAATAGTTCTTGCTCGACATCTTGCTGTTTTGCAGAATCGTCTCGATAAGCACCTGCATGCGGTGGGTCTCGTCGCGCACCACAGCCAGGAAGCGACGCCGGGTGTCGTTGTCGAGCTGTACCGACTCGTCGCGCAACATCTCATTGGTAAGGCTGATGGTGGCCAACGGAGTCTTCAGCTCATGCGTCATGTTGTTGATGAAGGAGGTCTTCATCTCGTCCAACGTATTCAGCTTAAATATAATACGGATACAGATCCAGAATAGTGCCATCAGAATGGCGATAAGCAACAGACTGGTCACCAAGTCAAAATGTTGGTTCGTCAGCATCCAGAGGTCCGACGAATGGAACGCCAGCACCAGGTAGTAGTCGTCGATGGTAGGCAGTCCACCAAGGTGCAGATTGTAGCGGTAGGCCGAATTCAGCAGCGCATCCTTCATCGACGTGGCACTGCAATAGAGCAGCTCATCACTCGAAGCACGCAGCACGCCCAGCTCGGGCGACACCTCCACACCATTTATAATCAACTCCTCACGGACAATCGAGTCAAGCAGCTCATAGTTGAAATCCGACGAGAAAACCTCGTCGTTCGACCGCAAGCCCTGATCCATCAGTGCCAACGTCTTGGCATTGGTCACCTGCAGACGGCGACGAGCGTTGAGCAGCGTATTGTACTGCTTCAGCACCGTGCTGTCCGCTCGCGACAGACGCACGTGACGACGGATAAAAGCGCTATCCTGCAACACAGTACCAAACTTCACCTCATGCTCGTTGTAGAAGAGCTCCTCGTGACGGCTGACCAGCTCAATCATACGCTCGTTCAACTCCTCATAGCGGCGGTAGACACGGAAGGTATTGTGCTTGGACGACGACACATAGTCGTCGAGCTTCATCTGATCGAACTGTGCCACCACATTGTCCATCGCATTCGTCACGCTGACGTTGAACAGGTTACGGCTCACCTTCACCGAGCGATGCGTCTGCACAATCTGCACCACCACCAGTCCGATGGAGGTCAGCACCATGGACACAACCAAAATAATAAAGTAGAGGCGTTTCATGAAGGGTTATTGATAATGGTTATTGGTTATGGGTTATTGGTTATTGAAAAAAGCTATGGGTTATTGAAATTTCGGAATAACGTTATTTCGGTATTTCGTTATAACGAAAACTACTAATCACTATTCACTAATCACCATTCACTATTCACAAAGTGATATTGCAAAGGTAAGCAAAAAATAAGTACCTTTGCATACCAAATTTCAACGATATGCTGAGAGAAAAGACCGTATTTGGACCCATCCATAGTCGCCGGCTTGGCAACTCATTAGGTATCAACCTACTTCCCGAAGAAGGGAAGATCTGTAACTTCGACTGCATCTATTGTGAATGTGGATGGAACAGCGACGGTCGCGACGACACCCGTCTGCCCTCGGCCGAGAAGGTGCGCACCGAGCTCGAAGCCGCGCTACGACGCTGTGTTGCCGACGGCACGCCCATCGACAGCATCACCTTCAGCGGCGACGGCGAACCCACGCTCAACCCCGAATTCGTCACCATCATTGACGATACCCTGCGGTTGCGCGACCAGTTCTATCCCTCGGCAGAGGTCTCCGTACTCACCAACGCCACCCGCATCGACCAGCCCGCCATCGCCGCCGCGCTGCGCCGTGTCGACAACGCCATCATGAAAATCGACGCGCCCACCAACGAGCTGGCGGCCATCATCAACCGACCCGTCGCCGGCTACGACGTCGCGCACATCGTGGAGTCTCTCAAGGCGTTTGACGGACAGTTTATCCTACAGACCTGCATGCTGCGCTGCTGCGACTACGACTCCACACAGCCCGCCGTGCTCGACGGATGGATGGACATTGTGCGCACGCTACGTCCACGCCGCATCATGGTCTACACCATCAACCGTGCCACACCCCGTCAGGACCTCGAGAAACTGACGCCCGACACCATGCGTCGACTAGTGCAGCCGCTCATCGACGAAGGTTTCAACATCGACATCTACGGATGAGAAAAAAATCGTATCTTTGCACCCTCATTACAAGTAACCCATGAGAATAGCCCTCATCACAGCCATGGACATCGAGTATCGCCATCTGGTGGCGATGCTGGGTGGGCAACCGGAAGGTCGCCACGGTGACCACGAGGTGACGGTCACGATGAGCGGTATCGGCAAAGTCAACGCCGCCCTCACCGCACAGCGTATCATCACCGAGCGTCACCCCGACTGCATCGTCAGCACGGGTCTGGCCGGCGGTCTCGACCTCTCGCTGCGTCCAGGCGACCTGGTCATCGGCAGCCAGTGTGGCTACCACGACGTGTGGTGCAGCATGGGCAACGAGTGGGGACAGGTGCAAGGACTGCCCGTCCGCTTCGACGCCGACCAACACCTGCTCGGTTACGCCCGCCAAGTGGAGACCACCGCAACGGTGCGCGAAGGCCTTATCGCCACGGGTGACCAGTTTGTCGACACCGTCGACGGCGTTGCCGCCATCCGTCATCATATACCCGACGCGCTGGCCTGCGAGATGGAGTCCACCGCCATCGCCCAGACCTGCTACCTGCACAAGGTGCCCTTTTTGGCCGTGCGGCTCATCAGCGACACCCCCGGTGCCACCGATGACCACGCGCGCCAGTGGGAGACCTTCCTCAGCGAGATGAGCGACCAGTCGTTCCAGTGGGTGAAAGGATTCTTGGGGGAAGTAAAAACTAAAAGGTAAAAACCAAAAAGTAGGATATTTGGGGAGGAGCTAGGAAGATTTAGGAAAAATCTCAATCTCAAGAGCATTGAACTGAAAACATCAATCCTCAATAACCTATAACCAATAACCACCAACAAGGCCCCGTAGTTCAGCTGAATAGAACGTCGGATTCCGGTTCCGAAAGTCGTGGGTTTGAATCCCGCCGGGGTCACCAACCATCGAGACAACGCAGGCGCAGCCTGCGTTGTCTGTTATCCGCCCAGAGCCGTGAAGAAAACCCTTGTCAACCTACTGCTCGGCCTCGCCTCACTTTTCTGGGGCGCTAGCTTCATCCTCACCAAGGAGATTTTTGGCAGCGAGTCCCACATCACCGTGCTGCAGCTCATCACCTTCCGCATGGTCTGTGCCACCGCCGTCACCATTCCCCTGTTGGCCGCCATCCGTCAGCTCGAACCCATCCGACGGGGCGACCTCAAATGGTTCCTGCTGCTGGCCTTCGCCGAGCCGTTTCTCTACTGCATCTGCGAGACGAGTGGCGTGCAGCTTGTCAGCGGCAGCCTCTCGGCCGTCATCATCGCCACCATCCCCTTCTTCGTAGCCATCACCAACGCCGTTGTCTACCGTGAAAAACTGCGACCCGTGGTGCTCCTCGGTGTGCTGCTCTCGCTGGGCGGCATCACCCTGCTCATGTGGGGCGGCGGCGAGCTGGCGGCATCGCCACAGGCGCTGCGCCGTGGCATCGCATGGCTGACAGGGGCGGTAGCCATCGCCGTCGTCTTCACGCTTGTGCTGGTACGCATCGCCGACCACTACCGCGCCACCACCATCACCGCTTACCAGAACCTCTTCGGACTCTGCTTCTTCCTACCCGTCATGCTGATCTGCGACGGCGCGACGCTGCCCCTCATCCACTACAACCTGAAACTCATCCTGCTCGTGCTGGCGCTGGGTGTGCTTTGCAGCACCGTGGCTTATATGTTCTACAACTACGGCGTGCAACAGCTGGGCGCCACCGCCGCCTGCGTCTACACCAACATCATCCCCATCTTCTCCTTCCTCACCGCCATCATCATCGGTCAGGAACACTTCGGCTGGCGCCGCCTCGCCGGCATCGTAGTGGTCATCATCGGCGCCATGCTGGCACAAAGAAAAGGTAAAGATAACCCTTCAACCCTATAATCCTATACCCCCCATGAAGTCCTCACGACCTCTTCCCGTCATTGCACAGTTCTTCATACTGCTGGGCGTCATCCTGCTGTCGTGGGTGACGGCGACCCTGATCACCATGGCCTTGGCACATGCAGGTGTCGACACCGCTGCACCGAAGGGGATGCTCATCGCGCAAGGCATTAGTCAGCTGCTCGTCTTCCTGGTACCGTCGCTGCTCTTCGTCTATCTCTTCCACCGCAACGACAGCTTCCTCCGCTACAGCTGGCAGCGGCAGCAGTGGCGACAGGTGGGACTGGGACTGCTGGCCTTGCTGCTGCTCATACCCGCTGTCGACGTGTTAGGTCAGTGGAACGACAGCTGGCACTTCGGCGGGCAATGGGAAGGCTTGGAAGCCTCGCTGCGCAACGCGGCCGCCCAGGCTGCCGCCGCCACCGAGAAGATGCTGGACATGCCGCACTGGAGCGACCTCATCTGGGTGCTGCTCATCGTCGCTCTCCTCCCCGCTGTCTGCGAGGAGCTGCTGTTCCGCGGCATCATCCAGCAGGCCATCAAGCGCCGCTGGGGCAAACTGCACCTCGCCGTATGGATCACCGCCCTGCTTTTCAGCCTCTGCCACGGCGATTGCTTTGCGCTGCTGCCCCGACTCCTGCTGGGTGCCATGCTGGGATACCTCTACGCCTATTCGCGCTCGCTGTGGGTCAACAGCGCCGTGCATTTCGTCAACAACGCCATCATCGTGGTCCACTACTACCTGTACCAGCACGGCGTACTGCACTTCTCGCCAGACGACCCCATCGGCTTCTCGCCGGTGCTTGCCCTCTGCTGCACCGCTGCCGCCGGCTATGTGATGTGGGAGCTGTATCGGACAGGAGATAATAGCCAATTGGACTAATTGGGCTAATTAGACTAATTAGACTAATTAGACTAATTAGACTAATTAGACTAATGGGACTAATTAGACTAATGGGACTAATTAGACTAATGGGTCCAATGGGACCCATTGGACCCATTAGTTTAGTGGCCCTGATGGGCCACTAAGGTCAGGCCGTGCTGGGCCACTAAAAACAAAAAATCCTTCGGGCCGCAGCCCGAAGGATGAGCAATAAAACACAAAATGAAAGCCTATTTGAGTGCCTCGGCGTAACCGATGTACTTGTCCACTTCGTTGGACTCGGACGCCTCGGGATAGTCGCGACGGATGCTCTTGAGCATCTCCACAGCGCCGTCATTGTTGCCCTGATGCATCATCACCAATGCAGCCTTGAAACGGGCGGTGGGGGTCGTCACCATATTGGGGTTAATCGTGGCAGCCTTCTCATAGTGGCGCAAAGCGGCATCGTAGTGCTCCAGCTCAGCCTCTGCGTCGCCACACAGCATCTCGGCCTCAGCCTTGGTCAGCAGGTCGTGACCTATGTACTTCTTCAGCAGCGACAGGGCCTCTTCATACTGACCCAGATTCATCTGGCAGATAGCGGCATAGTAGCGAGCCAGCTTACCGGACTTGGTGCTGCCGTAGCTGTCAATGATGTCGAAGAAGCCCAGCGACAGCGAGTCGCCGTTCAAAGCCTTCTCGTAATTGCCTTCGTTAAAATAGTTCTCAGCGGCAAACATTTCCTCAGCAGCCTCCACCTGACGGGGCTGGAAATAGTAGTGACGCAGTGCGAAGAAACCTACCACGACAACAGCGATGGCTGCCACACAGATAATAATCTTCTTACGATTCTGTTCCAGAAAAACTTCCGTCTTCGAGAGCATCTCGGAAAAATTGGTATTGTTCTCAGTATTTGCCTCTTTCATAGAATGCTATAATTATCGATTTGATTTTTACAGACTGCAAAGGTAATGATTTTTTTTGAAACACAAGCCAAAGTGGCACTAAAAAATACACCTTCGATTTTTATTCTATTTTTTTTGTCAAAAAAACATAACTATAAATAATTATACATATCTTTGCAAAGTTGTAAAGTAGACAAATGAACACCGCAACCACCTATATGGGGATGGACCTCGTCAGTCCTATCGTGCTTACAGACGCCATTCCCGACGCAGAGCTGCTGCTTCCCATGGAGGAGGCCGGCGCAGGTGCTGTGGTGTTGCGTCCCCTGCTGGAGGAGGAGATTATCTGGGACATCAAATTGAACCAACGAGAGAAGGCTCCCACCAGCAACTATGGCGTCAACCTCGACTATATCGCCGAGCGGATGCCGAAAGACTATGTCCAACAGTATCTGGAACAGATTGCCACGCTCAAACAACGGCTATCGATACCGGTCATCGCCGCCATCGACTGCTATTCGTTTGATTCCTGGTTCTCCCACCTTCAGAAACTGACGGAGGCCGGCTGCGATGCCATCGAGTTGGACATCCAGCTACAGCCCTTCCACCCTTCGGTGGACACGAACACCGTCTCGCAATTCATCGAGAATGTGACCACGGTCTTCAAACGGGTCTCCTCGCTGCCGATGTCACTCAAAATCAGCAGCCACTTCACCGACATGGTCTATTTCACACAACAGTTGTCGTGGATGGGGGTAAAAAACATCACCCTGTTCAACGACGGCCCGTCGCTGGACATCGACCTGCAACAGCAGCAGCTTGTCAGCGACATTCAGCCGCACCTCACCTCCGACACCCTATTTTGGACCACGCTATGTCGTCCAAATGTATACATCGACCTCTCCTCCGTTGTCGCCAACGGCGAAGAAGCCATCAAAGCCCTTCTTGTAGGTGCGACCACCGTGCAAATCAGTCACTGCAACGGCCGCACCCATTCCACCGACATCCAGTCGGCCCATACAGTACTGCATCAGTGGATGCAGAAATATAGCTACAACAATATTGCCGCATTCCGCGGCAGGCTTGTGCCTTCTGACTCTATCAAGAACTACCATGCTGTACGCAACCTGTATATACGTGGACTGAAGGAACAGAGAGAAGAATCATCCTTTTAACAAACGTCTATGGAAAACCAAGATCAAAACGTCAGCTTCTTCCGTTTCGAGGACCTGCGTGTCTATGGCAAGGCCACCGACTATGCATCATGGTTGTGCACAGCATTACGCGAAGCCAACAACGAGATGGAGCGGGCGCTCTTCGGCCAGTTTTGTCGTTCGGCCCTCAACATCGGCATCGTCATTGCCGAGGGTTCATCGCGCAACAAGACACAGTTTCAGAATCACCTGAAGAACGCCAAAACCTCTATCCGCGAATGTGTCGCCTTCACCGAGATTGCCCACAAGGTTGGCGCCATCACCGTGGAGAGCCGCAACCGCTCCCGCGAGCTGTTGATGGAACTCACACGCATGATTGGTGCGCTCATCATATCGCTACAACGTCCCGCCATCACGCGCCCCTCGTACAGCGAGAACGAGATGAACGACTTCCAGGAAGATCCGCTGGACAATATCGAGACGGATTTTTAGTGGCACTGACCTGCGAATAATAACGTAATAACGAACCAACGTTATTGCGACATTTTTCAATTCTCAACTCTCAACACTCCCCCATGTACCCCACCCTTCCCTCACTCCGTCACACTGAAACCTCCAATTTTTTCCTGATAGCGGGCCCCTGTGTCATCGAGGACGAGAAAAGTCCCTTCCAGATTTGCGAGCGACTGCTCGACATCTGTGAGGGGCTGCAGATTCCTTTTGCCTTCAAAGCCTCCTACCGCAAAGCCAACCGGTCGCGGCTAGACTCTTTCATGGGTATCGGCGATCAGGCGGCGCTTGAAGTGCTGGGCGCCATCCGCCAACAGTACAACATCCCGGTGGTCACCGACATCCACAGCGAGTCTGAGGCAGCGACGGCGGCACCCTATGCCGACGTGCTGCAGATACCCGCCTTCCTCTGTCGACAGACCGAGCTGCTGCGTGCCGCGGCAGCCACCGGACGCGTGGTGAACATCAAGAAAGGACAGTTCCTGGCACCCGATGCCATGATCCATGCCGTCGACAAGATGCACGCCTTTGGCAACGACAACGTCATGCTCACCGAGCGCGGCACCACCTTCGGCTATCAGGACCTCGTCGTCGACTTCCGCGGTGTGCCACAGATGCGCCGTTTCGGCGTGCCAGTCATCGTCGACATCACCCACTCGTTGCAGCGTCCCAACCAGCCGTCGGGTGTCACCGGCGGCAATCCCGAGCTCATCGAGACCATCGCCCGCGCCGCCGTGGCGGTGGGCACCGACGGACTCTTCATGGAGACGCACCCCAACCCCGCGCAAGCCAAATCCGACGGCGCCAACATGCTGCCCCTGGACCAAGCCGAAGGCATGCTGAAAAGGCTGCTGAAAATCCATCAAGCCGCACGGGAAACTAAAGATTTATAAAATCTAGAAGTGCTAGACAATCTAGATAATCTAGAAAAAAACTCCCTCCCCCATGCTCCTCAACCTTACTAAACCCATTGTATTCTTTGACCTGGAGACCACCGGTGTCTTGGTGGGCTCGGACCGCATCGTGGAAATCTGCCTGCACAAGGTGATGCCCGACCAGAGCAGCGAGACGCTGACCCTGCGGGTGCGTCCCGTCAACGATGCCGGTCAGACCATGCATATCCCCGCCGACGCCACCGCCGTCCACGGCATCAGTGACGCCGACGTGGCCGACAAGCCCTCCTTCCGCGAGCAGGCGCCCCGCCTGATGGATTTCATCGGCGACGCCGATTTGGCGGGCTACAACTCCAACAAGTTCGACATCCCCATGCTCGTCGAAGAGTTCACGCGTGCCGGCATCGAGTTCGACGTCAGCCAGCGTCACCTCGTCGACGTGCAGAACATCTTCCACAAGATGGAGCAGCGCACGCTGAAAGCCGCCTACCGATTCTACTGTGGCAAGAACCTCGACAACGCCCACAGCGCCGATGCCGACACCCTCGCCACCTACGAGGTGCTGATGGCGCAGCTCGACCGCTATGCCGACACCGAATACACCGAAGCCGACGGCACCGTAACCAAGCCTGTGGTCAACGACATCG
This sequence comes from Bacteroidales bacterium, assembly GCA_017449975.1. Lineage (GTDB taxonomy): Bacteria > Bacteroidota > Bacteroidia > Bacteroidales > P3 > Colimorpha. The sequence continues at coordinate 32,442 of JAFSYK010000071.1, forward strand.
TCGCCCTCAGCCGCTTCTCGACCAACGGCAACTGGGCCGACCTTACGGGCCATATCGGCTACGACAAGCAGCACCGCGAGGTCTTCAACTTCGGCAAATACAAAGGACGCACGCTGCGCGAAATCTTCAAGATAGAACCCTCCTACTACGACTGGATGATGAAGTCGGACTTCCCCCACTCCACCAAGCAGGTGGTGCGGCGCATCTACGAAGCGATGCAGCAAGAGAAGCTACAACAACTGAAAGCCAAATTTGGACAGGAATAAAAAGAAAAACGGTGCGCGATGCGCACCGTTTTCTTTTTACTGGATATCTCTCTCGTCAAGTGGCTGGGCCAGCAGACCGATGAACTTCGCCGTGTTGTCGAACTCCATGCGGGTGTAGGTCTTGCCGCCGCCTTTGACTTTCTGACTCACCACGACGTAGGTGTAGGGCTTGGGTTTCTTGCCGTCGATACCGCGGTACTTGGCATCGTACTCGTAGACCACCATCTTCTCCACCTTGTATTTCTCGCCACGGAAAGCCTGCTTCAGATACTTCAGGATGGCGCTGGTGTAACGCTCTTCGGCCAACACCTTGCCCGTCTTCACGAGCGTCTGCGTCTCGGTGCTGTAGACCGCTTCAAACTCCGCATCCTGGTTGTTGCTGTAATAGGCCACCATCTCGTCGTTGCCACGGGCCACCCAGTCGGGACCCTCGCTGAGGCGCGTCGGGGGATAGCGCTTGGTGAAGTTGGCCACCATAGCGTCGCTCGGGCCCTTGCGGTCGTCGATGGGATTGTCGACCTCGGGGACAGGGCGCGTGTCGCGCTTGACGGTGGTACCACCCTCGTCAGGGTTGTTGTGCGTGTAGTAGTCACGCTTCACCTCGTCGGGGTCGGGAGCGGTGGTCTGCATCAGCTTGCCACGGGTGTCGAAAATCATCTCATACTCGCTACCGGCGAGACCCTTCTTCTGGATCATCATACGGTAGTAGGTGTCGCCGTTCATCTCCTCAACCAAGTCGATGCTGCGGATACGATAGCCCGGGTAGTTGTTGACGAAATAGGTGTTCATCAGCGTGGGGCACTCCGACTCCTTGATGGGGAAGGCGCTGTACTGCCAGTCGCCCGAGGCGGTGAAATAGGCGCGGCCGTGCTGACCGTCGACCACCAAGTCAGCGATATACTGTCCCGGGGCCTGATACCAGGTCTTCACCTTGACATCCTCGTAGGTCTTCTGGAGAGCCAGGAGGACAGACTGCGGCACCGCAGTTTCTTTGACCTTGGTCTGGGCTCCTGCCAACAGCGGCAGTGCCAAGAGGAAAGCAAAAAAGAATCTTTTCATCTGAGTTTCTATTAAGCTAATTGGACTAATTGGACTAATTGGGCTTATTAGTTTCTTTATTAGTTCTCTTTATTTAGATTTTATTTCACAAATCACGGGTCACTTAAACAGCGTATCTTTTCTGTCGGGGCTGGTGGAGACCGCCATGATGGGTGTCTGCGTAGCCTCTTCGATGGCATGCAGGTAGTCGAGCAGGCGTTGCGGCAGCTTGTCGAAACTCTCGATGCCGGCGAGGCTCTGCTTCCAGCCTGCGTAGTGTTTCCAGTTGGGTTGAATCTCCACGGCGTTGAACTCAAACGGTATCTCGTCGGTCTTTTCGCCGTTGATGAGATAGCTGTCGCACATCAGCACCTCGTCGAAGTCGTTCATCACATCGGGCTTGGTGACGATGAGATCCGTCACGCCGTTGAGCATGCAGGCGTAGCGCAGCGCGGGCAAGTCTATCCAGCCACAGCGGCGCGAGCGGCCGGTCGTGGCGCCATACTCGTGACCCAGCTCGCAGAGCGTGCGTCCCGTGTCGTCGAACAGCTCCGTGGGGAAGGGGCCGGCACCCACACGGGTGCAATAGGCCTTGGTGATACCCATCACGCGGCCGATGGACGACGGAGCCACGCCGAGACCCGAGCAGACGCCCGCCGTCACCGTCGACGAAGAGGTGACGAAAGGATAGCTGCCAAAGTCCACGTCGAGCATCGAGCCCTGTGCGCCTTCGGCCAGCACACGACGGCCCTGACGCAGGCAGTCGTTGATGAAGTACTCGCTATTGATGAGGTGGAACGAGCGCAGCAGGTCGAGCGACGCCATCCACTGTTGCTCGTACTCTTCGAGCGTCATGCCGTCGATGCGGAACGCCGCGGTGTCGAAACCGAGGGTCTTGGCCATCTGCAGGTGCTGCAGTTTCAGCAGCTCGTATTTCTCGCAGAAATCGAACTCCAGCGTATCGCCCACACGGAGACCGGTACGGGCAATCTTGTCGGTATAGGCGGGACCGATACCCTTCAGTGTCGAGCCGATTTTGGCGTTGCCCTTCGCCTGTTCGTTGGCGGCGTCGAGCAGTCGGTGCGACGGCAGGATAAGGTGTGCCTTCTTGGAGATATAGAGATTGTGTTTGGCGTCGACCTGCTTCTCACGCAGCGCCGCCACCTCTTGACTGAGGATGCGGGGCTCGATCAGCACGCCGTTGCCAATAATGTTCAACTTGTCGGGATGAAAGATACCCGATGGGATGATGTGGAGCACATGTTTCATGCCGTTGAACTCCAACGTATGACCCGCATTGGGGCCACCCTGGAAGCGGGCAATGACATCGTAGTGCGGTGTCAGCACATCGACCACCTTACCTTTTCCTTCATCGCCCCACTGCAAACCCAGCAGGACATCCACTTTACTCTTTAGTTGCATTGTAGTAAAATTAGCCGATGCAAAGATAAGAAAAAAAAAGGAGCCTGCGAATTCGCAGGCTCCTTTTTTTCGGGCAAATGCTCATTTGCCCACTTCACCGTTAGCGCTTCACAACCTTGCGCAGCGTGGTGCCTTCGGGCACCGTGATGCGCAGCGTGTAAGTACCGGCGGCGAGGTTAGAGAGATCGAACGTGTTGGTGTTCTCGAAGAGCGCCACGCGGCGACCGACCAAGTCGAGGACCTCGACCTTGTCAATCTGCTCAGCGCTGATCTGGACGTAACCAGTGGTCGGGTTCGGGTAGACCTTCACGAGCGCGAGCACGTCGGCCGTCTCGATACCGTCATTCTGGTTCAGCGTCAGGTGAATCGTGCTGTCGCAACCAGCCACGTTGGTGATGACGACGTCGTACTGACCGAAGGCTTCGAAGTTCTCACCTGCGAAGGTGTAGGGAAGCTCGCTCGGGTCAATCGTCACGGTCACATCTTCTTCCGTGCTGTAGTTGATAGTCAGATTCAGCGTAACAACACTGTCGCAACCATTGAGGGCAGCCAGCGTATGAGTCAGTTCGGCCGACTCATAGTAGGAGTTGCCATACCAGGTATAGCTGTCGCAAGCCGTCTCATTGATGTTCGTGTTGTAGGTTTCGAGAATCGTCAGCGTCAAGGTGTCGCGGATATCGCAACCCTCAGGCGTGGTACCACGGTAGGTCTTCACACCCGTCTGGTTGTAGGTACGTCCGTTGACCTCCCACGTGTAAGGACCGCAGTTGGTCACATACTCGTGGCTACGCTCGCTGTAGTTGATGGTCAGGTTGATGTTGACAATACTGTCGCAACCGTTGACCGACACCAACGTGTCGTTGTAGAGAGTCGTCTCGGTGTAGGTGACACCATTCCAGGTGTAACTATCGCAAGCCGTATCGGTGACAGCGAAGTTATAGGTCTGGTTGATGGTCAACACCAACGTATCGCGGATGTCGCAACCCTCAGGCGTGGTGCCACGGTAGGTCTTCACACCCGTCTGGTTGTAGGTATGACCGTTGACAGCCCAGGTGTAAGGACCGCAACTGTTCACCGTATCGCGGAAGGACTCGCTGTAGTTGATGGTCAGGTTGATGTTGACAATACTGTCGCAACCGTTGACCGACTGCAGCGTGTCGTTGTAGACAGTCGACTCGGTGTAGGTGGTACCATTCCAAGTGTAGCTGTCGCAAGCCGTGTCGGTGACAGCGATGTTGTAGGTCTGATTGATGGTCAACACCAGCGTATCGCGGATGTCGCAACCCTCAGGCGTGGTGCCGCGGTAGGTCTTCATACCCGTCTGGTTGTAGGTATGATTGTTGACAGCCCAAGTGTAAGGACCGCAACTGTTCACCGTATCGCGGAAGGACTCGCTGTAGTTGATGGTCAGCGTCAAGGTGACGACACTGTCGCAGAGGTTGGAGCCAACCAGCGTGTCGATCAGAACAGTAGACTCGGTGTAGGTGTTACCATGCCAAGTGTAGCTGTCGCAAGCCGTATCAAAGGCGGTGCCAGTGGTGGGCTCGAGAATCGTCAGCGTCAGCGTGTCGAAGATGTCGCAACCCGCGGGCGTGAAGCCATGGTAGGTCTGTACACCAGACTGGCTGTAGGTCTGACCCGTGACAGCCCAGGTGTAAGAGACGCAGCTGCTCACCACCGTGTTGTTGCTCTCGCTGTTGTTGATCGTCAGGCTCAAGGTCACGATGCTGTCGCAGCTGTTAGCGGCGGCCAGCGTATCGACCAGAATAGCCGACTCAGTGTAGATGTTGCCATTCCAAGTGTAGCTGTCGCAAGCCGAGTCAACAGCCGACACGTTGTACGAGTTGTTGATCGTCAGGTGCAGCGTAACAATGCTGTCGCAACCACCAATCGAAGTCAGCGAATCGACATCCACCGTCGAGGCAGTGTAGGTCTGGCCGTTCCACTCGTAGCTGTCGCAAGCCGTCTCATAGAGGTCGGTGGTGATAGCGTCGGAGATGGTCAGGTTCAGCGTCACAGTACTGTCGCAGCCGTTGAGGGCGGTGAAAGTAGCGTTCTGCATCGTCGACTCGGTGTAGGTGTTGCCATTCCAGGTGTAGCTGCCACAGGCAGTCTGGTTGTCAACCACAGTATACGACGGTTTGATGGTCAGCGTCAGCGTTACGATGCTGTCGCAACCGTTGGCGGCACCAGCCGTAATGGTGTGGTTGTAGTCACCCGAAGTGGTGTAGGTCTCGCCATACCAGACAAGGCTGTCGCAAGCCTCGGCATTGGTCTGGCCCATCTGCGCGTGGTTGATGGTCAGGTGCAGCGTCACGATGCTGTCGCAACCGTTGGCAGCGCCGGCGGTCAGCGTGTGGCTACGGTCGCCCGACGTGGTGTAGGTGGTACCATACCAGTCGTAGCTTTCGCAAGCCGTCTCGCTAATCTCACCCGACTGCGGGTAGTTGATCGTCAGGTGCAGCGTCACGGTGCTGTCGCAACCGGTGGAAGCGCCACCAGCAATCGTGTAGGTCGGGTCAGCCGACTCGGTGTAGATGTGGCCATGCCATGCGTAGCTATTGCAAGCGGTATCATAGATTTCGCTGCCAATAACATCGCTGATGGTCAGGTTCAGGGTCACCGTACTGTCGCAGTTGTTGATGGAGGTGAAGGAGGCGCTCTGCGTCGTCGACTCGTGGTAGGTCGTGCCGTTCCACTCGTAGGCGTTGCAGGTAACCACATTGTTCACCAAGTTATACGACGGGCTGACCGTGAGGTTCAGCGTCACGATGCTGTCGCAGCCGTTGGCGGCGCCAGCCTCAATGGTGTAGGTCGGCGTATTGGTGCTGGCATAGTACCAGGTGCCATGCCACTCAGCGCTGTCGCAAGCCACCACAACATCCGTGTAGAGACCGAGCGTCTTCACCGTCAACACCAGGGTGTCACGGATGAGACAGCCTTCGGGCGTCGTGTTGTTGTAGTACTTGTTACCCGACGTGCTATAGGTCTGACCGTTGCGCTCCCAGGTGTAATCACCGCAGGACTCAACAATCTCCTTGCTGTGGCTACCCGTACCAATCGAGAGCGTCAGCGTATCGGTGCTGGCGCAACCCTCGAGGCTGGTGTAGCTGTAGAGCTCGTCAGTGACGCTCTCGGTAAAGACAACCGAGGTACCGTCGCCACGAGTCCAGGTGTAGCTGTCGCAAGCACCCTCGTTGAAGCGAGTGCTGGTGCTGTGACGGATTGTCAGGTGCAGCGAGTCGGAGCTGGCGCAACCGGCGAGGTTCTCATACAGGTACACCTGCTCCGTAGAGGCGGTGTAGACCAGTTCTTCACCGTCGGCGCGGTTCCAAGTGTAGGTGTCGCACACATCAGCGGTGGTGCTAGTGTGGGTCGAGTTGTTCACAGTGAGGTGCAGCACATCGGTACCGGTGCAGGCGCCCACCGAATAGGTATAGGTGTAGTCGTCCGTAACGGTACGATACTGACCGTGCCACAGCAAGCTGTCGCAAACCGTGATCGTGGTGTCGCTACCCAGACCCTCGCTGCTGACGATGGTCAGCTGCAGGTTCTCGGTGTGCGGGCAACCGGCGAGGTTGGTCGTCACCACCTGGTCGGTGTTGTCACCAACCGTGGTGTAGGTCTGGCCGTTGACGGACCAAGTGTACTCGTCGCAAGCGGTAACCGTCGTGGTATTCTCCGTGCTGGCGTTGATGGTCAGCGCGAAGTGGATGGTCGAATCGCAACCGGCAACGGTGGTGGTGTAGACCACAGCATCATTAGTGCTAGCGGTGAACACCTCCGTCGACTGCGCGCCACCCGTGAAGGTGTAGCGGTAGCTGTCGCAACCCATCTGAGCCTCGACCGTCTCCTCGTTGGAGGTGTTGATGGTCAGGTAGAGGGTATCCGTGCTCGGGCAGTTCTCAGTGCTGGTATAAGCATAGGTAAGACCGTTGGCACTCTCCGTGAAGGTCTGGGTCGTACCGTCGGTACGGGTCCAGGTGTAACTGTCGCACTGCGGCTCGGGACGGAATCCCGTGCTGCTGCTGTGACGCACCGTCAGGTTCAGCGTCAGGTGGATACGACCGCCGGCACCGGGATCGTCGAAGGTCTTCTCATAGGTACCGGAAGTGGTGTAGGTCTCAACGACACTGTTGTCGCTACGACGCAGCACAAACGCATCGCAGACATCCTCCGTTCTGGTGCTGTCAATCGTCTCGGCCGTGAAGTAGGCGCGGATCGAGAGGTTGGCGTTGGGCATCGTAACGGTGCGGGTCGCGTTGGCATAGTCGGCATCGGTCTCAGCGAGATCGCCCCAGTGGCTGAACATGTAATGCTCATTGGCATTGGCGGTCAGCGTGTGCTCAGTCATGTACTTGACAGTCATGCTGACACCGTTCTGGCCGTTCACAGGAGCCACACCGTCGAGTGTCACAGAACCCATGTTGGCGTCGGTCGAAGCCACATAGACATTGAGCGTATGGCTCAGGGTGTCGAAGTTGGCAGTCAGCACCGTGTCGCTGGTCGGGTAGACGGTCAGCTCGGCCTCGTTCGAGACAGTGTCACCGTTCGCGTTGGACCAGTAGACGAACTCGTAGCCCTCGTTGGCGGTAGCCGTGAGGGTGGCGCCGGTGTTGGCAAAGTACTTACCTGCGGTATTCGTATCGCCAGCAATGGCCACCGTACCACGCTCGTCGTCGGTCTCAGCAACTATAGCGGTCACGTCAAAGGCGGGCGACATAGCCACCACGAAGTTGTTGATACCCCAGCTGCAACCATTCTCACCCTCGTACTTGAAGATGACGCGGAAGGTCTGACCCAAGTAGGCATTCAAATCCAGCGTACGGGTGAAGTAGCCGTTCGACATCTCCGTTGCAGCCGGAGCATAGATAGGCTCAACAGGTTCCGTGGTGCCTTCTGGCAGCACATAGACCTTGCCTTGGTAGTTAGCCGCATTGTAGATATACTCCCGGAACGAGAGAATAGCATGACCATCATTGGGCAGCTCGATAGCTGGCGACATCAGGATGGCGTCACCCTCAGTTGCCCAGTGGGTTGATGTAGCCTCAAAGTTGTAGTAGACAAAGTGGAGCACACCGGAAAGAGTGGCCACATACCAGGAACCATAGTTTTCATCGGTCGTTGCCAGTCCGTTGTTGCCGAGCGTCCAGCAAGACACACGGTCTTCCATACTAAAGTCTTCAACATAAGGATTGTCGACAGTCACCGCGATGGTGCCGCAGACATAGAACTCGTTGCCGTCAGTCCAGCGGCTGTTGCCGTCGGTATCACCGCAGTTGGCGCGGACATGCCAGCCATAGTTTTGGCCGCCAGCCAGCGTCAGCGTCCACGAAGTATCCATGGTAGTAGCGGTGGTAACGTTCTCCTCGTCGCCAACCACCCAGTACTCGTAGGTGTAGCTCTCAGGAGTACCATTCTCGCCAGCGGACACGATGAAGGTCACCGTCTGGTTGTCGCCAGCCATGGCCAGCGCAGTGACGGGAGCCGAGCAGGTGGGAGCGGTGACAAAGTGCGTCATTGCCCATTTGTCATAGATACCCTCAGTGGCATCGCAGACAGGACGTACATAGACGTAGTAGTCGGCATCCACCGTGAGGTTGGTCAGCGACTGATTGACCGTCGTCAGCACGGTGGACTGAGCCGCGGCCAAAGCCGTGGAGTCAAGCGCGGTATTGGAGACCACCATGTTCCACTGCAGCTCGCTGCCACCAGGCAACCAGCTGACCTCTGCGCTGTTGCTGGTCACATTGCTGTTGGCCAGGCTACGCACAGCGTGGCAGTCGGGCGGCACAACACAGAAGTCAACCGTCGGCAAGAAATGGCTAACCGTACCAGTGCCTGTAAAGTTGTAGTTAGATGCGCCATAGCCATAACGCGAACCATTGTCAGCACTATCTGCTGCAAATGTAATCGTACAGTAGCTACCTGAATCCTCCTCATTGTTCTGGAAGGCAATCAGCAGGTTGCCACCATTGTAGATGAAGGGCTCGTCAAGTGTGACGGTGAAACCACCGGCAATAGAGAAGTCGCTCTGAGAAACCGTGCCATCATAAACCAATGTTGCATTGGCAATGCTATGGAATCCGGCGGCAAGGTCAGCTTCAGTAACCTCCTGCATCCAAACCTTCATGCTCTTGTTGCTACCCATGTTGTTCGTACCGGGGTCCGTGACGTGGTAGTGCAGGCTAAGAATTTCCTGTCCGATCACATTGGTAAGCATCGAAGCGGGATAGAGGGACTGTGTTCCCTGAGGATCATCCATCCACAAGCCATAGATAGGAGCGTTGGTTGTCGTACCGGTACCTTCGGCCACAGTGATGCAGTCGCCAGGAGTGGTGGGCGTGGTGAAGCTGAGGTCGTTGTAGACCTCGCTCTCCGCCTCACCGCAGAGGGCGTAGAGTTCGACCTCATAGGTCGTCTCGGAGTTGAGACCCAGCACCGTGTAGGGATGGCTGTTGACCACCTGGTCAAAGGCCGTCACCGGCTCTTGGTTCTCATCGAGCGACGTCAGCACCAGTCTCCAGGAGGTGGCGGCGCTGAATTCGCCGTCGGTCCAGTCAATGACAGCAGCGTTGAAGTAGGCTGTTGCCTCGGCGTCGACGACCCACGGACACTCGGGACCCGTGACGAAGCTCACCATCTGCCAGGGGCTTTCACCCTCATCGCCACAGTTGTGACGCACATAGAAGAAGTAGGGCGTCTCGAAGTCGAGGCCGGTGGTGTCGAACTCGTTGGTAGCAGCGAGGTCAACAAACTCTGCCTGAGCCAAAGCAGCTTCGTCGAGCATCGTGGTGGACAGCACATACTGGGCCGGGCTGTTCTGGTCGTTGGTCCAGGTGAAGTGTGCTGCGTTGCGGTCAGTCATCGTCACCGTCAGGTTGTCAGCCGTGTGGCAGACGCTGTTGGTACGGAACGTAACCATCACCCACTCGCTGGTACCGTCGTTGTGTGCCGAGTCGAGCTCGCAGTTGGCGCGGACGTAGACATAGTAGTTGGTGTAAGCCACCAAGTTCTCGAAATCGTAGGAGGTAACATCGGCGTTCGTCGTGAAGGTCGGCTGCACGCCCTCGAAATCGGTAATCGGAGTCTCGCTGAGAACAATCTCGTAGCCCGTGAGGTAGTCGCTCTCGGAAGCAGACCATTTCAGCGTGGCCGTCTCGGTACCCAGGCTGTCAATCGTAGCATTGGCAATAACGGCACAGCCAAACTCTTCACCACAGAAGTTGAACTTGATAACGGGGCGAGTCGAAGAAGAGCTACCATAATCCACCGATGAAAGATCCGTAATGTCGATGGGGTTGCTATCGCGGTAGCGGTAGATGGTGCGGTTGGCACCGGCGGTCGAACCGCGAACACTCCAACCGAGAGCGCTTGTTGCAGTGCTGTTGGAAAGCATACCGACAACAATGTTAGCGGAGCCATCCCACTCGAAGGGCTCGTCGAACTCATAGACACGCCAGCCAGCCTGATAGCTGTTCAGCGTCGGGCCATAGACAAGCGTCATCTCATCGGCCGGGACGAAGGCGTCAGCGCCGCTGGAAGCGAAAGCACTGTTCGTCGTGGTGCCGATATAGACCGACTGAGTCTTGTCGTAGGTCGAAGAGGTTCCCGTATACAGGAAGGCAATCGAACGAATCGAACCTGCCTCGACACCTGCGGCAGCCAAATCAGCGGCAGTGTAAATGTGCTGACTGTAGGTATTGCCGTAAGAGGTGTAGAGCAGATAAGCCGTCGTCGTGGAGTTGGAGTCACCCACCGTGAAGGTCGTACCCTCTGCAGTGCAGTTATAATAACCCAGCTTTTTCGTGACAACACGGAGATACTGAGCCAAGGTCCAATCCACGGTACAGGCGTTCTTCAGATAGACATAGATGGTATCGCCACGATCGAGACCAGTCAACGTGTAGTTGCGGGTCATGCCTTCGCCAGCCACGTTGATGGTCTGGATGTGCTGCTCGGCAGCCCAAGCGGCGAAGTCGGTGACGGTGGTATCGGAGACGATAAGGTCGAAGTTCTCGACAGTCGCGTCACCAATGTTCCAAGTGAGGTCAGCAGAAATACGCGTGGTCTGGGCGGAGAGGTGGTTGGCCGTAGCGCAGCTCTCGACGGCAACGGTAACCGTCCAGTCGCGATAGATGTTCGTATCCTGTGCGTAGACGCGGAAGACCACCGGTGCGGTGAAGTCAACCGAGTCGCCCGACACTACCGTATCGCCGGCAATCTCCACACGCGACACATAGGCCGACGTGGCGAAGAACGGCGTCAGTGCGGTGATATCGGTGCCCGCCATCACGGTAAGTTCAACCGTGCTGTTGGCGTCGTTGATGACGGCGGTATCCATCTGGAAGCCGGCCGGGTAGTACGGACTCACCGTGAAGGCGGTGATAGCAGTGGCGGCACTGAGCGTATGGAACACGGCGTGCTCTTCAGCGTAGTCGCTGACACCATTATCCTGCAGCATACAGTTGCTCATCACCTGCAAATCGTAGTTGGTATCGGCAGTGAGACCCGTCAACGTGAAACGCACGCTGTCGTTGTTCTCGCCAAAGACCACCACATCGGCAAGGGTCACATCGTAGTAGGCGTTCTGGCCATCCCAAATGTTCCAAGCCTCAACGTCGGCATTGCCGCGGTGCCAAATCAGCGTAGCGCTGTTGGAGGTCACCGATTCGGCCATGAAGCCGCTGGGACGGAAGCAGTTGCTCTGGGTACGGAACATGCCGGCAGCCGACCAGTTGCTCCAGCCGTCCTCATAAGGATCGACGTTGCAGTTGGTGCGGACATAGACGAAGTAGTCGGTGTTGGGCTCGAGACCCTCAACCACATAGAAAGTATCCTCGATGTCGCTGATAGCATTGACATTCGTGAAGTCCGTCACCTCGTTCTCGGCAGCGATGATCAACTCATACGAAGCCACGTGGTCGGCGATAGAAGCCGGCCAGGAGATGATAGCCGAGTTGTTGGTCACATTGTTGGCAGTGGGAGCCTCCATAGTGGGGCAGGCCGGCATAATACCACAGAGGCCGAACTTGATATTGTGACGTTGGTTATCGACAGCCTTGGATGACCAACTGCTGAACGCATTATTATCGTCGTAAGTGTTGTCGATTCGGGCATAGGCATGATTGTTGCTACCTGTAGCGGTGAGGTAAGCGTTGACCGAAGCTCCGCCAGATCCTGTCCTGTTGGATGCGACAAGCACCATCAGGTTGCCACCGGTGTACTCAAAGCCGGTGATGTCAAATTTATTCCAGCCGGAAGAAATCGTAACCGTCTCGTCATAAACCAGTGTAGCGTCAGCAATCATGTTGTTCCAAACCAAGGTAGAAGTAGCACCAAAAGTAGACTCAGTGGTGTTCTTCAAATAAATCTTGACAGGGATGGTATTCGACGAACTACTGGAGTAATTCCAAGAAAGGGAATTGATACTACCCGGCGTCAAGCCATCCGCAGGCGTGAAGATGTAGGCATTGCGCTCATAGCCATAGAAGCCACAGATAGGACCATAAGAAGTAGATGTACCATTACCCACGGCGAGTTCGCCGCCTGCAGTCTCACAGTCGTAGCCCAAATCAAGCGTAGTGAAACTATAGACCTCGCTCCAGTCGCTGGCACCGTAGACTGGACAACTAGTGCGGACGTAGACATAGTAGGTGGTGTTGCGCTGCAGCATGGTGAGCTTAGCCGTATCGACGGCGATGTCATCGATGTTGCCGATGAGGCTGGTGAAATCCTCAACCTCCATCGTGTCGTAGTAGATTTCGTAGGTGACACTATCTTCGTAGGGATCGCCATCCCAGGTGATCGTGGCATTGTACTTGCCAAGCTCGGCTGCATTGATATTGGTGGGAGCGACGCAAGGAACAGGCATCTCGAGCGTATACGACGTGTAGGGGCTGAGACCCTCAAGTTCGCAGTAGTTCGCCACATAGAAATAATAGGTGTTACCCGGCTGGAGGTTGTTGACCGTCACCGAAGCAGTACCATTTTCATTGTTGCCAGTGATTTCATCTTCGTCAGTGTAGTTGACCTCATTTAGCGGCGTGTTGCTGACGCAATACTGAAAGTTGTTGTCCTGCGTGGGCTGGCCATTCTCGTTAGAACCGTTGACCCAGCTGAAGATGGCAGCTGTCTTGCTGATCGGCTCAGCCACGATCTGCTCAGGAACACGGCAGTTCGAGTTGGTCTTGAAGTGGATAGGATTGCTCCACTCGCTGTAGCCGTCGTCATAGCCGTCGGCGTTGCAACGTGCATGGACATAGAAATCATATTCAGTAAAGGGAGTCAGACCGCTGAGGGCTGTCGTCATGAGACCCTGTTCGTTCGCCGTAACTTCAATGTCGTTGGCACTAAAAGCAGCGTTTTCGAAATCGGTCGATCCAGCCGTTACGACACGCACATCATAGGTATTGGCGAAATCACCCGTGGAGGGCAGCCACGATGCGATAGCCGTGTTGGTCCCGGGACCCGTCAGCACAACCGTGTCGGCCACAGGAGCAGGGCAAGCCTCACTACCAAAGCAGAAGGTAACCTTCGGACGGAACGTTGCCGTTTGGGTTTCATCGCCTGTTCCCGCATAGTTATTATCAAAGACCAAACGGCTGGAGCCAACGCTCGTTCCCTGGAAATTGCAAGAGCTGTACGAATACTCTCCGTTGTCACTCACCGTCGTGAATTCAACGACCAAATTACCACCCGTATATACGAAAGGATGGTCGAAAGTAATGGTCATACCATCAGCGACATTGGCAGTAAGAGTACCATTGTAGACCGTTGTAGCATTGGAGGTCTCAACAAATGCACTGCTCACCGAGCTGGTGGTGGTGGTCATCAATTTCACCGTGACGGGAATATGCTCCCAACCGTATGTCTGACCATCATATTCGGAAACGAAAGAACTACTACCTTCCGAGACATAGTACTTCATGGATTGAATAGTCTGACCCACAAGGCTAGTCAGCTGACTAGCGGGATAAATTGTCTGCGAGTGGTTGTCGCCATCCATATATCCACCGTATAACGGGAAATATTGGGAAGTAGCGGTACCGTTGGCCACTGTCACACAATCGACAAGATCGATAGTAGTGACACTTGTGGTGGCCCACTCACTGAAAAGATCGCCACAGTTAGCGCGCACATATACATAATAAGTGGTGCCGCGATTGAGATGCGTGATAGTATCGGCCTCCTCGGGGTCATACTCGAAGTCAATCTTCTCGGCGGCAGACAAAGCGGCATCATCCAACTCCACATTGGAGTAGACCAACTGGAAGTTGACGTTCTCGCTCGCAGCGTTCGGTGTAACAGACAGGACGAAACTGTATTTTTCGACATTAGATACTGCCAATTGGGTCGGACGGGCGCAAAGCTCGTTGACCACCGTGATGATCCATGTCTGCGAGAGAGCATTGTCCTGAGCCTTCACAGTAATGGTCAACGGCTGACTGAAGTCCGTAGCGGAGGCGATGGTCGTCGGGAAGTTACCGCCGTTGGTGTCGGCCGTAGCACCCTGGCTCATCGTGAAGTTACCACCCAGCGCGGTGAGATCAGTACCATAAGGCATGGTGACTATCACAGTGTGCTGCAGGGAGTCGATGTCGGCACTATACTGACCATTGAGGTTAAAAGCGGTGATGTCGGTCTCGTTGTTCTGCGAGGTGAAACTCACCGTAGCGTCAGCCCAAGCACTGTTCTCATTGTCGCAGACGGTGCGAAGCTGCAGACTGTAGGCCGTGCGGGGGCTGAGACCCATCAGGGTGTAGTACACAGAGTCTGCGTCGACCGTTCCACGCACCACGTCGTTGGCACTGACAAGGATGGTCTCCACAACGGGATCACCTTCAGCAGGCGTATAGGTACGCTCAATCTCCCAAGCGCTGCCCTCGCCGTCAATCCAAGCCAAAGGCACTGCAGTCGAGGTGGCGGTACCCTTGCGGGTGAAGCCCTCGGGCTGATCGCATGAAGGCTGTCCCTCTATCGTCACATCGTCGACAAAAATATTGATGGGCTGGGTACCACTGGTGGGACGGTTGCCACGGATGGCAACATAGACCGCACCCACAGGCAAATTAATCTTATGTTTGGTGTATGCGGTCGTAGCGTTGATATGGGCCACCTCGGTGAAAGTGGTATAGTCGGTCGGATCGGTCATGACACCGATGGTCAATGCACTGTCGAGATTCGACTGACCCTTCACAAAGATAACCATACGATTCGCCGTTGCGGCGTATTCGGCGGAAATCTGCGGCAGAATGGCCACCTCGGCGGTAGCACCACCGGCGCGCACCGAGTACTGGAGAGAACGGGAACCTGTTTTGGCGTTGCCAGAAACAACCTTCGGGTAGCTCTCGTCAGCGCTATTGTAGCGAGTCCAGCACCAAGGCAGCGTGGTTGCGCTGTTGACGTCGTTGGTCTCAAAGGTCATAGCGTAGGGCAGGTCAAAGGCGTCGCAAGCCGTACGGAAATTGATGACGGGTGTCCACTCGCTGGTGTCGCCAACAGTGCAGACAGCGGCCACGCGGACCGTGTAGGCGGTGTTGTGAGTCAGACCCGCGAGCGTGTAGGCGATGGTGTTGTCGGCACCGTCCACCTCCATATCCGCCGAATAGTTGACACGCGCCGTATCGGGATGCTCGGCACCCGCGGCGGTGTATTCAACCAGGTACTGCACCGGACGGTCGGAGTCGTATTCGTTCCAGGACAGGTAGACTGAATTCGCGTCAGGCGTACCCGTGCCCAGTTCGGTCAACGGCATGCAAGAGGGGGCCTCCTCGATGCGGATGTCATCGACAAAGGTGGAGCTACTATAATAGCAATGACCCTCGAAAATCATGAACACCGTACCGGAGATATCCTGCGGTCTGACCGTAATCTGATACTGATACCAACCCGCCGCGCTCTCTTCCTGCGGATAGGGCAGGTTGTAGTAACGCGAGTAGAGACCTAGGTCGATGGCGTTGGCATCAATTTCGGCACTGTTGTTCAGGTAGACCCGGAAACCTTCGTAATTGGTCGTGGTTGCGGAGAAACTTGTCGGACGATACAGCCAGAACGAAATCACATAGCCGTTCTCGGCCGTGGTGCTAAACTGCATCGGCGGGAAAGCCAACACGGTCTTCGTCACACCATTGGAACTGCTTCCCTTGTCGGGCAGACGCAGAGACTGACTGCCCGTATGCTTGTAATCCGTACCTGTAGCCCACAGGCGGCCGGTTTGATTAGCACTCGGAGCAATAACAGTGGTCTCGTTTTGCCAGCAGCTGCCAAGGGTATTGGTGGTCGGGCAATTGCTGATGGATGTACCCGCTGCAAAACCCTCCTCGGTCTCGAAGCCGTAGAAAATGGGGAATTCGGTAATCGATTCGCAGAGTGTGTTGAAACTCAGCGTCGGTGTCCACTCGCTCATATCCGTCTCACTGCAGAGGCTGCGAACCTTGACGGTGTAGGCAGTGTTGGGATCAAGGCCGTTGAGCACGTAGGAGACCTCGTCGCCCTCCATCTCCACATCTTCGGCGGTAATTTCAATCGACGCTTCGCCGACCTGCAACTCCCACGCCGCGGCATTGCTGCGGTTGGTCCAGTTGAGCGTCACCGACGTCGTTGTGAGCGCGCCCTTGGCAAAGTTGAGCGGAGCCATACAGGTCGGCTCGCTGACGCACATGACGAAGCGCATGTTGGGACGATTCGCTCCATTAGAGCCACTCGACAACGTAGCACCGCTACTGTAACGGTAGATACAGCGACCCGAGGCAACATTGGTATACTGGAAGTTGTAGGCGGTACCAGAGGGCGTAGGCAATGCGGTACGCATCATGCAGACCTTCATGCCTGCACCGGTGTAGACAAACGGCTGATTGAAGATAATCTCATTCCAGCCCGGGACAAAGTCGTAGATGCTGTCGTACACCAAGGTCATCGAAGAGCGCGCCATGGTATCCGTAGCAGAGGACTGTGACGTACTGGTGGTGTTGGCGAGGTAAATCTTGATGGGCATGCTGAACGGGGTGGTGCCCGTGTAGTTCAGTGCAAAGCCTCTCACATCGCCCTCATAGAGGTCGTAACTAGCCAGTTCGTCGGCAGTAAAGAGCGACCAGGAGGCACCATACTGATAAGTGGTGCCGGATGAAGTATAGAAAGCATACGTGTAAGTAGAAGATGTACCGTTACCCGCCACAAAGGTACGCGGTGCCATGGGGGCGCAGTTGGGAGTGGTAGTGGCGGTGACCACCTGCGACCAGACGCTCGGTTCGGGGCTGCAGCTGGCGCGCACGGCGAAGCTATAGGGAGTATAGTCGTCCAGGTTAGGCACCGTGGCTTCTGTCGAATAAGCGGACATCGTCTCGTAGGAGGTCTCGTCGAGCAGGTTGAAGGTGGCGGTGGGGCCATAGGCCACAAGCCAAGCACCGGGGTTGGTGGGGTTATTGTCGACCCAGCTGAGGGTGACATCGCCCGAGGTGACAGACTCCACGGTCAGGTCACTCGGCTCAAGGCAGGCAGGCATAGCCTCCACGACAAGCTCGTCAATATAGCAGTATTCAGAAGTTGCACCTCCCGTTGTTTCAAACTTAAGGTAGAGGTTGACATTGCTACCAGTGTAGGCACTGAGGTCCAACGAGCGCAAGGTCCAGTCCTCGGAACTGGCAACGGCGGGCAGCGTCTCACGGGTGGCACCACCATCGGTGGAAACCTGCACGCTAAAGATACCTGTTCCGTTGTACTTGTAGTAGAATTTCAAACGGCTCGGCACCATCAACTGCAGCGTCGGGCTTTTCAATGTGCTATAGTTGCCGGCGGTATTGTTCTGAACGCGGAAACAACTACCCTCGTAACCATTGGTGTTGGTACCCCAAGAGACACCCTCGTTCTCTTGTGCCCAACAGTCAATGGTGGAAGTCTGCGAACCATTCTCGGCATACGAATGATCATTGTCAACCGTGAAAAGACCGCAGTCTGTACGGAAAGAAACCACCCCGCTCCATGCGCTGATTCCATCATCGGCCTGAGGATCGCAGATGGTGCGCACGCGTACTTGGTAATTGGTTTTGGATGCAAGGTTAAGAATCTGGTAGGGGTTGCTGTTGATAGCGCCGCTGGAAGTCCAGTTTTCTCCATCGGTACTATACTCTACCTCCCACGTATTGTCGGTCGGAAGAGCCGGAACCCATGTCACACTAACCTTGTTGGAGTCAATGTTTTCAAAATCCAAACCAGTGGGAGCGATACAGTTGGGTCGGGCCGTGATAGCAAACTCATCCAAATAGGAAGTAAGTCCGTACTCACTGATACCCTCCAAAACAACATAAGCAAGGCCACCATAGTAGCTGGAGGGAATCACCGCACTGTAGCGATACCAGCCAGCAGCACTCTCGGTATAGGTACCATAGCCAATGCAACGGCAGATGTGCATCAGCATTGTACCACCCTCTGTGGAGTTGGGCTGGTTGTTGACCCAGACCTTCACGCCCTCATTCTCTTTAGTTCCCGTGCCACGATACATCCAGAACGACACCTCATAACCATTGATGGCACCGGCATCGAACGACAACGGCGGAGTGGTCAGGTAAGTGATGGTGGTAGCGTTCATGTCGGGCAGTTTCAACGAACCGGTACCTTCATGGATATAATTGGCACCCGTCGTGGAGTTGCGTTGCCAGAGGGAGGTTCCCGGACCATCAATATGCTCGTTGGTCCAGCATTCAAAACTGAAGGTAGACTCGTTGAAGTTTTCCTCAAAGGGATTTGCGGCGCTCACAGTAACAAAGCTGCACTGCGTCCTGAAGGGATATCTCATTACACCACTATAGTCATCCTCTCCGCAAACGCTGCGGACATAAGCTACATAGCTAGTGCTGGGGTCAAGGTTCTCGATATTGACCGACGTGCCAGTTGTTGTTGAAGCTGTTGTCCAGTCAATATCAGCCTGCGCAACACTCGCCGCCGTATAGAGCCATTCATAACTGATTGCCGTCTCAGAGGCAATCCAACTGAAAGCAGCCGTCGTGGTTGTCGGAACAACTTCCAAGCCTGTGGGCTTGTAGCAGATGAAACCACTACCCGGAGCATAGGAAAAGGTTGTCTTGGGAATGAAATTCCGCTGGGTGGCAGAAATGCCATCCAAATTGGAATAATTGTAGCCTTGCACGCTGGCACCGGTTGCAGTAACACCTGCAAAAGTAGCACTCTTATAAGTGCCAATAACCGTATTGCAGACCTCAACCAACAAGTTTCCACCCAGATAGGTGTAAGGGGTGGTAAACTCGATGGACATCGTGGGCTGCGTGCCATTGAGTGTGCCCGAGTATACAGTCTCTGCATCCGCCATGGAAGCAAAACTTGCGGTGGTAAACGTAGTGGCATCAACCTCTGTGATTTTAATCACAAAATTTGCACTACCCCACGATGCTTCAGCAGGTGAGGATAAATAGAAGGTGAGGCCCGAAATGGTACCTCCCACCATTTCACCCAGATCATCCGCAGGATAGATAATCTGGCAGCGCAAGTAAGCGTCTGCATAGTAGCCGTAAACGGGCACGTAACTATTCGTCCCCGTGCCGTCGGCCACTGTCAACTCCAACTGCGCATGAGTTGTCCATGGCACAGCAAAGGCCACGAGCAACAGCATCCATTGTAATAGATGTTTTCTCATGATACTAAAATTTTGGTTAAACATAAAGTGAATTAAACAATTATTTCTTTTTGATTATTAAATAGATATATAAATATTACGGGATAATATCCTATAATAAGCCTACTCCAAAGGTCTGTATAAAATTTGAAATAAACAAGCAAATGGAAGAGAAAAATTTTCTTCCATTTGCGAAGATACTAACAGAGAAATGTTTATAAACAAAATGGCGGTTAACAACCGACCGCTTGTTTAGCGCTTCCAGATTTCCACCATCTTAGGAAGACTGTCGAGCGGTTGAAAACCCTCCTTCGCGGGGTTCTCGGGGAGGGGGACGGTGTCGACGTAACCCAGCAGAGTTGCGCAATCCACCTCGCCCATGAGCGCTTCGAGGGTAACATAGATTCCCACCTCGATGTCGTCGGGGTCGGCATCGGCGGGCAAACCTGGCGGCAGCGTGACACGCAGCCCCAACAGATCGGGCCGGTCGGCACACTCGAGCGGCTGGTACCACATGCGCGCAGTGTCGAAGCGCAGCTTGTCGAAACGCACGGTGAGCTGTGTGCCCTGCGGTTGACGGAAGGCGACAAACTCCCACCAGTCGATGTCAGGCGCGGCTTCGACCAACGCCACGACGGCGCGGAAAAGGTCGATGTCGCCTTCGGCGCTGAAGGTAAGGGTGCGACCATTGGGGCCGGGACGACTCACCTCACAGGTGAGGCCGTCACAATAGGCGGTGAGCTGACGCTGCAACTCGTCGAGCAACGCTTGACGCTCGGCGTCCGACAGGTCGCCAAGCATGGTGAGGGATTCGGTATGGGCCTGAAACCAGGACCAGAAAGCAGAAGGGTTCAAGGGTTGGAGGGGTTAGAGGGTTAGAGGGAATTGAGAATTGAGAGTTGGGAGTTGGTTGGAGGGTTGGACCTATTAGACTTATTAGACTTATTAGACTTATTAGACTTATTAGACTTATTAGACTTATTGGACCTATTAGACCCATTAGACTTATTGGACCTATTAGCCTTATTGGACCTATTAGACCAATTAGTCCTATTAGTTGTTAGAAGTTATACCCAAAGGAGAGGTAGAGTTGTGGGCGGGGATGGAGTGTGGAGCTGGCTATGTCGAGGCTGAGCGGCCCGAAGCGGGTGGTGTAGGCGTAGCGCAGCGCAGCGCCGACTTCGCCACGGAGGTACTGTGGCTCGAAACGCATGAATTGTTCGATGTCTTCGCCATGGTAGAGGTAGTTGCCGATGAGGGCTAGGTTGTGGTGCCCTCCCAGACGGATGTGCAGGTCACAACGCAAGATGAGCGCAGCGTCACCCACGATGTGCGGCTTGAGAACACCGAGGAAGGACATCTGCTGGTCGACATAGCGGCCAGGCAACACGCCACCTACAATGTTGTGGTGGAAACGGTAGATATCGCCCTTCGGTGCCAGCCACCGCAGCGACATGGCAGGCACAACGGTGATGGCACCGTTGCCAGGGGTGAGATAGCTGACAGCCTGTAGGGCGACAGCACCCCAACGGTTGTGGCGGAAGGAGGGCATGGCGTCGCGACTGCTGTCGGCACCGAAGGCGAGGTCGAGCAAGACGAGACTACCCTTGCGGGCGTAGAGCGGCTTATCGAGATTGTCGAAACGGGCATGCACAAAGAAGGCAAACGTATTGTTGGCACTGCGCGTCGGAAACGAGACATCGTCGCCCAGCAACGAGCGGTAGTGCATCGCCCGGAACTGTGCACCGCAGAGCACATTGAAACGCATAAAATTGTAGTCGCTCAGGAAGAACCGGAAACGGTGGTCTTCGTAGTTGACATACTGCTCGTCGCCGTCAGATTCGACAAGCGTGTAGTCGGTGCGACCGAAGCGGTAGTCGATTGTCGCCGTGCCGCGGGAGAAGCCGCTGAGCGACACGCCGGCATAGAGGCGCGGGTTGTAGCTGAGGCGCGCGCGGAGGTCGAGCTTGACACCCGACAGACGGTTGCGACGCAGGCCCAGGTCGAGCAACAGGAAAGCGCTCTCCTCCGAATCGTAGCGGAAGCCGAGTCCGACGGCATGGGGCGGCGTAGGCTGCATGTCGACATCGAGGTGGTAGACGTTGTAGCGGTTCGGCATGCCGATGACGGCCAACGTGTCGCCTCGGTTGCCGGTACGCCGCACACGGTAGACGATGTTACGGTAGGCACCCGTGGCAGTGAGGTACGCCACACCTCGGTCGAGGTCGGCAGCCGTAACCGGGTGACCCTCGTCGAGGCCGGCACGACGCAACAGCCAGGCCTCTTCCACCGGCTCGACACCATGGAAGGAGATGCCCGAGATGAGCGCCGTGTCCGTGTAAAGGTTAATGGCCTTAGGGAATTGAGAATTGAGAATTGAGAGTTGAGAATTATCGGGAAATTGAGAATTAAAATTTGAGGATTCGAAGACTTTGGTGGCGGCCTCGTAGCCACGACGGACAAGGGTGTCGATGGCGGCCGTATTGAACGACAAAGTGCTGTAGCCACGGATGTTGGGTCGGATGTAGATGTCGCAGCTCTGACGGTTGGAAGCGGTCTTGCCCGACACGGCAATACTCAACAGCTGGGTAGCGAGCGTGGACAAGGACGACAGCCTGTCGGAATCGATGCGCAGCGAGTCGGCCACCTCGACGCCGATGACGATGTCGGCACCCATGGCACGGCAGATGTCGACGGGGAAATTGTTGACCATGCCGCCGTCGGCGAGGACCATGTCACCCATTGTGACGGGGTCGAAAACACCGGGGATGGCCATGCTGGCACGGATGGCCTGCGGCAGAGAGCCCGAGCGCAGCACCACCTCGTTGCCAGTGCAAAGGTCGGTGGCGACACAGGCGAAAGGGATGGGCAGGCTGTCGAACGAACAGCTGTCCTGGTAGCCTACGCTGAGGTTGTTGAAGAGGTTGGTGAGGCTGGAGCCGCCGACAAAGGAGTTGACACGGGCGTAGCGCGCGCTGTCGGAAGGGCTGAACGAGACCGGCAGGGAGAAGAGCAGCTGGTCTCTGCGCTGCCGCGCCGCGACAGAGCGCACCGACCGGTCGACGGTGCCGCCGAGGTAGGCGTCCCAGTCGATGTTGGAAATCAGGGTGTCGAGCTGGCCGGCACTGTAGCCCAAGGCATAGAGACCGCCGACGATGGCACCCATGCTGGTGCCCGCGATGCAGTGGACGGGTATGTTGTGCTCCTCGAGGTAGCGCAGCACACCGATATGGGCGGCACCTTTGGCGCCACCACCGCCCAGCACCAGACCGATTTTGGGGAATTGAGAATTGAGAACTGTGGTCGGCGACCCTGTGGAGCCAATTGAGCATTGAGAATTTTTGGGGGCCGGAGATTCCGGATTTTCCGGAATTGCCGAAGTTTCCGGAATTGCCGGATTTTCCGGAATTATTTGCGGCTGCGCGATGGCTACGGAACCCAGGCTTAAGAAAACCAGCAAGGCGCCGACCACAATCCATTTATCAAGTTTCATCTTCATTTTTCGATTTGCGAATTTCAATTCTCAATTCTCAACTCTCAACTCCCTTCGGCCCTCTTTCTTTTCTGGGACCGCGGAATTTGGGCTTGTAGCCTTCGTGGAAGACGGCGCGCTGGCTGAAGAGCAGCACACCCGCCAGCAGAGCTCCGAAGACATCGCTCAGCGTGCAGCTGGCCCAAACACCGATGAGTCCGTTGCCACCCGATTGCACAAAGAGCATCGGCACCAAATACATCATGGGGACCAAGAACAATACCTGACGCGAGAGACTGGTGACGATGGCAATCCACGGCATGTCGATAGACTGGAAGAACTGGGAGTTGATGATAGTGAAAGCAATGAGCGGGAACATGACGGTGAGATAGCGTATGCCCGGGACACCCAGCTCGATGAGGGTGGCATCAGTGGTGAAACAGCGCAGGATAAGCCGCGGGAAACCGCAGCAGACCACCGTGCCCAGCACACCCGCCACCAGACAGACGATGAGGGTGAGACTGTAGACCTGTCGCAAACGGTGGGTGTGTCCCGCACCGTAGTTGTAGCCGGCGATAGGCTGCATGCCTTGACAGATACCCATGAAGAGCAGGAAGACGATGAGGCAAGTGGAGTTGATGATGCCGTAGGCCCCCACCGCCAAGTCGCCGCCGTAGCGCAACAGTTGGTGGTTGATGATAACGGCGACACCCGACGCGGCAACGTTCATCAGGAAAGGACTGATACCAATGGCAAGGATATTGCGGATAATGTAGCCCTTCGGCGCCCAGGCATGCGCACGGAAACAGACCGAAGGCGAGGCTTTGCTAGATAGTCTAGAAAATCTAGATAATTTAGAAATTCTAGTTTCGAGCCGTGGCACGAAGTGCCACACAGCGAAGAGGGAAGCCACACCCATCGAGACGGTGGTAGCCCAGGCTGCGCCGGCAATACCCCAATGGAAGACGGTGATGAAGAGCAGGTCGAGGACGATGTTGAGCAACGCACCGCCCGCCAGTATCCACATGGATTTGGTGGGATAGCCCGAGGAACGGATGAGACCGGTGAGGTTGAAAGCCAAGGTGGTGAGGAACATGCCCGGCAATACTATATACATATAGGTACGCGCGTACGCGAGGGTATCGGGCGAGGCACCGAAGGCCGACAGGATGGAGTCCATGAAGAGGTAGCCGCCCGTTACAAAGAGGATGCCGAAGAAGAAGGTGAGCAGCATGCTGTTGCCGAGAATCTTCTCCGCCCAATGGATATCTTTGCGACCCAGGACGATGCTCAGTCGTGCCGCCGAGCCCGCGCCGACCAGAGAGCCAAAGGCATGGATGATGTTCATCACGGGCAGGGTGATGGCCAATCCCGCGATGGCCAGCGGCCCCACATACTGTCCGAGGATGACACGGTCGGCGATATTGTAGATAGATGACACCAGCTGTCCCACGATGGCTGGCAAGGCGTAGGACCACAACAGTTGCGGGATGGGCCGGGTCTCAAATTCTTGGGGAGAGGACATGGGTGGGAAGGGTTATGGGTTATTGAGTTTTTTTTAGGGGGGGGCTAGATTTTCTAGATTTTCTAGATTATCTAGATTATCTAGATTTTCTAGAATTTCTAGAATTTCTAGATTTTCTAGGGCTTCCTATTTTACTTCTGATGGGGTTAGATAGAGTTTTTTCAGGGCTTCTTTTTCTTTTTCGGTTTTGAGCAGGGAGAGGCGGTCTTGCAGCAGTGCGGCGTCGCAGTTGGTGGGATGCAACTTGTAGGCGGCATGGATGCGGCGGTCGATCAGCTCGGCGACCTGCTGCGGGTCGTCGTGGCAGGCTGCCAACTCGTCGACGGTCAGCGGGTCGTCGACAGCAAGGTGGACATGACCCTTGGGCTGCGTGAGACCGGTGACGACACTCTGCAGGTCGTCGTCGGGACGCTTGACATAGGGCTGCGGCGCACAGATCTCGCGCACTTTGAGCAAATCGCAGGGCTCCCACTCGTAGGATATTGCCACAGGGACGATGTGCAACGTCGCCAACGCCTCGGTGAGCGTGGCCCCCTCGGGGGCCGACAGGGCGAACATCTTGACGACGGCGGCATCGGTACGGTCGTAGCCGTCTTTGGTGCGGCCGTTGCGCTGGGCGATCCATACCGACTGGTGGTCGTCGACGATGGACTGGCGGATATAGTGCGAGGTGGCTGCCAACACCTGGTAGAAGTCGCGCAACGAGCCACCACGGTCCATGCTGACAAGTTTGTTGAGACGACCCACCTCCGCCATGAGGGGGATGGTGAGCAGATTGGAGCCGAAGATGACGCGCGGCGTTTCGATATGCTTATGGATAAGCAGCCAGTCGAGCAACATGGCGTCGAGAATGATGTCGCGGTGATTGGAGACAAAGAGGTAGCGATGCGTGGGGTCGAACCGCTCCGACAGGGTGTAGGTGAATTGGGTCATGGTGTCGGCAATAATGGCGTCGACATGCGGTGCCATCAGCACCCGCTGGAAGTCGGTAATGGAGGTAAGCCCCATGATGGTGCGGCGCAGTTCCTCCCGGTCATGATAAAACTGGGCAAGGAGCGGCGCCACAGCGGCGTCGTCAATCAATCGCAGCAACACTGGCTGCACATCGGAATCAGTATAAGGGAGAAGCAAGGGGGTGAGGGTTATGGGTTATTGGTTATGGGTTATGGGTTATTGAGGGTTCTAGATTTTCTAGATTATCTAGATTTTCTAGATTTTCTAGATTTTTCTATTTTAGTTTTCGTTGGTTATTAGGTTGTTGATTAGGCGGTGGAATTCGCGGCGGGCGCTGTTGCCTTGGTAGAGGATGCGGTGGAGCGCCTGGGCGATGGGCATGTCGATTTCGAGCTGGCGACAGATGTGCGCCACGCTGTCGATGGCGTAGTAGCCTTCGGCCACCATCTTCTGCATGAGACGCGCCTCCTTGGGACTGTAGCCGCGACCCATCAACTCGCCGAAGGTGCGGTTGCGGCTGTGCTGCGAATAGCAGGTGGCCAGCAGGTCGCTAAGATAGATATAATTGCTCATGTCGCGCTGACGTCCGTCGGCGGTGTAGGCGGTGATGAAGCGATCCATCTCGCGCAGCACCGCAGCGACCAGAACACCCATGAGGTTATCGCCAAAGCCCAGCGAATAGGAGATGCCGGCGGCGATGGCATAGATGTTCTTCAATGCCGCCGCTGTCTCGACGCCCTGCATGTCGTCGCTGTAGACGGTGGTGATGACATCGCTGTCGAAAAGGTCGCGCACATGCTCGGAGAGTTTCTTGTCAACAGTGGCAACCGTGAGATAGGTGAGGCTGCCACGCGCCACCTCCTCGGCATGGGAGGGACCACTCAACACACAGAGTCGCTCTGCGGGCACCAGGTAGCGGTCGGTGAGCATACGGGTGACGGTGGCACGCTCCTGCGGGATGAAGCCCTTGACGGCAGAGATGATATTCTTGCCCTCGATGTCGGAGGCCTGCAACGGCGCCGCCGCATCAAGCAAGAAGGCCGACGGGACAACGACGACGATGTCGTCGCACGGTTCGACGACGGCACGGATGTCGCTGGAGACGGTGAGACGACGGTGGCCCTCACGGAGGTCGACGGCCTTCTGGGGGTCGCGCACCCACCAGAAGATGCGACGGCTGCTCTGACGTGTGAGCAGGTGAACTATTTCTGTGGCCCAGCTGCCACTGCCTAAGACTGCGATCATTTATAATTGAGAATTGAGAGTTGAGAATTGAGAATTATTATGTAGGAGGTTCTAGGCATTCCTAGGAGGGCCTAGGATTGCCTAGTTGCGCGCTGGCCTGTGCGGCCTGCGCGGCCTGCGCAGCGTTGTAGGCCACGAGGCCGGCGGCCAGTTCGAGGCTGCGCTCGTCGATGATGAGATTCGGACGATGGAGGTTGGAGAAGGGTGTGCCCGGCACATGCACGCCGATGCGGAAGTAACAGGCCGGTATCTTCTGAGCAAAGAAGGCGAAGTCCTCGGCGGTCATGCGCATATCGAGCCACTGCACCTTGTCGGCGCCGAGATAGTCCACGGCGTTGTCGTGGACATGCTGCGTGCAGGCGTCGTCGTTGAAGACGTAGGGATAGCCGTAGTCGATGAAGAGGTCACAGCTGCCGCCCATGCTCTCGGCGATGCCTTCGCTCATGCGGCGGATGCGCTCGTGGCATTCAAGACGCCACTGCTCGTCGAAGGTGCGGATGATGCCCTCCATCTTCACTTCGTCGGGGATGATATTGGTGCGCCCGTTGCCGTTGATTTTGCCAAAGGAGAGCGTGGTAGGCATCATGGGTGACGCATTGCGCGACACCAGCTGCTGCAGCGCCACCACGATGTGGCTGGCGATGAGGATGGGGTCGACGCTGAGGTGCGGCGTGGCGCCGTGGCCTCCCCTACCCTTGACGGTCCAGTAGAGCTCGTCGGTAGAGGCCATATACTTGCCTTTGCGCATTCCCACATAGCCGCAGTCGAGTTCGGGCAGACAGTGGAAGGCGTAAATCTCGTCGGGCATTCGCTCGTCGAAGAGGCCGTCGTCCATCATCATGCGCGCACCGCCCGGGTAGAGCTCCTCGGAGGGTTCGAAGATGAGCATGATGGTGCCATGAAGCTGTTCGCGCAGCTCGCAGAGGATGCGTGCGGCACCCAGCAGCGAAGCGGTGTGCATGTCATGTCCGCAGGCGTGCATGACGCCCGGGTTCTCGGAAGCATACGGCAGTCCTGTATCTTCATTGAGCGGCAGTGCGTCGTAGTCGGCACGCAGGGCGATGCAGCGGCTGTCGGGGTCGATACCGCCACGGATAAACGCCATGCAGCCCGTGCCACCGATGCCGGTGCGCGGTTCAAGGCCGAAGGAGCGCAGCCGCTCGGCGACATAGGCCATGGTGCCGTGCTCCTGCTGCGACAACTCGGGGTGCTGATGCAGCCAGCGCCGCCATTCAACGATGTCGGGGTTGAAGCGGGCAGCCAGCGATTTGATTTGGTTAATCATGGGTATTATGTGTCCAGTGTCTCATTAGCCGAAATCGGCTAATGGATTTTCTATTGTTTGCTTTATATTATACTGTTTCTATAGTCATGAAGTTGCTTTCGCCGACGGAGGGCCGGTTGTGGAAGCCTCCGGAGGTGATGATGATGTCGCCAGGCTGGAGATGCAGCCAGTCGATGGCGACACGACGGCTGTGTTCGAGCACCGTGTCGATGGAGCCCAGGCTGTCGACATGCAGCGTATAGACACCGTAGTTGAGGGCCAGGCCACGCTCGACATGCTCGTCCTCGGTGAGCACCATGATGGGGCAACTGGGTTCGAGGTTGCTGAGCAGACGGGCGCTGACACCCCGCTTAGTGGGCACCATAATCACTTTGGCGCGCAGCTCGTTGGCGGAGGCGGCGACGTTGTAGCACATACTCTCGGCAATCGTGGTGGCCTTGCCTTTGGCAAAGACATTGGCGTATTCGTGGGCACTCTCGATGTGCTCACAGATACGCGCCATGTAAGAGACGGCCTCGACGGGGTACTGCCCCGTGGTGGTCTCGCCCGACAGCATGACGGCGTCGGCACCCATATAGACCGCGTTGGCGATATCGGTGACCTCGGCGCGGGTGGGGCGCATGTTGTGCTTCATGCTTTCGAGCATCTCGGTGGCGATGATGCAGACCTTGTTCTTGCGACGACAGGTCTGGACGATGCGCTTCTGGTAGACGGGCAGGTCCTCCATCGGCGCCTCGACACCCAAGTCGCCACGCGCCACCATCAGACCGTCGGCCTCGTCGACAATCTCTTCGAGGTTGGCGATGCCGGTCTGGCTCTCAATCTTGGCGATGATGCGCATATCGGCACGACCCTCATCGGCCAGCAGGCGGCGCACCTGGCGCACGTCGGCGGCACTGGAGACAAAGGAGCAGGCGATGAAGTCGCCGTCGTGGTGACAGGCGTAGATGATATCGGTGCGGTCGGCCTCGGAGAGGAACGGGATGTCGAGGTGGACACCCGGCACGTTGATGCTCTTGCGGCTGCCCAGCACGCCACCCTTGTCGACACGGCAGGTGACGCCGTCGGCCTCGCAACTGACGACATGCAGCTCCATGAGACCGTTCTCGAGGAGGACGCGGTGTCCGACATTCAGATTGGCGACGACCTGGGGGTGGTTGAGCGAGAAGCACGCGGCGGTGCCTTCGACGTCGGCACGGACGATGCGGACGGTGGCACCCTCGACCAGCTCCGCGTTGTCGACCATGACGCCATTGCGGAGTTCTGGACCTTTGGTGTCGTACATGATGCCGATGGTGCGGTCTGTGCGACGACGCACCTCGTGGACGGCGGCCACAGCCATCTTCTTCTCTTCGGCGGTGGCATGGGAGAAATTGATGCGGGCCACGTTGGCACCAGCCATCACCATCTGTTCAAACACATCGGGGTTATAACTGGCGGGCCCGATGCTGGTAACTATCTTAGTCTTTTTCATTAGAGGTAGTAGTGGAAGTGGGTCTAATTAGACCAAATTGGACAAATAATAATTAGTTCTTTTTAATCAGTAATTTCAATGTTTCTTTCTCCACCAGTTCAATCTCCTGCGCTTGCGCATCGGTGATGTCGGTGCCGGCAGGCAGGATGGTGAGCTCGGTGCAGAGCGTTTCGGTGCAGATGTACTCCTGGAAGGCGCGGATGGCCGCGTCACAGGAGCTGGCGGTCAACGTGATGTTGATGCGATCGGTGACGTCGAACTGCTCCTTGCGGATGTTCTGCACACGGTTGACGAACTCGCGGGCGACGCCCTCGTTGCGCAGCGCATCGGTGAGCGTGATATCGAGGGCCACGGTGAGCGCGCCTTCGTTGGCGACCACCCAGCCGGGGATATCCTGCGTGGCAATCTCAACATCCTCCAACGTCAGATCGACAGGCTGGCCTTCGACGGTCAAGCTGTAACGACCTTCCGCCTGCAGCGTGTTGATCTGCTGCTGCGAGAAGTTGGCGATGGCGGCGGAGAGCGCCTTCATAATCTTGCCGTAGCGGGGACCCAGCGTCTTGAAGTTGGCCTTGATGCGCTTGACCAGCATCTCGTCGTCGGGAGCCAGGAACTGCAGCTCCTTGACGTTGACCTCGCTGAGGATGAGCGACTGCACCGCCTCGACCTGCGCACGGAAGTGGTCGTTGGCGGCCGGCAGCACGATGCGCTGCAGCGGCTGACGCACACGCAGGTTGTGTTTCTTGCGCAGTGCCAATGTCAGCGAGCTGACACGCTGTGCCAGACGCATGCGCTCCTCGAGGTCGTGGTCGATGAGGGCGGTGTCGACAGTGGGGAAATCGGCGTGGTGCACCGATGCCACCGTGAAACGGTGTGTCACCGCGTTGAGGTCGAGGAAGAGGCGCTCGGCGAAGAAAGGAGCGATAGGCGCCATGATGCGGCTCAGCGTCTCGAGACAGGTGTAGAGCGTCTGATAGGCCGAAAGCTTGTCGTCGGTCATCTCGCCACGCCAGAAGCGGCGACGGCTGAGGCGCACATACCAGTTGCTGAGACAGGCGTCGACAAAGTCGGCGATGGCACGGCCGGCGCGGGTGGGCTCATAGTCGAAATAGGCCGCATCGACGGTCTGCACCAACGTGTTGAGCTCGCTGAGAATCCAGCGGTCGATTTCGGGACGGCGAGCGGCAGGCAGGTCGGGCTGGCTGTAGTCGAAGCCGTCGAGGTTGGCATAGAGGGCGAAGAAGCTATAGGTGTTGTAGAGGGTGCCGAAGAATTTGCGGCGCACCTCGTCGACACCCTCCACGTCGAACTTGAGGTTGTCCCACGGCTGACTGTTGGTAATCATGTACCAGCGGGTGGCGTCGGGACCGTATTTGGAGAGCGTTTCGAAGGGGTCGACGGCGTTGCCGAGACGCTTGGACATCTTGTTGCCGTTCTTGTCGAGCACCAGACCGTTGGAGACCACGTTCTTAAAGGCCACGCTGTCGAAGCACATGGTGGCGATGGCGTGGAGTGTGTAGAACCAGCCACGTGTCTGGTCGACGCCCTCGGCGATGAAGTCGGCGGGGAACTCGGTAGCCTTCAGCGGCTCGCCCATATAATGAATCTGTGCATAGGGCATGGCGCCGCTGTCGAACCAGACGTCGATCAAATCGGGCTCACGGCGCATGGGCTTGCCGGAGGCGGAGACCAGGACGACGTTATCGATGTACGGACGGTGAAGGTCGAACTTGGTATAGTCGGACTTGTCGGACAATTTATACGGGTTCTCCTTCATGAAGCCGGCGGCGACGGATTTCTCAATTTCGGCGTTGAGCTCGGCAACGCTGCCGATACAGATTTCCTCTTTGCCGTCCTCGGTGCGCCAGATGGGCAGCGGGGTGCCCCAGTAGCGGCTGCGACTGAGGTTCCAGTCGACGATATTCTCCAGCCAGTTGCCGAAGCGGCCACTGCCGGTGGCTTCGGGCTTCCAGTTGATGGTCTTGTTGAGCTCAATCATGCGCTCCTTGAGGGCCGTGGTGCGGATAAACCAGCTGTCGAGCGGATAGTAGAGCACCGGCTTGTCGGTACGCCAGCAGTGGGGATAGCTGTGGCTGTGCTTCTCGCTCTTGAAAAGCTTACCCTGCTCCTTGAGCATGACCACCAGCTCGATGTCGAGGCTGATGTCCTTGTCGGTCTTGGTGGCGTCGTAGGCGTTCTTGACGAACTTGCCGGCATACTTGCTGTATTCTTCAACATTGACGTTGGCCTTCACCCATTCGGGGTCGAGCTCGTCGAGGCAGGCGAAGCGGCCCTGCTTGTCGACCATGGGCATCTGCTTGCCGTCGCGGTCGAACATCAGCAGTTCGCCGATACCCGCCTTTTTGGCGACGCGGGCGTCGTCGGCACCAAAGGTGGGGGCGATATGGACAATGCCGGTACCGTCCTCGGTGGTGACGTAGTCGCCCAGGATTATCCGGAACGAGCCCTTATCGCTGACCTCTTTGGGTTTCACCCAAGGAATCAGCTGATCGTAGTAGATACCTTCCAGTGCCGTACCCTTGCAGCGGCTCAGCACTGTGCAGGGGATAAGCTTGCTCTTCTCGTCGGCCTCGCCCTCGGTGAAGAAGTCACCCAGGCGCGCCTCCGCCATGATGATGCGGCAGTCCTCACCCGTGTAAGGGTGCTTGGTCTCGATCAGCACATAGTCGATATTGGGACCCACGCAGAGGGCGGTGTTGCTGGGCAACGTCCAGGGGGTCGTCGTCCAAGCGATGGCGTAGGTAGGCAATTGAGTATTGAGAATTGAGAATTGAGAATTATTTGACGCGTCAGCCGAATTTTCAATTTTCCATTTTCCATTTTCAATTAGTTTAAACATCGCCACGCAGGTGGTGTCCTTCACGTCGCGGTAGCAGCCGGGCATGTTGAGCTCGTGGCTGCTGAGGCCGGTGCCGGCGGCGGGGCTGTAGGGCTGGATGGTGTAGCCTTTGTAGAGGAGACCCTTGTCGTAGAGCTTCTTCAGCAGGAACCAGAGCGTCTCAATATAGTTGTTGTCGAAAGTGATATAGGGGTTCTTCAGGTCGACCCAATAGCCCATCACACGCGTCAGCTCGTCCCACAGCTCTTTGTATTTCATCACCTCCTCACGGCAGGCACGGTTGTAGTCGTCGACACTGATCTTCTTGCCGATGTCCTCCTTGGTGATGCCCAGGTTCTTCTCCACGCCCAACTCGACGGGCAGACCGTGGGTATCCCAGCCCGCTTTGCGGTCGACAAAGTAGCCCTTCTGCGCCTTGTAGCGGCAGAAGACATCCTTGATGGTGCGTGCCATGACGTGGTGGATGCCCGGCTTGCCGTTGGCCGACGGGGGACCGTCGTAGAAGACAAAGGCGGGATGGCCCTCGGCCAAGCGCTGTCCCTCCTCGAAGGTGTTGTTTTCTTCCCAGTAGCGACGGATGTCGTCGCCGATTTGCGTAAGATTCAGGTTTTTGTATTCTTTGTAACTCATTGTTGAAGAATTGATCTTATTGAGCTAATTCGTTAAGTGATTTTCGGATAATTCTTTGATGATTTCGTTGGCTTGCTGCATGCTTTTGATGGGTGCCACCCGCAGCGAGAGACGGTTGTCTTTCTCGCGGAGGCGCGCTGTGGCGGCATGCTGCTGGGCATAGGTGATGAGACGGTTGAAGTGTGCCGACTGGTAGAAGGGGTTCTGCGTGTCGGTGGGGAAGTAGAGCGACATGGCGTCGGTTTTGAGCACGATGCGGTCGATGCCGAAGGCTTTGGCTCTGCGACGCAGCGGCACGGTAAGCAACAGCTCCTGCGTAGCCTTGGGCAACGGACCGAAGCGGTCGATCAGCTGGTCGCGGTAGCGGTCGACATCGTCGTCGGTGACCAAGTCGGCAATCTGCCGATAGAGCAGCAGACGCTCGCTGATGCTGGTGACATAGTCGTCGGGGATGAGCGCTTCGAGGTCGGTCTCGACGGTACATTCACGCACGTATTCCTGCTTCTCCTCCGCCTCGCGGACGAAGAGGTCGTGGAACTCGGACTGCTTCAGCTCGTCGATGGCCTCGGCGAGAATCTTCTGGTACATGTCGTAGCCTATCTCGCTGATAAAGCCGCTCTGTTCGGCGCCGAGGATGTTGCCCGCGCCGCGGATGTCGAGGTCGCGCATGGCGATATGGAAGCCGCTGCCCACGCTGCCGAACTCTTCAATGGCACGGAGACGCTTGCGCGCCTCGTCGGTCAGCGTCTCGTAGGAGGGGATGATCATATAGCAGAACGCCTTCTGGTTGCTGCGTCCCACACGGCCGCGCAGCTGGTGGAGGTCGCTGAGACCGAAGTTCTGGGCGTTATTGACGATCATCGTGTTGGCGTTGGGGATGTCGAGACCGTTTTCGACGATGGAGGTGGCCACCAGGACGTCGATGTCGCCCGACAGGAAGTGCATGAGCGTCTCCTCCACCTCGTGGCCGTCGAGACGGCCGTGGGCGATGGCGACACGCGCGTCGGGGACAAGCCGGCGCACCAGGTCGGCCATGCCGTCCATGTTCTCCACCCGGTTGCTGACGAAGAAGGTCTGTCCGCCGCGCGACATCTCATACATGATGGCGTCGCGCACAAGCTCCTCGCTGAAGGTGCAGACCTCGGTCTGGATGGGCTGCCGGTTGGGCGGCGGCGTCTGGATGACGCTGAGGTCGCGGGCACCCATAAGCGAAAACTGCAACGTGCGGGGGATGGGCGTGGCGGTGAGGGTGAGACAGTCGACGTTGACTTTCATCTGACGCAGCCGCTCCTTGATGGCGACGCCAAATTTCTGCTCCTCGTCGATGATGAGCAGTCCCAGGTCTTTGAAATGAACGCTCTTGCCCGTGATGGCATGGGTGCCGATGAGGATGTCGATTTTGCCCTCCTCGAGGTCGTGCAACAGGGCGGTGCGCTCGCGGGTGGAGCGAAAACGGTTGAGGTAGTCGACCCGCACGGGCATGCCCTGCAGTCGGTCGCGGAAAGTGTTGTAGTGTTGAAACGCCAAGATGGTGCTGGGCACCAGCACCGCCACCTGCTTGGAGTCGGCCACCGCCTTGAAGGCGGCACGGATGGCCACCTCGGTCTTGCCGAAACCCACGTCGCCACAGACCAGACGGTCCATCGGCGAGGTGGCTTCCATGTCGTGCTTCACATCGAGGGTGGCACGCTGCTGGTCGGGGGTGTCCTCGTAGAAGAACGACGACTCCAGCTCGGTCTGCAGGTAACTGTCGGCACTATAGGCAAAACCTTTCGACGCCATACGCTTGGCGTAGAGGGCGATGAGGTCTTTGGCAATGTCCTTGACCTGCTTCTTGGTGCGCTGTTTGAGCACCTGCCAGCTGCTGCTGCCAATCTTGTCGAGGGTGGGCGCCACGCCGTCCTTGCCTACATAGCGGCTGATTTTGTGGAGGCTGTGGATGCTGATATAGAGGATGTCGCCGTTGCGATAGACCAGGCGTATCACCTCCTGGGAACGACCGTCCTTGGTGATCTTCTCCAAACCCGAGAAACGTCCGACACCGTAGTCGATATGGGTGACGAAATCGCCCGGCTTGAGTTCAAACAGCTCTTTGAGCGTCAACGCCTCGCGGTTCTGGCGCAGGTCGCGGACGGTGTATTTATGGTAGCGCTCGAATATCTGGTGGTCGGTGAAGCAGACCCGCTTGCTGTCGTGGTCGACAAAGCCCCCCGCCAGCTGTCCGTTGACGATGGCGAGGCCGTCGGTGGAAAGCACCTTTTCGAGACGCGCGCGCTGCTGTTCGCCCGAGACGGTGATAAAGATGCTGTAGTTGCGGTCGCGGTAGTCGGAAAGCGTCTGCGCCAACAGGTCGAACTGCTTGTTGAAGCGCGGCTGCGGCTCGCTGTGCGCCTCGAGCAGCGTGGCGTTGGAGAAATAGCCGCTGCTGCCCTGCTCAACGATGCGGCAACGGAGCAGCTGCCGTGTGAAATCCTCGGCGTTGCTGTAGAGTGCGTCGGGCTCGAGGTGGGCAACCGGCGAATGGGCCAACGACTCGTAGTGACTGACCGCCGTGGCGTAGCACTTGTCGATACGCTCGGTGAGGAAGAGCAGTCCGTGGAGCCACACCACGTCGGTGGCGGCGAGGTAGGCCAGCAGCGATACATGCTCGGTGAGGGTGATGCTGTCGGCAGCGTCGCCCGCCAGACGCGGCACAATGCTGACACTGTCGTGACGGCGTGCCGAGAGCTGCGTGACAGGGTCGAAGCTGCGCAACGAGTCGATGACATCGTCGAAGAGCTCGATGCGGTAGGGCATATCGCTGCCGTAGGAGTAGATGTCGACGATGCCACCGCGCACAGCGTACTGGCCCGGCTCGACGACAAAGTCGACACGCTCGAAGTTGTAGTCCTGCATGAGGGCGATGACCTGGTCGATGTCGAGACGGCCACCCTGCGCCAGCTGCATGGTGTGGCGCGACAGGGTGCGCGACGACACCACCTTCTCGGACAACGCCTCGGGATAGGTGACGACGACGATGGGGCGACCCGACGAGAGCTGTCGGATGACCTCGGTGCGCTGCAGCTCGTTGGCGTTGTCGACCTCCGACGCCTCGTTTTCGTCACGGTGACTGTAGGGGCGACGATAGGTGGTGGGGAACAGCAGCACCCGTTTGTGGTCGGCATCTTTTTCGACGTCGTCGAGGAGCGTCTCCATATCGTTGAGCAGATAGAAGGCCTCCTCCTTGTCGGCTGCGATGAGCAGGTGGGTGCTGCGGCCGTCGGAGGCAAAGAGCGATGCAGCCAGCACCGCGTTGAGCGAACCCGACAACCCGGCCACACGCACACGCGCCCCCTCGCCATCGAGGGCGGCTGCGAGCGCAGAGACCTGCGCATCGTTACGATAACTGTCGAGTAACTCCATCCTATTATAAAAATAATAAATTGCAAAAATACGAAAAAAAGAGAAATGACGTTTTTAGTAAAAGACATTCGGATTCTCCCACTTTCGGAGATTCGAAATAATGTCCCTACAAACCTATCAACCCTACAACCCTCAAACCCTATATCATGAAAATTCTTTGGGCTGACGACGAAATTGATTTACTGAAACCGCATATCCTCTTTCTGGAAGAACGTGGCTACCA
Organism: Bacteroidales bacterium; assembly: GCA_017449975.1. Taxonomy (GTDB): domain Bacteria; phylum Bacteroidota; class Bacteroidia; order Bacteroidales; family P3; genus Colimorpha. Next base: position 68,865 of record JAFSYK010000071.1, read on the forward strand.
GGTGATACCGGTCACCAGCGGCAACGACGCGCTGGACGCCATGGCGGAGGAACAGGTGGACCTGGTTTTTCTCGACGAGAACATGCCTGGCATGAGCGGACTGGACACACTGACCGCCATCAAAGAGCAGCACCCCAACCTACCCGTGGTGATGATCACCAAGAGCGAGGAAGAGCACATCATGGAAGAGGCGCTGGGCAGCAAGATTTCCGACTACCTTATCAAACCCGTGAACCCCAAGCAGATACTGCTGACCATCAAGAAGCATACCGAGGCCCGCAGACTGGTGAACGAGAAGTCGATGATGAACTACCAACAGGAGTTCCGCGAGATTGGCATGCGGCTGATGGATCCACTGGACTACAACGACTGGATAGAGCTCTACAAGCGACTGGTATACTGGGAGATTGAGCTGTCGAACAACGACGACGAAAATATCCGCAACATCCTGCAGTCACAGAAACAGGAAGCCAACCGCCAGTTCTGCCGTTACTACGAGCGCAACTATATCGACTGGCTCAAGGGCGCGAGCGAGAAACCGACGCTGTCGCCCATGGTGCTGCGCGAGCGCATGATGCCGTTGCTGAACGACAAACGGCCCACCTTCCTGATTGTCATCGACAACTTCCGCTATGACCAGTGGAAGCACCTGCAGCCGCAGTTTGAACAGCTGTTCCACGTCGAGACAGACTCCATCTATTACAGCATCGTGCCCACAACGACCCAGTTTGCCCGCAACGCCATGTTCGGTGGTCTGATGCCGTCGGAAATCGAACGCAAATATCCGCAGTACTGGGTCAACGAGGACGAAGAGGGGTACAAAAACCAGTTCGAAAACGAGCTGCTGGAAGAGAACCTGCGCCGCAACGGCATCCAGATACGCCACAGCTACAACAAGGTGCTCAACGCCCAGTACGGACTGCGTTTGGCCGAGGATGTAAACAAGTTGATGCACAACCCGTTGAATGTGATTGTCTACAACTTCATCGACATGCTGTCGCACGCCCGCACCGACTCGAACATTGTGCGCGAGCTGGCCGCCGACGAGCGCAGCTACCGGTCGGTGACCCGCTCCTGGTTTGAGCATTCGCCGCTGGTGGAGCTACTGAAGAACCTGTCGGAGCGCGACGTGAATGTACTGCTGACCACCGACCACGGATCGGTGCGTGTGGACCGTCCCGTGCGTGTACGCGGCGACAAAGAGGTGTCGGTGAACCTGCGCTACAAACAGGGACGTCTGCTGGAATACAACGCCAAGGAGGTGTTTGAGGTGAAAGACCCAACGAGCATTTTCTTGCCCAAACGGCACATCACCTCACCCTATATCTTCGCCCACGAGAACGATTTCTTCGCCTACCCCAACAACTACAACCAGTACGTGCAGTACTACGACAGCACCTTCCAGCACGGCGGCATCTCGATGGAAGAGGTGATGATACCGTGGGTGGAGATGAAGAGCAAGAAGAGTTGAGAGTTTCTAGAAAAACTAGATAATCTAGAAAATCTAGAAAATCTAGAAAATCTAGAGCTTCTAGAAAAACTAGACTTTCAGGCTCAGGGATATTCTTTTTCTTCTCAGGTCCACTTCCAGGACTTTGACTTTCACCTGTTGGTGGAGGTGTACGACCTGTGCGGGGTCGGTGACGCGGTGGTGGGCCATCTGACTGATGTGGACCAGTCCGTCGTGGTGGACGCCGACGTCGACGAAGGCGCCGAAGGCGGTGATGTTGGTGACGATGCCCGGCAACACCATGTCGGGTTTCAAATCCTCGATGGTGTTGACACTACGGTCGAACTCGAACACTTCGAACTGCGCCCGCGGGTCACGCCCGGGCTTGTCGAGCTCGGCCAGGATGTCGCGCAACGTGGGCATACCGCACTCTTCCGTACAATAGCGCTGCAGGTCGATGCGGCCACGCAGCTCGCGGTCGGCCATCAGTTGTTCGACACCGCACCCCAGGTCGGCGGCCATACGCTCGACAAGGGCGTAGCGTTCGGGATGCACCGCACTGCGGTCGAGTGGGTTGGCACTGTCGGCGACCCGCAGGAAGCCCGCACACTGCTCGTAAGCTTTGGGACCGAGACGCGGCACCTTGAGCAGGTCGCGACGACTGAGGAAAGGCCCCTCGTCGGTGCGGTATTCGACGATGCGGTCCGCCAAGGCCGGACCGATGCCGCTGACATAGCTGAGCAACTCCGGACTGGCGGTATTGAGCTCGACACCGACACTGTTGACGCAAGAGACGACGGTGTCGTGGAGCCCCTCCTGAAGCAGGTGTTGGTCGACATCGTGCTGGTACTGGCCCACGCCGATGCTGCGGGGGTCGATCTTGACCAACTCGGCCAAAGGATCCATGAGACGGCGACCGATGCTGACGGCGCCGCGCACGGTGATGTCGCAGTCGGGAAACTCACGGCGTGCCACCTCGCTGGCACTGTATACGGAGGCGCCGCTCTCGCTGACCATGACGACGACCGGCTGTTTGTGGAAGGCACAACGGCGCACCATATCCTCGGTCTCACGGCCCGCGGTGCCGTTGCCGATGGCGACAGCGTCGACGGAGAACTCGTCGGCCAACATCACCAGCCGTTCCATGGCGGCACGCTCCTCGCGGACGGAAGCAAAGGGATAGATGGTGTCGAAATGCAGCAGGTCGCCATGCTCGTTGAGACAGACCACCTTGCATCCCGTGCGAAAGCCAGGGTCGATGGCCATGACACGCTTGCGGCCCAGCGGCGACGCCCGCAGCCGCGGGCGCGGGGTGGTGGCAAAGATACGGATGGCCTCACGGTCGGCACGCTCTTTCACCTGACGGTAGAGCTCGGTCTCAAGCGACGGCGCCAACAGGCGATGGTAGCCGTCGTCGACCGCTTGCGCCACCTGGTCGGCAGCGGCATTGTGACCCTGCACAAATTGGCTGTGGAGCACTTTGAGCGGCTCCTCGTCGGTGGCCGGCAGCAGGTGCAGGCGCAGCAACCCCTCGTCAGCGCCACGGAAGATGGCCAACACACGGTGAGACGGCGCTTTCTGCACCGGCTCGGACCAGTCGAACCATGATTCGTATTTGGCCGCCTCCTCGATTTTGGTACGCACCACGCTGGAGGTCAGCAGAGCGGTGCGACGGAAGATGTTGCGCACACGGCTGCGGGCGAAAGCATCCTCGCTGACCCGCTCGGCGATGATGTGACGCGCCCCCTGCAGGGCGTCGTCGACGGTGGGAACCCCCTTTTCGGCATTGACAAACGGCTGGGCGAGGGCGACGACATTGCTGTCGCGCTGCTGCATCAGCGCGTCGGCCAGCGGCTCCAGCCCCCGCTCGATGGCGATGGAGGCATAGGTGCGGCGACGCGGCTTGAAGGGCAGATACAGGTCCTCGAGTTGCGTCATCGTCGCTGCCTCACGGATGCGCTGTTCCAGCTCGGGCGTCAGCTTGTCCTGCGCACGGATGGCGTCGAGGATGAAGGTGCGTCGCGCATCGAGTTCGCGCAAGCGCAGCAGCTGGTCGCGGATGGCGGCAATCTGCACCTCGTTGAGAGAGCCCGTAACCTCCTTGCGGTAGCGGGCGATAAAGGGGATGGTGGCACCCTGGTCGAGCAACTCGATGGTCTTGGCGACCTGTCGCACTCCCAACCCGAGAGCGGCGGCAATGGTATCGGCGTAATTCATAGTGGATAAAAGAATTATGAGAACGGAGAGAGACCCGTATCTGAAAACAAAGATAAGAATTTTCCGATAAGCATTTTTTTTGTATCTTTGCGTCGAAATAAAAATATAACAAATAATCATTAAGCTATGAAAAGATTCATACCTTTTGTTCTTTGCATTGCAGCGTTGGTTTCATTTGCCAATGCGCAATCGTTTAGTTTTGTGTTCAACAACACAACCTATCAGCATCGCGACACGATGACCTATTACGTGAACAACGGAACGGCCGTCATGGAGGGCGTCACGTTTCACAACAACACCGCCAACACGATGGATGTCATTGCATCGCTCAACGCGATGGAGAACAGCAACGGCATTGTGGTGACCGGTACCTCCAACGGAAGTGTGAGCAATGCGAACTATTACACCGCCAACTTCTCTGTCGCTGCCGATGAAGGCAACAGCGACTGCTCCTTCCATCTCTCAGTGCCGACAAACCTTGCCATGGCTGATACCAGCTGGTTCTACCTGTTGGTGTCGGACTATGCCGCCGGCAACCCCGACTCGTCGGCAGGCTCGTATGTATTTGTCCGTATGGTCATCACTCCCAGCGAGGGCTACAGCATCTTCTCGGAGGATTTCAACTCGATGACCAACATCTCGAGCTATTTCTACACCCTGCCTGAAGGCTGGACCACCATCGGTGACGGACAGGCGAACTATAGCAACTATTCGAGCTTTGGCGACAGCTGGATTGGATTGAATGTCTCGGGCATTGGTCTCGTGGCCGCCAGCACCTCCTACCTGTCGTCGGGTTCCGCCACGGCCAACCGCTGGCTCATCACCCCCTCCATCTACATCCCCACCGAGGGCTTCAGCTTGGTCTTCAAACTCTACGGCAACAGCGACAGCTACCCCGAGAGCATGAAAGTCATGATTTCCACCACCACCAACGATCGGACTGCTTTCAGCACCACTCTTTTGAATGTGCCCACCGTTCCCGCAGGTGAAACGCTGCGTATTATCGACCTTTCGGCCTACGCCGGACAGAATGTCTATATCGCATTCGTGAACTGTGGCACCAACGGCTACTATGTCTGCATTGACGATGTGATGGTGACCGTCCCTGTCCAGAACGAGATTGTCCTCACCGGCTTGACGCTGCCCGGTCAGGCACCCAACAACGGCTCTATTTCCATCAAGGGTACTGTGAAAAACAACGGTGCGTCTCCGCTGACCAACTACGCGGTGCAGTACACCGTCGACGGTGTCACCTCTCCCACCTATGTGGTGTCCAACATCAATGTGGGAACCAGCCAAACCCATACCTTCACCCACAACGTGCCCTACCAGCCCACCACGCTGGGTGAGCACACCATCACCGTCACGGTGTCGGACCCCAACGGTGTGGCCGACAACACCCTTGACAACACCCTCAGCGGCACTGTCAACGTCTATGACGGTAGCCATGCCGTGCAGCGCACCGTGCTGATGGAGAACTTCACCACCGCCCAGTGCGGCAACTGCCCGTCGGCCCACGTCCGCATCAAGAATGCCCTCCAAGGCCGTAACGATGTCATCTGGGTGGCTCACCATGTGGGCTATGGCACCGACACCTGGACCCTCAACGCCAGCAACACGCTGACCCGCTTCTACGCTGCCAACAGCACCTACGCTCCCGCGCTGATGCTCGACCGTACGCATTTCACCGGCGCCGCCTTCTCGGACGGAAGCAGCAGCAATGCCCCCGGCCCCATCTTCTTCCCCTCGAGCGATGTGGGAACCGCTATCCAGACCGCTGCCGATCAGCCCGCTTTCCTGACCGTGGCGCTCAAAAACACGCATTACGATGCCGCCACCCGTGAGTTGACGACGACGGTCAAAGTGAATGTGCTGACCGACCTGAATATGTCGGATCCCCGTGTGTCGCTCTACCTGATTGAGGACAGCCTCTACGGCCAGCAGTCGGGTGCCAACACCAGCAACTACCAGCACGACCATGTGATCCGTGCCGCCATCAGCGACATCACCGGTGACGCCAACATCCTCACGTCTGTCACGGAAGGCACCGAGGAGGAACACACCTACACCTACACGCTGAACAGCAGATGGAACGCCAACCACTGCCGCTTGGTGGCCTTCGTGAACAACTACAGCACAAGCAACGTCAACGACTGCAAGGTGATGAACTCGACCATCTCGGCCTATCTGCGTGACGGCGATGTAGGCATCGACGATGTGGATCAGACCTCGCTGCGCATCTACCCGAACCCCACCACCGACTTCAGCATCCTGGAGTGCGAGAACGGCATCCGCGAAGTGGTTGTCATCAACACGCTGGGTCAGGAAGTGATGCGCCAGCTGCACGACGGCAGCAACCAGGTGCGTATCGAGACCGCCACGCTGCCCGCCGGCGTCTACCTGGTGAAGGTGCGCAACGGCCAGACCGAAGCCATCCAACGCTTGACGGTGACCCGATAAACGACTATAAAAACCTTTGAAGAACAACATGAAGAAAGTTCTGCTAACGGTGGCACTGGTTGCCACTCTGACAACGACCTTCGCTCAGGAGGTCAGCTCACGCGCCAAAGCCATGCGCATCATGAAGTTTGCCCGACCGGAGTATCAGGTGAAAGACATCAAGGTACTGGTCGACACAATGACCGTGTATGCGTTGAACGAACAAGTGGTATATCCCTTTGGCAAGTGGAACAGCATTGAACAGTACATCACCGACGGCCAGCTGCGCTGGGACCGCGAAGTGGGCTACAAACACTATCTGGACTCGATGCATGTGTCGGTCAACACCCTGAAAAGACTGGACGGCAGCGAGATTGATGTGTTCCGCAGCATTTCGACGGGACTCATGGAGATTCTTGCCGCCCACATCACCGACCCCGAGGTGTCCTTTGTCAACGGGCCGCATCCCGGCATGACCAAGGCCGATGTATTCAATGTCTTCTTCGACACCTATCCCACCTCCTACACCCAGGACATCACAGTACTGAAAGTGGTGTCGGGCGCACACGAGGTTGAACAGGTGTATACCTTCAAGGGGCAACGGCTACGCCTCATCGAGGTGCGGAGCCGCTACAAATACTATTGATTACAAAAAAGAGCGCCGCAAATGCGGCGCTCTTTTTAAATCTAGAAGCCCTAGAAAATCTAGAAGCTCTAGAAAATCTAGATAATCTAGACCATCTAGAAAATCTAGAAAAAACCAAAATCCACAATTCTCTCCCATGTATCGCAAGGTTGGTCTTTTCTTCGGTTCTTTCAATCCCATCCATGTAGGGCACTTGATTATTGCCAACACCTTTGTCGGGCGCACCGATCTGGACGAGGTGTGGCTGGTGGTGTCACCCCAGAACCCTTTGAAGCAACAGAAAAGTCTGCTGGCCGACTACCACAGGGTGGAGATGGTGCGCCGTGCCGTGGAGGACAACGACCGGCTGCGGGTGTGTGACGCAGAGCTGAAGCTGCCTGTGCCGTCGTATACCGTGCTGACGCTGGCGCATCTGGGCGAGCAATACCGCGACAAGGAGTTTTCGCTGATAATGGGTGGCGACAACCTGGCGTCGTTTGAGCGCTGGCGCAACTACGAATACATCTTGGAGCACTACCCTATCTATGTTTATCCGCGTCCCGGATTCGACAACTGTCCGCTACGCGACCACCGCAACGTACACCTGGTGGATGTCCCCATGATGAATATCTCTTCCAGCGACATCCGCGAGCGGATTCGACGTGGCGAATCGGTGCAGTATCTACTCACCGAACCGGTGCATCAGTATCTAAGAGAGATGCACTTCTATGAAAAGTAGAAGGGGATTCTAGAGTTTCTAGAGTTTCTAGATATTCTAGATATTCTAGAGTTTCTAGAGTTTCTAGAGTTTCTAGATAATCTAGATATTCTAGATGTTCTAGAAACTCTAGGATAAAAATTATTTCTTCTTTGTGGCCGGCTTTTTGGCAGCGGGCTTGGCGGGTGCTTTTGCGGCAGGCTTGCTTGCGGGCTTGGCCGTCGACTTAGCGGGTGCCTTGGGTGCCGGTTTCGCAGTGGGTTTGCTGGCAGGCTTGGCAGGCGCTTTGGCAGCGGGCTTACTGGCCGGTTTGGCAGGCGCTTTGGCTGCGGGCTTGGCTGCAGGCTTGGCCGGTGTTTTGGCGGCAGGCTTAGCGGCGGGTTTGGCTGCGGGCTTGGTGGCGGGTTTGGCCGGTGTTTTGGCGGCGGGTTTGGCGGCGGGCTTGGCCGGAGCCTTGGGTGCCGGTTTGGTAGCAGGCTTGGCAGCCGTTTTAGCGGGGGCCTTGGCTGCGGGCTTTGCCGCGGGCTTTGCCGCGGGTTTGGCGGCAGGATTAGCGGCCGATTTAGCGGCGGGCTTTGCCGGTGCTTTAACCGTTGTTTTAGCAGCAGGCTTGGCGGGCGCCTTCGCGACAGGCTTGGCAGCCGTTTTAGCGGGTGCTTTGGCAGCAGGCTTTGCAGCGGGTTTAGCTGCGGGTTTTGTAGCGGGCTTGGCGGGAGCCTTCTTCACGGCAGCTTTGGCGGCCGGTTTGGCAGATGATTTCTTGGGTGCGGATTTGGCCGTGGACTTGGCAGGAGCAGCGTCGAGAAGGCCGCCACCGAGCAGTTCGGCATCGATGTCGTCCAGATCCTCCGCCGTGGGCTCCAGCTCATCGTCGGCGTCATCGTCGTCGGGTTCATCGTCCAGGTTGTCGTCGGGCTCGTCCTCATCGTCGGCATCGAAAGCAGCCTCGATTTCACGGCCTGCGCTGGAACGTTTTTCAATATCGGATTTCGACGATTTGTCGCGTTGGAAGACATCTTCGTAATCGCCATGCTTGAGCGTGCGCTCCGTGTGGTTGGGATTGCCGTCGTCGTCTTTGTCCATCACCTCGGAGATGGAGTCGTAGTCATCGTCTTTGTCGTCACCCTCGAAGAGACCCTTGTCAAGGTCGTCGTCGCTGAGGGCGGCATCGATTTTGACATCAAACTTGACCATATAGGAGCAGTCTTCGGTCTCAAAGGGAACAACGAAAATCGGGTCCCCATTGGGCTTCAAGATACGTTGCAGATAGTCTCGGTAGCCTTCGGGATAAAGCTCCTTGAATTGTTCAACCAGTTCTTCAGAAAGGTTCTTGTAACTGACAATCAGTCGTTTTTTAGTTTTTGAGGCAGCACTCATGGCAGTATATTTTGATGCAAGTATAGCAAATGATTTGAAAAAGTACAAAGATTTTGCATGTTTTTTCACACGACGAGAATACTCTCATCGTCCTCGATGCGTAAATTCTTCATAATGAAATCGCGACGTTCAACGCTATTTTCACCCATATAGAAGCGCAACACGCCGGGAATATCAAAGTCTTTATGCAGCATGACCGGGTCGAGCCGCATATCCTGGTCGATGAAACCCTTGAACTCGTCGGGCGAGATCTCGCCCAAACCTTTGAATCGGGTGATTTCGGCGTTGGGTGTCGACGCGATGGCCGCCACACGTTCCTCCTCGGTGTAGCAGTAGTGCGTCACCTTTTTGTTGCGGACACGGAAGAGCGGCGTCTGCAGGATATAGACATGGCCCGTGCGGATGAGTTCGGGATAGAAACGCAGGAAGAAGGTGAGCAGCAGCAGACGGATGTGCATGCCGTCGATATCGGCATCGGTGGCGATGACCACGTTGTTGTAGCGCAGGTTTTCGATACCGTCGTCAATGTCGAGGGCGTTGTGGAGCAGGTTGAGCTCCTCGTTCTTGTAGACCTCGGCCTTGGAGATGGAGTAGGTGTTTTTGGGTTTACCGCGCAAGCTGAACACCGCCTGCGTCTCCACGTCGCGGCTCTTGGTGATGCTACCGCTGGCGGAGAGACCCTCGGTGATGAAGATGGTGCTCTCGAGACGCCGCGGATGGTTGCTATTGTAGTGGACATGGCTGTCGCGCAGCTTGGAGTTGTTGAGATTGGCACGTTTGCTGGCCTCGCGCGCCAGTTTCTTGACGCCCGCAATTTCCTTGCGTTCTTTCTCGTTGCGGATGATTTTCTGCTGCAACGCCTCGGCGGTGTCGGGATTCTTGTGAAGATAATTGTCGAGGTGGGTCTTCAGCATGTCGTAGACATAGGTCTTCAGCAGCGGACTGTCGTAGTTGCCATCCTTGTCGGGCGGTGCCATGTGGGTCGAGCCCAGCTTGGTCTTGGTCTGCGCCTCGAAGACCGGTTCTTGGATGCGCACACAGAGCGCACAGACCAAACCTTGACGAATGTCCTCGGGCACATACTCCTTCTTATTGAAGAACTCTTTCACCACACGGGCATAGCCCTCGCGGAAGGCACTCTGGTGGGTGCCGCCCTCGGTGGTATGCTGACCGTTGACAAAGGAGTAGAAATAGTCGCTGCTTTGGCCGTTGACATGAGTGAACGCCGCTTCGAAGTCGCCGTCGTGGATATGGATGACGGGATAGATGGGATCGGTCTCCATATTGTTCTCCAACAGGTCGAGCAGACCGTTTTTGGAATAGTAGCGCTTGTCGTTGTAGTAGAGGGTGAGTCCCCGGTTGAGGTAGCAGTAGTTCCATACGCGACGCTCCACGTACTCGTTGATGAAATGGTAGTTGCCAAACAGCTGTGCGTCGGGCACAAACTCGACATAGGTTCCGTTGGCCTCGCTGCTGGCGATGATGCCGCTGTCGGAGACCAGCTTGCCTTTGGAGAACTCGGCGATGCGACACTTGCCGTCGCGCACCGCCATTACCTTGAACTCCGACGAAAGGGCGTTGACCGCCTTGGTACCCACACCGTTCAAGCCCACCGACTTCTGGAACGTCTTGTTGTCGTATTTGGCACCCGTGTTCAGCTTGCTCACCGCGTCGATGACGCTGCCCAGCGGAATGCCGCGACCGTAGTCGCGGATGGCCACACGGCGGTCGGCGAAGTGGACCTTCACCTCGATTTTCTTGCCGAAACCCGAAGTAAACTCATCGATGGCGTTGTCGATAACTTCCTTGATAAGGACATAGATGCCGTCGTCGTGGGAGGATCCGTCGCCCAGCTTGCCGATATACATACCGGGGCGCAGGCGGATGTGTTCCATATCTTCGAGATGGATAATACTCGACTCGTCGTAGTTGGCAGTGGTGGGTATCAATTCTTCCATAGGTCAGTATAATACGATAGCATAGCAACGGTCGTTTCAACCGTTGGTGCAAAAATACATATTATGCAGCTACCGATTCGCCCACAATAAAAGTTTTTTTATCACCGAAATGTTGAAAACTGGTATCTGCCCGTCACTATTCACCAATCACTACGAACGAATCACTATTTTTCGTATCTTTGCACCCCGAAAAGATGCGGATATGGCGTAATTGGTAGCCGCGCTAGACTTAGGATCTAGTTCCTCACGGAGTGGGGGTTCGAGTCCCCCTATCCGCACTGAAACCCAGCGGGGGCTGCTTCGGTTGAAGCAGCCCCCGCTGAATAAAGAAGAGACAACGCCATGCGTAATTTCCTCCTGACAATAATCATCGCCGCAGCGCTGTGCGGCGGATGCAGCCACCGCGAAAGCCACCACGACGCCGACTTTGTCCGTGTTGCCGACGGACATTTTGTGCTGGGCGACAGCAGCTATACCTTTGTGGGCTGCAACCTGTGGTACGGCGCCATCCTGGGCAGCACGGGCGAAGGCGGCGACCGCCAGCGGCTGTGCCGCGAACTGGACGACCTCTGCAACCTGGGTGTGAAAAACCTGCGTGTGCTGGTGGGCGCCGAGGGCACGAGCGACCGCAGCGACCATATCCGTCCTGTGCTGCAGCCACAGCCCGGCGTGTACAACGACACGCTGCTGGAAGGGCTGGACTACCTGATGCAGGAGCTGGGACGACGCGGCATGAAAGCGGTGCTTTACCTAAACAACGCCTGGCAGTGGAGTGGCGGTTTCGGCACCTATCTGGAGTGGGCCGGCGCAGGTCCCGTGGCACCGCCCGACGACTGGGAGGGCTACTGCCAATACCACAGCCAGTTTGTGCGCAACGACAGCGCCCGCGCCATGGCGCTGCGCCACACACAGTTTATTGTGTCGCGGACAAACAGCTTGACAGGACAGCGCTATGCCGACGACCCCGCACTGATGGCATGGGAAATTAGCAACGAGCCCCGCGCCTTTGCACGCGACAGCGCAACCAAACAGGCCTTTGTGGAGTGGATTGCCGAGCAAGCACACACCATCAAAGCCATCGACAGCCACCATCTGGTGACCACCGGCAGCGAAGGCCTCTACGGCTGCGAGGTGGATTTGGCGCTCTTTGAGCAGGTGCACGCCCTGACCGACATCGACTACCTGTGCATCCACATCTGGCCCTTCACCTGGAACTGGATGGGCACCTTTGCCTCGCCGAGCACCGCAGCCAAAGCCGCCAATACACCCGGCACGGTGACGGACAGCCTGTCGGCAGCCTGTCGGCGGACACAGGAATATATCGACCTCCACATCCCCGTGGCGCAACGGCTGGCCAAGCCGCTGGTGATAGAAGAGTTCGGCTATCCGCGCGATGAATTCGAGATTGCCACCACTTCGACCACGGCGGCACGTGATCGCTACTACGACTACATCCTGCAACAGGTGGGTCACGGCGTGGACGGTTGCAACTTCTGGGCCTGGGGCGGCAGCGCCGACGTGCGGCATCCCTTCTGGCAGCAGGGCGACGACTACACCGGCGACCCCGCACAGGAGGAGCAGGGACTCTATTCTGTCTTCGCCAGCGACACTTCAACCTTGTCAGTTCTCAGAAAATACGTACCTTTGCAAAAGTTTTAACGACTGGTGCTTTCAAATCATACCGACATGAAAAAGATGAAACAGATATTGACACTGCTGCTGACAGCTTTCTATCTGTTTTATTTTGCCGGTACCCATTTCTTCGTTCACAGCCATTTCATCAACGAGCGTATCGTGGTGCACTCGCACCCCTTTGCGAAAAGCAACCACACGCACACGACGCTGGAGATACAGCTGATTGACGAGCTGTCGAACGACACCTGCACCACCGAAGACGGAATGCCCACGCTGTCGCCGCAGTATAGCGGCCAGTGGCAGTATGCTGTCGTCTCGACAGCCGTCGTCGTTGTCGACAACGGAGCTGTGCGCCGACTGCGCGCCCCACCCCACCCCGCCTGCTAAACGCGTGGCACAACGCGACACCGTCCATTGGCGGCGGTATCGCCATTTTCCTTGTATTTTCGTTTGTTTAACGACGAGCAATCCTCGTAAAAAGAGACATAATGTATCGTATTGTAATTCCCCTATTATGTATGGGTCTGCTCACCGCCTGTGGCGGTGCCAGCCAGACCAGCAACGACACCGAGACAACCGAGGTCGTCGTGAGCGGCGACACGCTGACCGTCAACGCCGCCTCGCCCATACTCCAACGACTGGTGGTGGCTCCCGTCGAGATGGAAGACCACGCCATGACACTGCACACCTCGGGTGTGGTGACTGCCGTACCGACGGCCTACGCCGAGGTGGCGGCACCTTTCGCCGGACGGGTGCAACGCTCGCTGGTTCAAATCGGCCAGCAGGTACGCGCCGGCGCACCGCTCTTCGAGCTGAGCTCGTCGGACTATTACGAAATAGTTAAGAGCTACCGACAGGCACAGTCGGAGCTGGCTGCTGCCAAGAAGCAGATGGAGCGTGTGCGCGACCTCAACAGCAACAAGGTGGCCTCGAACCGCGAGTTGGAAGAGGCGCAGCTGGACTACCAGAACAAGCTGGAGGAGTTCCGCCACGCCGAATCCGTGGCCAAAGAATACCAGATTGACGTCACGCACGCCGAGGTGGGACAGCCCATGACGGTGCGCACCCCTATCTCGGGACGTGTGCTGCGCAACGACCTAGTGAGAGGCGAATACATCAAAGAGGACGCCGACAGCAAGCTGGTGGTGGCCGACCTGAGCAAGGTGTGGGTGAAAGCCAACATCACCGAGAGCGAGGCGGTGCTGACAGACCGTGTGGAGCATGTCGAGATACGGCTGGTGGCCCGTCCCGACAGCGTCATCAGCGGCCGACTGGTGTTCCGCGGCGGCATGCTGGACGAGGAGACACGCACCATGCAGACCATCATCGAATGCGACAACCCCCGCGGACTGATGATGCCCAACATGTATGCCAAGGTGCTGCTGACCACGCCGAGCAGTCGCTGCGTGACGGTACCCAAGAGCGCTGTGTTGCAAGGCGAGGATGCACGCTATGTGCTGCGCAAAGTGGGCGACAACCGCTTTGTGCGTACCACGGTGAAGGTGCAAAGCGCCGAAAACGGACAACTCATCGTCACCGAGGGTCTGACGCCAGAGGACGAGATTATCACGGAAGGTGCCATGTATCTAATAGACTACAGATAAGCGATGATAGAGCGAATTATACGTTTTTCGATGCAACACAGGGCGCTGACCGCCGCCCTGTTTGGCGTGCTGGCCATGGCCGGCATCATCGCCTGGAGCTCTCTCTCCATCGACGCCTACCCCGACATATCGGACACCACAGTACAGGTGGTGACCCAGGTGCCGGGACTGGCCGCCGAGGAGATGGAGCAGCAAATCACCATCGCCGTGGAACGTGCGGTGAACGGCATTCCCAACCTCATCACCATGCGCAGCAAGAACTCCTTCGGACTGTCGACGGTGGTGCTGGTTTTCGACGACGGTGTCGACGACTACTGGGCGCGACAGCGTGTCAACGAGCGACTGAGCGGACTGGAACTGCCCTACGGCGCCGTGCCCGAACTGAACCCGCTGACAGCCCCCACCGGCGAAATATACCGCTACATCGTGGAGAGTCCCGACGGCAGCGCCGACCTGCGCACGCTGACCGACATACACAAGTGGACCATTATCCCCTACCTGCGGCAATTATCGGGCGTGGCCGACGTGAGCAACTACGGCGGAATCACGACCCAGTACCAGATTGAGCTGTCGCCCGACCTGATGCGCGAATACGGCGTATCGCTGGCCGACATCACCGAGAAGGTGGATCAGAACAACACCAACGCCGGCGGCAGCCTGCTGATGGAGGGCGACCTGAGCTATGTCATCCGCGGCATCGGCATGATTGACGATCTGGAAGGATTGGGCAACATCGTGGTGAAATCGCACAACGGCGCCCCCGTCTTCCTGCGTCAGCTCGGCACACTGAAATACGGAAACCTGGAACGCAAAGGCGTGCTGGGCTACAGCGACGACGAACGCGACTACGACGACGCCGTGGAGGGCATCGTGCAGATGCTGCGTGGCGAGAACCCCTCGGAGGTGCTCGACGCCATCCACATTGCCGTTGACGAGCTGAACAACGAGGTGTTGCCCGACGGGGTGCGCATCCGCCCGTTCATGGATAGAACCAACTTAGTGGGCGAGACCTTGAAGACCGTGTCGCACACCCTGCTGGTGGGCATGCTGCTGGTCATCGTGGTGCTGATGCTCTTCCTGCGCAACCTGCGTGGCGCCCTCATCGTGGCCATCACCATCCCGCTGGCACTGCTCATCGCCTTTGTGCTGATGAAGGTGAGCGGTGTACCCGCCAACCTGCTGTCGCTCGGTGCCATCGACTTCGGCATCCTGGTCGACGGTGCCATCGTGATGATGGAGACCGTGCTGCGCGAACGCGAGAGCAATCCCACACACATGCTGACGACCCAGCGCATCAGCCAGCGGCTGGGCTACGTGATGCGCTCCATCTTCTTCTCGACGCTCATCATCATCGTGGCCTATCTGCCCCTCTTCGCCTTCGAGCACATGGAGCGCAAGCTCTTCACCCCGATGGCCTACACCGTGGCCTATGCGTTGCTGGGCGCCCTGCTGACCGCCATGCTGCTGACGCCGGGCCTCTCCTTCTCCGCCTTCCGCAAGCCTGGCAAGACACGCCACAACCGCTGGCTGGAGCGTTTCACCGCCTACTACCACATCACCGTGGGTCGCGTCATCGAGAACGGCCGCATGGTGATCGCCGTGCTCATCGTAACACTGCTGGGATCGGGTGTGCTGTTCACCTTCATCGGCAAAGACTTCCTGCCGCCACTCGACGAGGGCTCCATCTGGATACAGGTGCAGCTACCCTCGGGACTCTCGCTGGAGCGGTCGAACCAGATGGCGCAGGAGTTGCGCAAGAAGATGAAACAGTTCGACGAGACCTCCTATGTGATGACCCAGCTGGGACGCGACGACGAAGGAGCGGAGAGCTTCTCCATGTCGCACATCGAGGTGGGCATCGGACTGAAACCCTACAACACCTGGAAGAGCAAGCGCACCAAGGCCGAACTGGTGGAGGCAATGGCCGACACCATTGCCAAGATGCCCGGCTACTCGGCGGGCTTCTCGCAGCCCATCATCGACATGGTGATGGACCAGGTGGCCGGCACCCACAGCGACCTGGCACTCAAGATATACTCCAGCGACCTGTATGAGAGTCGCCACATCGCCGAAGAGTTGGTGAAGATACTGTCGGACATCGAGGGTGCCTCGGATGTCGCCGTCGACCAAGAGCCGCCGACGCCGCAGCTGCAGATTGTCGTCGACCGGCAACGGGTGGCACAATACGGCCTCAACGTGGCCGACGTGGCCGAGCTCATCGAGTTGGCCATCGGCGGCAAAGCCATCTCGCAAATCTATTCGGGCAGCAAGGTCTACGACGTGACCTGTCGCTATGCCGACGAGACACGTGACACGCCCGAGAAAATCGCCGCGCTGACGCTCACCAACGCCGAAGGGGTGAAGGTGCCCCTCTCGGCCGTGGCCGACATCCACACCACGCTGGGCCCCAACACCATTATGCGCGAAGCCAACAAACGCTACTGTCTGGTGCGCATCAACCTGCGCGGCTCCGACCTGTCGACCTTCGTCGACGAGGCCAACCGACGCATCGACGCGCAGCTGCATTACGACAAAGAAAAGACGACGCTGCACTGGGCCGGACAATTTGAAAACCGCAACCGTGCCTTCTCACGACTGGCGCTGGTGCTGCCCTTCGTGCTGGCCGTCATGTTCCTGCTGCTCATCCTGGCCTTCGGCAACGTGCGTCACGCCACCCTGCTGATGAGCGTCATCCCGCTGGCACTCTTCGGCGGACTGCTGGCGCTGTTCCTGCGCGGCATGACACTCAACGTGTCGTCGGCGGTGGGCTTCATCGCCCTCATCGGCGTGGCCATCCAGAACGGCGTCATCATGATTTCACATATCAACGCATTGCGCGACGAGGCACTGGATTTGCGCAGCGCCGTCATCGATGGCGCCACACACCGTCTGCGCGCCATCCTGCTCACCGCCACCGTGGCGGTGCTGGGACTGCTGCCCGCCTCCATCTCGACAGGCATCGGCAGCGACGTGCAGCGTCCCCTGGCCACCGTCATCGTATACGGACTGATATTCGCCACCATCATCACCCTGTTTATCCTGCCGACGCTGTACTACATGACAGAACGGCGGAGAGAAGAAAGAAAGGAGAAACGATGAAAAAGAAAACAATAGGAGCCCTCATCATGCTGCTGGCCGCCTCGTGGCCGCTGGCAGCACAGCAGCTGGACTATGAATCCTACATACAACGCGTGATGGAGCACAATGCCGGCTACCGCGCCGCACAGATGGAACTGCCCATCGCACAATCCGAGCTCAAACAGGCACGGATGTTCAACGACCCCACCGTGTCGTTCAGCTACGGCAACAACAGCGACTGGGACATCGCCATGGGCCAGTCGGCGGAGCTGGAGGTCAGCAAGAGTTTTTCGCTGGGCAAACGCCGCAGCCGCATGAATGTGGCGAAAGAGAACATCAAGGTGCAAGAGGCCGGTTTGCAGGACTATGAACGCAACCTGCGCGCCGACGCCACAGTGGCCTACCTCTCCGCCCTGCTGGCACGCGAGACGGCACTAATCAGCCGGGACTATGCCGACAACATGCGGACGCTCTACCACAGCGACAGCCTGCGTCACAGCCGTGGCGACCTGTCGGAGATAGACGTGACGCAGAGTCGTCTGGAGTCCACCGTGGCACAGCAAGAGTGCATCGCGGCACAAGCCGCCTACCGCAACGCGCTGGCACGACTGGATTGGATGATGGGAGACCCCACACGGGGCACGCAGGAGGTTGGCGGGACGCTGACGCGACAGCACACGCTAGTCGACCTGCAACAGCTGTTGCAGACCTGTGCCGCCCAACGGCCCGACATCATCCAGGCCCACCATCAAGCGGAGGCAGCGGAACGTGAGCTGCGACTGACACGGATAGAGCGCATCCCCGACATCGACCTGTCGGTCGGCATGAGCCACAGCACCCGCGTGAGAAACGAGGAGGCGCCGGCGCCACCCTTCAACGGCTACACGATAGGCGTGAGCCTGCCACTGCCCGTGTCGACCCTCAACCGCGGCGAGGTACAGGCGCAGCAATACCGTGTGCAGCAGGCCTCTTCGGAAGCCGAAGCCGCACGTCACACCGCCCAGGTCGAAGTGATGGAAGCCTACAACGACTATGTGTCCGCCATGACGCGTGCCGACGCCTACAGCACAGAAATCATAGAGCAGGCCCGACAGGTGCTGGACGGCAAGATGTACGCCTACCAGCGGGGCGAGACCTCTCTGCTGGAGGTGTTGAACGCACAACATCTATACCTCGATATTCAGCAGGAATATGCCAACAGTCTTTACGAATGCATGAAATGCTGGGTGGAGCTGAACCGCAGTATCGGCAGCATATCTTATAACCTATAGAATATGACCCGACGACTCTTCACCAGCAACATGAAGCTGGCCGACATCGTGAGCGCCAACCACAACCTGATACTGCTCCTGCCGCGCTTCGGTCTGCGACTGGGTTTTGGCAACCGCAGCGTGAAAGAGGTGTGCAACAGCGGCAACGTGGATGTGGATTTTTTCCTGCTCATCTGCAACATCTATACCTTTGACGACTACCTGCCCGATGCCGAGGAGCTGAGCCACACCAATCTACAACAGCTGGTGCCCTACCTGCGCGCCTCGCACCGCTACTATATTGACGAACGGCTGCCACATCTGCAGCGACACCTGAGCCACCTGACCGACGACATGGAACCCTCGGTGGCGCATCTGATCAGCCAATTCTTTGAGGATTACCGCCAAGAGTTGGCGGGACATTTCCAAGAGGAGGAGAAACGGCTGTTCCCCTACATCGAGCGACTGCAGCAAGGCGAGAAAATCGCCGACCGCGTGACCAACTATTTTGTCGACTCACACCGCAGCATCAAAGACAAGCTGACAGACCTGATGCAGCTGCTCTACAAGTATCTGCCCGGCGACAGCATGAACGAAGAGCTGATTGAGCTGGTGTTCGACATCCTGCAGCTCACCGAAGACCTGGAGAAGCACACCCTCATCGAAGAACGGCTGCTGATGCCTGCCGACGACTACGAGCTAAGCGACCGTGAGAAAGAGGTGCTGCTACTGGTAGCAAAAGGGCTCAGCAGCAAAGAGATCGCCGACAAGCTCTGCGTATCGATCCACACCGTCAACTCCCACCGAAAAAACATCAGCCAAAAGACCGGCATCAAATCAGTCGCCGGCCTCGCCGCCTACGCCATGATTTGCAAACTTTAGAGGGTTTTATTAGTTAATACCGTAGGGGCGTACCCCCGTGTATGCCCAACAACAAGTAGTTAAGTAGACAGGAGTTAAGTAGTTAAGGCGAATGAATGGTTATAGGTTATTAGTTATGGGTTATTGAATTAGGTAGTTAAGGCCGTAGGGGCGTACCCCCGTGTACGCCCGATTCACAAGATTTCGCGAGGCGGAACGCCGAGCAGGAGAAAATATAGTTATAAACCACGCCGAAGGCTGGAGAACGAGAAATATACAATACTGAATAACACAATATTACGACACAAACAATAAAAAAAAGAAAAAAAGTAGTCGCTAATTGAAAAAAATGTAGTAATTTTGCACCCGCTTTTGAGAGTCAGACTGTGGATTGTTGATGCTCTTTCCCGGGTGAAATCAAAGCGGTCAAAACACGTCAAAAGAACAAGTTATGGCAAAGAAAAATAAAGACGCAAGAGTTCAGGTCATCCTGGAATGCACCGAACAGAAGAACAGTGGTGTTCCCGGCATGTCGCGCTACATCACCACCAAGAACAAGAAGAACACTCCCGACCGTCTGGAGCTGAAGAAGTACAATCCCTTCTTGAAGAAAGTAACCGTTCACAAAGAAATCAAGTAAAGTAG
The DNA here is from genome assembly GCA_017449975.1 of Bacteroidales bacterium. Taxonomy (GTDB): domain Bacteria; phylum Bacteroidota; class Bacteroidia; order Bacteroidales; family P3; genus Colimorpha. The sequence goes on from JAFSYK010000071.1 coordinate 88,722, forward strand.
GAGAAACGCACTATGGCAAAGAAAGTTGTTGCAACCCTGAAAACCTCTACGGGCAAGAGCTACGCAAAGATCATCCGCATGGTCCGTTCCCCCAAGACCAACGCCTATATGTTCCAGGAGGAAATCGTTCCCTCTGAAGAAGTACAGGAGCGTCTGAAGAAGAAATAAATCTCCACTACAGGAGTCCTGGTAGGAAAAGGATTTTTTTCATAAGCTTTTGTTTTTATCCCCTCGGAAGCAATTCCGAAGGGATTTTTTTTGTCCTGGTTTCTGCAAACACGCAGCCTATTTAGCACAACGTTTCACCCCTACCCTAACCCAGAAAGAAGCACCCACCAATCAAATAATGCCATTTTGACATTAAAATAGACCACTTTTGTCTTATTTTCTGTCAAAATGGCTGATATTTTATACTGGCACAGGCATTGATAACTCCTAAGTGAAGTCGAACAAGAAACGACGACAGAAAGCAAAACAAAACAACAAATCAATAAACAATTAAAAATAGGAGATTCAAGCCATGTTAGTAGCAAGAAGAAATCAAGATTTAATGCCCTCGCTGTTCAACGAACTCCTGGACTGGAACAACTGGAACAACGGCCTCTGGAGCGAAACGCACCACACGACGCCGAAGATGAACGTCAGTGAGACCGACAAGAACTACGAGCTGGAGATCTGCGTGCCGGGCCTGAAGAAAGAAGACCTCAACATCAGCATCGACCCCGACAACAACCTGGTGGTGGAGATGGTGCAAGAGGAGAAATCGGACGACAAGCAGAAGGAGAACGGTCGCAAGTACCTGCGTCGCGAATTCAGCCGGATGCAGTTCAAGCAGATGATGACGCTGCCCGACAACGTGAAGAAAGAAGACATCAAAGCACGCGTCAACGACGGCATCCTCTACATCGAACTGCCCAAGGTTACCGAGCAGGAAAAGAAAGCCCTGTCGCAGACAATACAGATCAACTAAAACAACAAGTTCTTCTGACTGCAGAAACAGCGGGAGCGGACCCAAGGGGCCGCTCCCGCTGCTATTATTAATCCCAAAAACATCAGAACGCAGGTGACACTTGGCACTGTCCACAGGTCTCTTTTGTTTCTGATGCAAAAGTACGACAGCCGAAGCACCCACACAATAGCCAAAAGTAGTGATTGTTCCCTTCAAAGTTTAACGTTTCATTGTTGACAAAAAAGAAAACGACACAGAAAAAATATATATAAATACTTCTAATTTTGCACAGAAGAGTTTCCTACCCTTTCTGCACAACGATGGAAGACAAGACGATAGAAATTGGCCCGAAGCATATCGACCTGGAGAAGATTCTGGCCAACAAAAAAATCAAGGTTCCACGCCTGCTGTTGCGCTGGATGCACCGGCTGCTACATGTCGACGAGATGAACGCCGCCATCTACAACAACCGCCATCTCACGGGCATCCCCTTTGTCAACGCCTTCTTCGAAGGCAAGGAGCCCTACAACCTGGGAGTGACGCTGGAGGTGGTCAACGCGGAAAACGTCCCCACCGACGGCAACCCCATCATCGCCGGCAACCACCCGCTGGGCGGTCCCGACGGACTGGCGGTGATGTCGGCCGTGGGCCGCAGACGCAGCGACATTCAGTTCCCTGTCAACGACTTTCTCATGTACCTGCCCGGGCTGGCGCCACTGTTCGTCCCCATCGACAAGGTACACCGCAACACCCGTAACGCCAACGCGCTGGAACAGGCCTTTGCCGCCCAAAACGCACTGCTCTATTTCCCCGCCGGACTCTGCTCCCGCAAACAGAAAGACGGCAGCATCCGTGACTTGGAATGGAAGCCAACGGTTATCAAGAAAGCGCAGCGTTACCAGCGCGACATCATCCCCTTCTTCTTCGATGCACTGAACCGTCCGCGCTTCTACCGTATCGCCCGACTGCGGAAACGGCTGGGCATCAAATTCAACTTCGAGATGGCGCTGCTGCCCGCCGAGATGTTCGCCCAACGGGGCAAAAAGATGCGCATCGTATTCGGGAAGCCGATTCCTTACACCGTCTTCGACCAGCGCCACACCGCCGCAGAGTGGGCGGCTCTGTTGCGCGAGCATATCTACAGACTGCAAGTCAACCCACTGGTAGCATTCAACCCCGCATAACCCAACAATCATCAGACCCATGGATACACACATCGACACCTCGTATATCCGTCCGCCGGTAGACCGCAAGCTCATCAAGGAAGAATTGAACCGCAAGCTCTTTCTTCGCAAGACGAACTACGGCGGAAAAGAGATCTATGTCACCACCGCCCACCTCTCGCCCAACATCATGCAGGAGATCGGCCGTCTGCGCGAGTTGAGCTTCTGTCTGGACGGCGGCGGCACCGGCAAAGACTGCGACATCGACGAGTTCGACATCATGCCCGAGCCCTACTGCTTCAAGCAGCTGTTTGTGTGGAGTCCGGAGGACGAGGAGATTGTCGGCGGCTACCGTTTCATCCACGGCAGCAACATGATGCACAAAGACGACGGCACCATCATGACGCCCACGGCAGAGCTGTTCCACTACTCGGAGACCTTCGTCAACGAATACCTCCCCTACACCGTGGAGCTGGGTCGCGCCTTCGTGCAGCCCGTCTTCCAGCCCAGCAACGACCGCAGCAAGGGACTCTACTCGCTCGACAACCTGTGGGACGGCCTGGGCGTGCTGGCCTTGGAGATACCCGAGACCCGCTACTTCTTTGGCAAAATAACCATGTACTCGCAGATGAACCAGCGGGCCAAAGACCTGATACTTTACTTCTACCAAAAACACTTCCCCGACCGTGACGGACTGGTACGCCCCTTCGAGCCGCTGCTCATCCAGTCGGACTACAACGAGTTGGTGCGCATGTTCAACGGCAACAACTACAAAGAGGACTATCAGATACTGCTGCACCAGGTGCGCCAGCAAGGCTGCACGGTGCCCGCTATGATCAACGCCTACATGCGCCTGTCGCCGACCATGCGCTCCTTCGGCACCGCACTGAACCACGAATTCGGCGAGACCGACGAGACCGGCATTCTGGTGACGTTGCGCGACATCGACCCCGAGAAACGCAAACGCTATGTAGAGAGCTACGAACACAAAAACCGAATTTTCGACCGCACACGCCTGTTCCGCATCAACATTCGCCGGATGCCGTGGTGGCGGAAGCAGAGCGACCAAGAGGAGCTGGACAACCTACGGCTCCTGAAACGACTTAAACGCAGAAGGGAACGCGACAAATGATAATCAAAAGCGCCACATTCGTCATCAGCAACAGCGACTACCGAAAATGTCCCTCCGACGGGCTGCCTGAGTACGCCTTCATCGGAAGGAGCAACGTGGGCAAGTCGTCGCTCATCAACATGCTCACCGGTGTCAAAGGGCTGGCCAAGACCAGCAGCCGTCCCGGCAAGACGCAGCTGATTAACCATTTCCTCATCAACAAACAGTGGTATCTGGTCGACCTGCCCGGCTACGGCTACGCACAGACCTCGAAAAGTTCGCGCCAGCACTGGCAGAAGATGACAGAGCAATACATGCTGCACCGCGAAGCGTTGACTAACGTCTATGTACTGGTGGACTCACGCATCGAGCCACGCCCCATCGACCTAGAGTTTATCAATTTCCTGGGCGCCAACGGCATCCCGCTGAGCATCGTGTTCACCAAGACCGACGGTGAGAAACAGCGTGAAGTCAGCGCAAATATCAACCGCTTCAAATCGGCTTTGCTCCAGCAATGGGAGGAACTGCCCGACATAATGCTGACCTCGTCGTCCACCGGCTACGGACGCGACGCACTGCTGAACCATATCGAGAGCATCAATTCAGCAGTTAGCGGTTAGCAGTTAGGCAATCCTAGGAAATCCTAGGCAGTCCTAGCAGATAGTGATTACCCTTCAAACCTTTCAAACCTCTTAAACCTTTCAAACCTCTCAAACCTCTCAAACCTTTCAAACCCTCAAACCCTTCAAACCCTTTAAACGTTAAACATTAAACGTTAAACGACAACTAAAAGCAACTATGAGAAAAATAGCCTTTGTCTTTTTGTTTCTTTTTTCCGCAATCGTAGGCCCCAACGCCAACGCGCAGACGGTGGCAGCCATCAAACAGAGCGTCAACGAAGTGCTGAAGAGTGCCGGCATGAACCATGCCTCCCTCTCGGTCTCTGTATACAACATCACCAAGAAAGAGACCGTGTACAGCTACCAGCCGCAGATGTCGCTCATCCCCGGCTCGCTGAGCAAACTGTTCACCACCGCCATCGGCTTCGAGCAACTGGGCAGCTCGTTCCGATTCAAGACCGTGCTGGCCTACGACGGCTTCATCGACCAGAGAGGCACGCTGAACGGCAACCTGTATGTCATTGGCGGCGGCGACCCCATGCTGGGCTCCTACCGCTTCCAACAGACGACACCCGACACCCTTTTCGCACAATGGACGGCGGCGCTGAAAGGACGTGGCATCCATCACATCAACGGACGCATCTTCTACCATACAGGCATCTTCGACAACAAGCCGTTGCACGACTCCTGGAACTGGGGCGACGTAGGCAACTACTACGGTGCCGGCGCCTATGGCCTGAACTTCCACGAGAACATGTACTTCGTCTACTTCAATCCGGGCAAAGATGCCGGCTATCCCGCCACGGTGGCACAGATAGAACCCAAAGCGTTGAACGTGCGCGGCTACAACGAGGTGACGACCGCCGGCAGAGGCACCGGCGACCAGGTGGTCATCTATGGCGACCCCGGCAACAGCATCCGTCGCTACTGCGGCACCGTGCCGCTGGGTAAGGAGAACTTCCCCGTGCGCGGCGCCATGCCGTCGCCGCCGCGGAGCTGCACGGAACTCTTTGCCGACTACCTGCGCACACACGACATCCCCGTGTCGAACAACGTGGCGGAGAGCACCACCCTGCCCTCCAATCTGACCACGCTGCTGGAGCACCACTCCAACACCTACTACGTCATTGCGCAATACACCAACCAGACCAGCAACAATATCTACGCCGAGAGCATCTTCAAATACCTGGGCTACAAAGCCTACACCAAAGGAACATTTGAGAACGGCCGTAAGAACATCAACCAATACTTCAAAAACAACAACCTCAACGCCAGTGGCGTGCAGATTGTTGACGGCTGCGGCCTTTCGCGCAACAACCTGGTGACGACCGACTTCGTCTGCCGTTTCCTGACCCTTATCCAAGGCAAGGAGGAATACAGAGACTTCCGCAACTCGCTGGCCAAAGTGAACGAGAGCGGCACAGCCCGCAACATACTGAAGGGCCTGCCCAAGGGCATCGAAGTGTCGCTGAAGAGCGGCACACTGGACAACGTGAAAGCCTACGCCGGCTACGTCACCAACGAGCAAAACGAGACGCTCTGCTTCTGCATCATCAGCAACAACCACACCTGCAGCAACGCCGACATCAAGGCCAAGATGGAGAAGATGCTCCGCCCCATCGCGCTGTATAAATCCAGCAGCAAATAGTAAGCACACCTTTATAAAAGATGAGGCCGCCTCCGAAAGGAAGCGGCCTCATTGCTTATGTAGCCTGACGCTTATCGAATCAGGAACGAATACTGGTTGAAATGCTTCAGGGCGATGCCGGTGCCACGGGCCACAGCGCGCAGCGGGTCGTCGGCGATATGGACCTTCAGCTTGGTCTTGGCGGAGATACGCTGGTCGAGACCACGCAGCAATGCGCCACCACCGGCCAGGTAGATACCCGACTAGTAGATATCGGCAGCCAACTCAGGCGGCGTAGCAGCCAGCGTATCGAGGATGGCCTGCTCAATCATACCGATGGAACGGTCGAGGGCATGGGCAATCTCCTTGTAGTTGACCGGAATCTCCTTGGGCAGACCCGTCATCACGTCACGGCCATAGGTCATATAGTCGTCTGGCGGATTCTCAAGGTCGGAGACAGCGGAACCGATGGCCATCTTGACCTTCTCGGCCATACGCTCACCAATGAACATATTGTGCTGTTTGCGCATGAACTCCACAATATTTTCGTTGAAGACGTCACCTGCAATCTTGATAGAGGTGTTGCAGACGATACCGCCCAACGAGATGACGGCGATTTCAGCCGTACCACCTCCGATGTCGACAATCATGTGACCTTCGGGCTCCAGCACATTGATGCCGATACCGATAGCCGCAGCCATAGGCTCGTGAATCATGCGAATCTCCTTGGCACCCGCCTGCTCGGCGCTCTCACGCACGGCACGCTCTTCGACATTGGTGATGCCGGAAGGGATGCAGATAACCATACGCAGCGACGGTGGCATAAAGGAGCGCGTCACGTTGGCCATGCCGATGAGCTCACGAATCAGATGCTGCGCCATCTCGAAGTCGGCGATAACGCCGCCTTTCAACGGACGGATGGTCTCGACCGTCTTGTTGTCGGTCTTACCGGCCATGCGCTGCGCCTCGGATCCAACAGCCTTCACCTTATTGGTAATCTTGTCGATAGCGACGATGGAAGGCTGGTCGACCACCACTTGGTCATTATAGATAACAATGGAGTTAGCGGTGCCGAGGTCCATTGCCACTTCCTTATTAAAAAACGAAAAAAGACCCATTTTTGGAACTAAAAGCTAAAAACTAAAAACTAAATGTTTAATGAATCTAACAAAAAATATACGTGAAACCGTGAAAAAGGTTTCAAAAAATTACCTGCTTCATTAGTGTTTGAAGTGGCGGACGCCGGTGATGGCCATGCCCATGTGGTGCGCCTCACAGTAGTCGATGCTGTCTTGGTCATGGATGGAGCCGCCGGGGTGCGCCACGGCGACGATGCCCGCGTCGTGGGCAATCTCGACACAGTCGGCGAAGGGGAAGAAGGCGTCGCTGGCCATGACGGCACCGTTGAGGTCGACGCCGAACGACTGTGCCTTGGCGATAGCCTGACGCAACGCGTCGACACGCGAAGTCTGACCCGTGCCCGAAGCACAAAGCTGTCCGTTCTTGGCCAGCACGATGGCGTTGCTCTTGGTGTGCTTCACCAGAATGGTGGCAAACGCCAGATCGGCGGCCTGCTGGTCGGTGATGGGCGTCGAGGTGACACTCTTCTTCATCTCGTCGACCTGCGGCACCACCGTGTCGCGGTCCTGCACCAGCACACCGTTCAGCACATTACGGAACATTTGTTTGGGCATCGCAAAAGCTTTGCGACGCAGGATGATGCGATTCTTCTTGCCTTTCAACACTTGCAAAGCGTCGTCGTCATAGTCGGGGGCGATGCAGACCTCGAAGAAAATCTTGTGCATCTCTTCGGCCACCTCCTTCGTCACCTTGCGGTTGGTGACCAGAATGCCGCCAAAAGCGCTGACGGGGTCACCTGCCAAGGCATCCTTCCAGGCCTCCAACAGACTGTCGCGGCAAGCCATGCCACAAGCGTTGTTGTGCTTGAGGATGGCGAAAGCCGTCTGCTGGAAATCGTCGATCAAGCAGCACGCCGCGTCGATGTCGCCCAGGTTGTTGTAGGAAATCTCCTTGCCGTTGAGCTTGTCGAAGCAGCCGTCGATGTCGCCAAAGAAGAGGCCCTGCTGGTGGGGGTTCTCGCCATAGCGCAGCGGCGTAGCCTGACGTACCGACTGCTGGAACACCGGCATCTTCTCCGTCTCGTTGAAGTGGTTGAAGATGGCTGAGTCGTAGTGCGAGCTGACAGCGAAAGCGTAGGCCGCGAAGCGGTGACGCTGCTCGAGAGTGGTACAACCCTGCTGGGCGTTGTAGATCTCGAGGAACTCGGCGTAGTGGTCGACAGCGGGGACGATGACCACGTCGTTGAAATTCTTGGCGGCGGCGCGGATGAGCGAGATGCCGCCAATGTCGATTTTCTCGATAATGTCCTGCTCAGCAGCACCGGAAGCCACCGTCTGCTCAAACGGATAGAGGTCGACAATCACCAGGTCAATTTCGGGAATCTCGTATTCCTTCAGCTGCTCGCCATCACTGAACATATCGCGACGACTGAGGATGCCGCCGAACACCTTGGGGTGCAACGTCTTGACACGACCGCCGAGAATCGAGGGATAGCCCGTGAGGTTCTCGACCGCCACCGGCTCGATGCCGAGGTCTTGGATGAATTTCTGGGTGCCACCCGTTGAATAGATGGTGACGCCGTTGGCATGAAGGGCGCGGACGATAGGCTCCAGTCCGTCCTTGTAAAACACCGAAATTAAGGCTGATTGTATTTTCTTCATTGTACGATAATTTATATATTTGATTTCTCCCGCCTTGGCGTAATCTGTTAATCTGGACTCCGTCCCCGGGATTTTGTATCTGCTGATTCTTTGTTTTTTTTCCTGCTCGCGCTTCGCACTCGCAAAATCTTGTAAATCTTGTTCATCGGGCGTACACGGGAGTACGCCCCTACGGTCTTAACTACCTAATTCAATAACCCATAACCAATAACCTATAACCATTCATTCGCCTTAACTACTTAACTACTGTCTACTTAACTACTGTCTATTAACTACTCTAAACCACTAACCACTGAATCAATCTCCGAACGCGATGCCCAATCCTTTGGCGGTATGCACCAGACGGCTGTCGGGACTGACGAGGTTTTGTGTACGCACGGCCTCGGCCAGCGGGATGCCGACGATGTCGGGATGGTGGTATGCCACCATCTGACCAAAGCGACCGTCCATCACAAACTCCATGGCGCGCACACCGAACTCCGATGCCAGCACACGGTCGAAAGCAATAGGGGTGCCACCGCGCTGCAGATGTCCGAGAATGGTGTAGCGGATGTCGTGTTCCACGCCAGCGGCCTTAAGGTCGGCGGCAAGCTGTTCGCCCACGCCGCCCAGCTTGATGTGCTGGTAGCCCACCTCGTCGGAGACGGCGCCCGTGACGCTACCGCCGCGAGGCTTGGCGCCTTCGGCGACAACGATGATACAATAGCCTCGACGCTTGTCGTATCGCTGCGCTATCTTCTCCTTCACACGATCGATATCGTAGGGTATCTCGGGGATGAGACAGACATCGGCACCGCCGGCGATGGCGCTGTGGAGCGCAATCCATCCTGCGTCGCGTCCCATCACTTCGAGGATGAACACACGGTTGTGCGACGCTGCCGTCGTCACCAGCTTGTCGATGGCGTCGGTACAGATCTGCACCGCTGTCTGGAAGCCGAAAGTGTAGTCGGTCATCGACAGGTCGTTGTCGATGGTCTTGGGCACACCCACAATGTTGAGACCCTTCTCATAAAGTCCCAACGAGATGCGCTGCGAACCGTCGCCGCCAATGTTGATGACGGCGTCGACGCCGATATAGCTGAGTTTGCGCAGCATCTCGTCGCTGCGGTCCACTGTGGTCCAGCTGCCGTCGGGCTGCCGCACCGGCCAGGCAAAGGGGCCACCCTTGTTGGTGGTGCCGAGGATGGTGCCGCCCTGTATCTGGAGGCCTTCCACCCGCTTCTCATCGAGCTCAATAATCTCCGTAGGCTCGCGCAACACGCCGTTGAACGACTCCACACAGCCCACCACTTCCCAGTCGGTGGTCTGCGAGGCACGTTTCACGATGCCGCGGATGACCGCATTGAGACCAGGGCAGTCGCCGCCGCCCGTCAATACCATTACACGTTTCAATGCCATAAAAAACTTTTGATAACAAACGGATAGCCATATTTTAGCCCTCGCAATGAACTAAAATATGACTTACAAAGATACAAAAATGTTTCCAAAAAACAGTGGTTTTTCATAAAATCACATTGCAAAAAACATGGGAATTATGTACCTTTGCAACATTGAAACACCAAACATAATTGTAAAATGAAACTGGAGTTTTTAGGCGCGACGCAAGAGGTGACGGGCAGCAAGCATCTGATCACCACCAAGAAAGGACTAAAGATACTACTGGACTGCGGCATGTACCAAGGCAAAGGTCTGGAGACCGACGCCATGAACCGCGACCTGGGCTTCGACCCCAAGGAGATTGACTACCTCATCCTGTCGCACGCCCATATCGACCATTCGGGACTCATACCCTATATTTATAAACTGGGCTTCAACGGCACGGTGCTCTGCACCCCCGCCACCCGCGACCTCTGCTCCATCATGCTGGCCGACGCCGGCCGCATCCAGGAGTCGGATGTGCACACCTTCAACAAGAAACGCAAAGCACAGGGCGAGCCGCCGGTAGAACCCATCTATACCATGGAGGATGCACAGGCCTGCATGAGCTGTTTCATCAGCGTGCCCTACCGCAAGAAATTCAACATCGAGGGCGAAGCTACCGTGGAGTTCTTCGACGCGGGCCATATCCTGGGTAGCGCCTGCGTCTGCCTGGAAATCAAAGAAGGACGCAAAACCATCCGGCTGGGCTTCACGGGCGATATCGGCCGCTACGACAAGCGCATCCTGAAAAACCCCGAACCGTTTGCACAGGTGGACTACCTCATCATGGAATCGACCTACGGCGACCGGCTGCACACCTCGATAGAAAACGCCGAACAGGAGCTGCTGATGGCCGTGCTGGACACCTGCACCAAGAAGAAAGGCAAGCTCATCATCCCCAGCTTCGCTATCGGTCGCGCACAGGAAATCATCTACGCCCTCGACCGACTGGAGCATGCCAAGCTGCTGCCCGACATCGATGTCTTTGTCGACAGTCCGCTCAGCGTCTCCGCCACCAACATTATGCGCCTGCACACCGAGTGCTTCAACGAGGATGTACTGGAATATATGACCCAAGACAGCGACCCCTTCGGTTTCGACCGCCTGCACTATATCCAGACCATCGCCGAATCGAAGACCCTCAACGTGCGTCACAAGCCCTGCGTCATCATCTCTGCCTCGGGCATGATGGAGGCCGGACGCGTGAAGCACCACATCGCCAACCACATCGAAAACCCCTCCACCACCCTGCTCTGTGTGGGCTACTGCGAGCCCTCGACGCTGGGTGCGAAAATCATGCGTGGCGACAAGACCGTATCCATCTTTGGACGCCTCCACAGCGTGCGCGCCGAGTTGCGCCGCATCGAATCGTTGTCAGGCCACGGCGACTACAGCGAGATGATGCGCTACATCGGCTGCCAGAACAAGAAAAAGCTGAAACGCATCTACCTTGTCCACGGCGAAGCCGAGACGCAGCAGAACTTCCGCGAGCGTCTGCTCAGCGATGGATGGAAAGATGTGGAAGTGGCCACCTTCCGCCAGACAGTGGAACTGTAAACAACTAAACAATACACCATGGACAACAACTACGTCCGCTTCACCCGCAGCACCACTGACCGCCGTATCGCCGGTGTCTGCGGCGGCATTGCCAAGTATCTAAACATCGACCCGGTAGTTGTACGCATACTGTTTCTCATTGCGCTCATCTGCGGCAGTTTCGGCTTTTGGGCCTACCTCATCGTATGGATTGCCGCCCCGGAAGACAACCGTATAGGGAATCAATAAAGCACCGCAACAAAAAAACGAGCAGCTCGACAATAGAACATACAACTCCCCTCCATCAATCCGAAATGGAGAAGGGAGGAAGGTGAATGCTGATAGCTACAGCCGGCTGAGCCACAAGTCCAAGAAACGGTCATATACGATATATCCATCCTTCAATCGATAAACCAGTTCCTTGTCACATAGTGCCGCGAGAGCGGTCTGAACGCTACTGGCCGATGAGAGGGCGTATCGTTTTAGAAAATCTTTTGACGTTGGCTCCTTGACAAGGGACTCTTTGGCTATTGCTTTGAGCAGAGCAAACTGATTACTCGTCATAAATTGTATCAGGCTCTCATATTGTGGAGCCTTGCTCTCTACTACAGATAGAATTGTGCCATGCAACTGCGCGACACTGTCCACCTTTTTGTAGGACTCATAAAGTCGATTCAATACCGATTGAATATACCACGTATATCCATCAAAAATAGCATATAGCTCATGGAACACCTCCCTGCTGAGTCTTCCACCTCTTCTCTCAAAGAAACGATTGGCAAACAAGTAATACGTCTCTTCCTGCAAAGGCATCAGATTCATCAAATCGGTACTTTGATAGAAAGGTCGTTTCGGCGACGCAAACATTTCAGACATCAGATGCTGCTTGCTGCCGGAAAAAACAAAATGCACGTGGTTCGCAAACTGAATATATGACCGAAGCAGAGCCTCTGTTCCCGATTCTGGATATTCCGTTATCTGCTGAAACTCATCAATGGCAATAAATATTTCTTTGTTGGTCGCATTCAAATAATCAAATATGTTCTTAATCGATGATTCCGTCTGCGACGGCTCAACACTCACCGTTACGTTGGGCAGACCCGTCATATTGTCAATACCGACAACTGGACGCAATGCGCCTAAAATGTTCATTATTTTCTTACCCAAAGACTTTCCATTTGACAAAACTGTGGTAAACACGGCTGAAGCAAGCATATTGACAAACTCCCGCTGATTCTTGGTCGAAAAAACGTCAAGATAGATGCACACAGCATCCTTCTTTTCCGTTTTTATTTGGTGAAAGGCATTCCAAATCAGCCCTGTTTTCCCCAACCTTCTAGGAGAAATCAGCGTGACATTTCGACCATTTTCAAGTGATGAAATCAAATTTTGAGTCTCATCCATACGGTCGCAAAAATAATCAGGCCCACAATAACCCTGACAAATAAAAGGATTTACAATATTCTTCATCGTACGAAAGTCTTTAGTATTACCCTTGTCTATTACGTAAATTACGTTACGTATTTTACGTAATGCAAAAGTACGTAAAAAATTTGGATCAGAAAAAGAAGAATTGTAATCCATTCGGATTATTTTCGCATGGAAATAACTCCGAACGTGACTGGGAGGCCGGCCTACTGGATATAAAGAGGTGGGAGTAGCGAATCTATATCAACAAACGACTGCTGTCACTTGTCGAGCACCTCGACGAGCGTCAAACCGCCTTGTTTGCCAATCTCGTAAAGCGGGAAGGCGTTGTCGCCATGTATCAGATTTGAGAGCAGTGCCGTATGGCCGAGGGCGAAGAACGAGGACTGGAAAGTGTCGCCGACAACCAGCTTGGTCTGCTCGCTAGCGACAACGCGGAAAGTGTCGTTGCCCAGATATTCCGCCACACACTCGCGACACGGGTTCCAGCGTAGACACACCCGCTGCCCTGTCAGCAAAGCGCTGGCCGAGACGTGTACGCCCAACACCACATCGCTGGACTGGTTCTGAGGACCGTCGCCGTGGTGCTGGCAGAAATCCGCATAGTCGCGGTAGCAGAGGCTGCGTGCCAGCACGTTAAGCGTCTCCATTCGGGGTTCCACCGTCTCGCCGCCATAATGGTAGAGACGCTTGAGGGTATTGACACCCACCGTTTGACGGGTGCGGTTGCGCACAAACACCGACATGATGAGGAAATCGCCCGGTCGCGTAGCTTCACAGCCCGTCGCCTCGCACAGCAGACGTTTCAAGGTCTCGATATGTTGTTCATCGTTTTTCATAAGGCAAAAGTAAACAAAAACACCCGACCGAAGAAATCCATTCTGACCCTTTTCTTGAAGAAAATACAAGCCGCCTCCATCAGTCCGGAAAAGACCAACGGGAGAATTGTAACCGACAAATACAATATGAATTTGTCGGTTACAACCACTAAGTGCATATAATATTTCTCGATTTCAAATGCAGTTCGCATTGTTCCGCAGCACTACAGCACCTCCAATAAGCCATAGGTGCCTATTGAATCACAGGCCGACAGCACCACCATCAGACCGAAGACAACTGGAGGGAGGAAAAAGGATTGGATGGCGTAGCCGATGGCTACCAAGAAGTCACTGGGACTTGAAATCAAAATCACAAAACTGCAGCCACACGGCTGATGGTGGCCAATCGACGAGCGAAAACATTATTGCGACGAGCAGAAATAATGTCGTATCTCGTCTGCATCACTAACAAAGGCTCTGCATCAACATCCAAAGCAGCGGCTATCAGCATAGCCATCTCGGTATTCAATGCACGCTTGCCGTTAAGCACCTCATTCAGCTGGCTACAAGAGACCCCTATTTGCTCGGCCAACATGCGTTGTGATACACCACGATACTCAATTTCATCTTTGATTACCTCACCCGGGTGGGTTGGGACAAAGGGTTCTATCTTGTTCATCATTATTGGTAATGGTTGCTTAATTCCGTAATATTACATATTGTAGCAATGGTCTCACCCTCTTTTACCCATTCTTCAAACTCAATTCTATATTGATTGTTCACTCTGACAGACGACAATCCTGACTTGTCTCCCGCCAGTTTTTCATAGCGCATCAAATTATACTTGGCAAGCGACAGCGTATTAGGCAATGCATACATCAAATCCACCACTTTAATATACTTTTTTATCACCTGTGGCTGGAACCTGTGTTTCTTATCGTTGCAACTCCCTCGTTCATATAATTGCCTAAGATATTCTTTATCAAACAGTATCTCCATTATCTCATTCAGCGTTCACCATGCAAATATACAAACAAAAATAGCAAATTCGCAAAAAAGTGAAGATTAATCATTTTTCACTATGCCATTTGGCAACATTCTATAGCATTACAGCACCTCCAACAAGCCATAGCTGTCTATAGGGGCGCAGATCACAGGTCACAGGCCTACAGTACCTCCACCAAGCTGAAGATGGCGGGAGGAAGGAAGAAAGCTTCATAACCGTCAATCTTTCAGACAGCCTATGGGAACCACCAGTATTCCGTCGGTTCGTTTATATGCCCTCTCTCCGACAGCGGTAAGTATCATGCTGAACGATGGCGATTTCATCCGTGTGGTATCAATCTTCGCCGTCAATTTGCTGAGATTTGCAGCACCTTCGGCAACGAGTCTTTCTCCACCAAGTTTTACCTCGACCAAGCCATAGTGTCCGTTGGGAAGATGAACAACAGCATCGCACTCCAATCCGTTGGCATCTCGATAATGGTACACTTTTCCACCCATTGCATCGGCATAGACCCGCAAATCACGTACACATAACGTCTCAAACATCAAACCGAATGTATTGAGGTCGTTAATCAAATCCGACGGTCCTAACCCTAATGCGGTAGTAGCCACCGACGGATCGACGAAATAGCGTGTGTCGGTGGTTCGGATGGCCGTCTTACTACGCAAATTTGGGTTCCACGCCGTCATATCTTCTATAACAAATATTTTGCGAAGCGCACCAAGGTATGACTCAATGGTGTTGTCGCTCATTTCTGTGGATTCATTGGCTTCCAAGTCTGCTTTGATGACACTGATGGAGACTTGCGAACCCTGGTGACGGGCATAGGAGCGCATCAGTCTATGCGCTCGATTGGCGTTACGAGCGACCTCGTCCACGCGAGAGATATCCGATTGCACAATGGCACGGAAGTACTCCTGGATTTGTGCCAAAGCAGCACGCGGAGACTTCTTGGTCACGGCTTTAGGCCATCCTCCACGACAAGTGACGTAAGCCACTTGATACAGGTTCAGCGGATTGATTCCCGATACCGTCGCATTGTCTGCAAACAATGCCGACAAACCAACCTCACCACTTGACTCGCCTGACTCCCACAAGGTCATGGGGCGCATAGTCAGCCAACCAAAGCGTCCCGCACCCGAATGTTTTACTCGACTCATATCAGCGGGTACAGCCGACCCAGTAAGCATGAACTGACCATCATCATCACGGTGATCCACCTCGAACCGGATAGCATCCCACAACTGCGGGGCAAGTTGCCATTCGTCTATCAACCTTGGGGTAACACCTGACAACAATTGATTGATATCCGTCTGCGCCAGTTGCAAATTTTGTTCCATTGTCGATGGATTGTCCAAATATAGAACACTTCCCGCCTGCTGCTCCGCCGTAGAGGTTTTACCACAAGCTTTTGGCCCTTCAATCAAAACAGCACCAATTGATTCCAATTTAAACCGCAACAGGCTATCCACGATACGTTGCCGATACTTGACCATTATTTTACGTATTTCTTGTTCAAAATGCAAAAATATATAAAATATTATAAAATAAAAATTTAATTTATAAAATTGGTCGATTTGAGGCATTTTCATTGGTCGATTTGAGGCATTTTCATTGGCCAATTTGAGTTTTTTCAAGAGTAGTCACAATATATCTGTACTACGCGCGAAAAGTAGACACGGAAAATAATTTTTAAAAGTTATTATTTTCCAAAGTAGACACCGGCATTTTTTTTGCCGCGTATCGTTTTACAAAAGTAGACATTTTTCAATTTTTTTCAAGGATTTCTTTTTTGAAAGTTGACACGCTTACGCAAGTATCCGAGTTATC
>JAFSYK010000072.1 GCA_017449975.1 Bacteroidales bacterium
ACATCTACAACGCCATCAAGCGCAACTCGCTGCTGGAGAACGTCACCGTTGACGCCAACGGCAAGATTGACTTCAAAGACAAGAGTGTGACGGAGAACACCCGTCTGAGCTATCCCATCGACCACATCGAGAAGATTGTGCAGCCCATCCACGGCAAGAGCGCCGGCCCCGCCGCCGAGAACGTCATCTTCCTTTCGGCCGACGCCTTTGGCGTGTTGCCTCCGGTCAGCATCTTGACTGCCGAGCAGTGCAAGTACTACTTCCTGAGCGGTTTTACCGCCAAGTTGGCGGGTACGGAGCGCGGCATCACCGAGCCTACGCCCACCTTCAGCGCCTGCTTTGGCCAGGCTTTCCTCGAGCTGCACCCCACCAAGTATGCCGAGGAGCTGGTGAAGCGTATGGAGAAGAGCGGTGCCAAAGCCTATCTGGTCAACACCGGCTGGAACGGCACCGGCAAGCGTATCTCCATCAAGGACACCCGCGGCATCATCGACGCCATCCTTGACGGCAGCATCCTGAAAGCCGACACCAAGAAGATTCCGTATTTCGATTTCGAGGTGCCCACGTCGCTGCCCGGCGTGGATCCGAAGATTCTCGACCCGCGCGACACCTACGCTGCCGCCGCCGAGTGGGAGACCAAGGCCAAGGACCTCGCCGCCCGCTTTATCAAGAACTTCGAGAAGTTCACCTACAATGCCGCCGGCAAAGCTCTGGTGGCCGCTGGTCCGAAACTGTAATCACAGTTGTCTGATAATAAAACAAAAACACTCCCGAGGCTTCGGGAGTGTTTTTGTTTATGCTTTACTACGTCATCGCTCTTTGCATGCTGCGGGCATGCCCCAATAGCGGGAAGGAATATACGTGGAGATTGTCTGAATGAGATAAATGCTTTTCTTTGCTATATGATACAATTTTTTTTCTTTAGCCACGTTATAGAGATATGTCAGAAAAGGAACTTAATTCTTATCGACTCACATCGATGCAGGAGCCAAGTGATGAAATGCTCTCAGCCATCATGCGCGAGGCTGCTGAGGATGCCAAACAGTCCACAGATGCTGCAGAGAATCGATTTTTTGGTGAAATAAGCCAAATGGTGGAGGATGCTCTGCGGAGATACAACGTCGCTGTGCAATGAATGACAATATCCATAGGCCCGTGTTGATTGTCATTGCCGGTCCGAATGGATCTGGCAAGACTACTGTTACTTCCAAAATCCTAAAGCATGAATGGTTAGAGGATTCGGTTTACATCAACCCCGACCAAGTGGCGCAAGAACGATTTGGCGATTGGAATTCACCGGATGCAGTGAGACAGGCGGCTATATATTGCGCGAAATGGCGAGAGCAAAGTTTGTCGGATAGGCAAAGCATGATATTTGAGAGTGTGTTTTCGGCGGAAGACAAATTGGATTTTCTTCTCCGTGCAAAAGAGGCAGGATTTTTTGTGCGATTCTTCTTCGTTTGCACCTCTTCGCCAAAGATAAATGCTTCGAGAATTGCTGGACGCGTGATGAAAGGAGGCCACGATGTGCCCATCACAAAGATTATTTCGCGCTATCAAAAGTCTATCGCTAATTGCATGGTGGCCTCGTATTTTGCCGACAGAACATATATTTACGACAATTCGGAGGATGGTAGGGAGGCACAGTTGCTATTTCGTATGGTAGAGGGAAAACTCACTAAGCAGTATATCTCTAACATTCCGAAATGGGCGTTGCCTATTTATAACCATGCAAAAAAGTAAAGCCCTGGTGGCCGCTGGTCCGAAACTGTAATCACAGTTGTCAGATAATAAAACAAAAACACTCCCGAGGCTTCGGGAGTGTTTTTGTTATTCTTCTTCGTAGATTTGTGACATTTTCAGCACCTCTTCGCGGAGGGTTTGGCGGAGACTTTCGGGTTTGAGAACCTCGATGGTGCTGCCGAGCGAGAGCAGTTTCTGTCGAAAGTCGATGTTGGGCCGCACCCGTAGGGCGAAGATGGGGCAGCCCTCTTTTTCGCCAATCTCCATCTGGCTTTCGTGCAGCTTGGGTGAGCGCAGATAGTTGGCCTGTAGCGGAGTGGCTTTTATCCAAACGCTCTCCACGGGCGTCTCCTCGTCGATGGTGACGCCATAGATGCCGTCGTACATCTGTTCGATGTCGAAAGCGGGGTCGCGCTGGTAGGTCTCCTCCTGCAACTCGCAATGACTCATGCGGTCGAGTGCGAAACAGCGGTAGGGCTTGTTGTCGTTGTAGCGTCCGATGAGGTACCAGCGACGCTCGAACATCTTGAGGGCGTGCGGCATGAAGTTGTAGAACAGCACTGGTTCTTTCATCCAGTAGGAGCCGTAGGTGAAGCTGACCATGCGTTGATCTTTCAGTGCTTCGAGCAGGAGGGGCAGGGGAGTGTTGGCGTTGGCCCGCGGAATGTCGATATACTGTGCCACTTGCTGGCTGTCGGTGACAATGCGGTTGACGGAGATGGAGTTCAGCAGCCAATGTCGGAAGAAGTCGCTCTTGCCGTTGTCGGCAATACGGTAACGGAACTCTTGTCCGATGCTGTGGCTTTCGATAGTGATGCCGAAAAGTTCCGCTATCTCGTTGCGGTGCCGGTAGAAGCTACGTTTGGAGAAGGCGCCGTTGCTGCGCATCTCGTCGTCGGCATCCCATTTGTTGCCAATCTGTTCGATGGTGAGGCCCAACTCGCCGCCGCGCATGATAGCGTCCACCAGCCAGATGTATTTTTTCAAAGGAGACATGATAGGGTAGGGTTAAGAGTTAATGGATTGAATTGAAATTGGGGCAAAAATACACCATGTGAACGCCAAATCATGTCACAGCGAAAAAATTCTTTATCACAGATGCCTTATATACTCCCTTAGTTACTAGTGAATAAACAGAGAATAGTCATGCAAAAGTACATCTTTTTTTTAATTTATATTATTTTAAGAAGTTAATTGATGTTTGAATATAGTTTAGTTTTGTTCTAAATAACCTCTAATAATTAGTTGTGAACACGAATCTAACGAATTACTATTCGTGTTATTCGTGCAATTCGTGTTCAAATAAAACGAATAATTAGTGGTTACCTCTAATTGTTCTTTCCACTCATGAGTGCCGCCGGTGGCGGCACGAGCCGCCGCCCTGCAAGTGCCCACTTGCAGGGAAAAGCGGCGGACTTGGGAATGCGGTATGTGTCAAGGCAGAACGTTTGAAGCATCAAAAAAAAGCCGTCCTTGAAATAGACGCGATCTCAAACACTTATAGTAGCGACCTCTTGCACAATTTGTCGCAGACATTTCAGCCGCTCCATCTGGCGATTGTATTCTTCTTTGAAGAAATACAGCGGTGATTCACATAGTGGCAGCCTCTGTGCCAGCAGAGCCTGGTCCCGGCTTACATGATATCGTTCCATCAATGCCTGGGTGCGCTCCTCCGCGGATGAAAACTCCATAACTAGGTCTGCCAGCACCTGCGGGTCAAAGTTGATTTTCTCAAACACTTTTGCATTGTCAATAAAAGAATCCAGAAACTCCGGCGTCAGCGCCATGAGTTCTTCATTCCCTGTGTCAATTCCCCACATTCGAGGTTCAAAGTATAGTTTCATGTTTTTGCTAGTTTTTTATTCAACCACAAAATTACAAAACGGGAGTGCCACATCGTAACACTCCCGCAAAGTTTTTTCTTTATTTAAACCAATCAATTGCTTGCCATTTCTTTTTCTATGCGGTCAACCTCTTTGTTTCGTAAAGCCCACAGTAAAGAGGAGTTATCCAAAAAATCAGAAAGTGGTATATATTCTCGGTAGCGAATAAAGAAGTCTCGATTAAATATTTTATCATCATCGTCAATATATCTGTTTATAAGTTCGTGCCAATCCCAACGGTCAATATATTTATCAATAATATCGTAATCCAACTTAAAGTCTGAATTGCCAGACAATGCACTCCAATTCCAACGGTCGGCAAAGTGTTCGACCACTTCAGGAGTAAATAACGATTCATTTCTGTTGCGAGAAATCCATTCCCAATCGATCCGGTTGGCCCATTTCTCTAGGAGTTTTTCTATCCATTGTATGCTGCCGTTTCGCGATACATCTTGCCAATTCAATTTATCGGCATATTTCTCCAACACTTCCTCATTCAATTCACTGTTTCCGGAAATATAGTCCCATGCTTCTTTGGCGATGATGACGTCAAGCATCTCATCAGTTAATGAATTGCAATTCATAATGATTCCTTTCTTTATGTTAAGTTGTTATTTAGTTGCAAAAATACAAAGCGGGAGTGCCACATCGTGACACTCCCGAAAAAGGAATCAAATCGTTGGAGTACAAATTTTTATTATTTTTTGTGTTTGATCGGTATAGTTAGTTCGACTTTGGCATTCTTTACATCGTCAAGCATTCTCGTGACAATTTCAATAACCTCTTTTGAGAACTCTTTTTTTATCATTTTAGGAAATAATGATGGCTCCTTCCAATCATTGAAAAGATGTCCATCAAAATAACCATATGGCCACCACTCATTAGGATAATCCCATATTTTTCTTTGAACTTCCACCGGTTCATCATATGAAATGCCATACGTGGCCTTGGTTTTTGATATATAAATACCCAATCTTGCCCCTTGCCATTCATCCTTGGTGAAAAATAATGGCGGATCGTATTTAAGCCCGTTTTTCTTTGAAAATTCAAGCAAATCTGGTTTTACGAATTTGTCGAATAAATAATCAAAATAACCGTCATTTGCTGCATTAATAATAGCATCGACTTCTTCGTGTTTTTTGACCATTATTTCAAATAGTTCATTCTTTGATTGTTCATTCATGTCCTGTTGTGTTAATTGTTTAATATGGTTTCTATATTGAACAAGAGTTTCTCTAACTAAAGGTAATTGGGAGGATTTTTCTATACACAATTCCATCCATTTTATAATGTGTTCAGAGTATGACATCCTAATATAATCAATACCTTCTCCACTATCAGGAGATGCATCATCCCCCCAAAGAGTCAGGTAAATTATTTCGGATTGAACCGATCCTCTCTGAATGGCATCTTTTCTATATTTTTTTAATTGAGCACCTTGGTCTCCAGCAAATATTTTGTTTTCAATTATGACGATTGGTTTTCCTTGATATTCAACGTAAATATCCATGCGACCGTCGTAATCAGTTGTCCATTCCTCTCTTTTGACACGGATGCTCTTTTCATCCAAGTTTGCTACATCAATGGACGAGCCATAGGTCTCCATGAAAAGTTTTAAGTATAAGCACCCTTGACCATGTGAACCTTCCGGATTTAACAATTCTGCTATGATTTTTGAATGTTGTAATTCATAGTGGTCGACACCACATACCTTAAAGATGTTGAATTGTTCACCGCGAAGTCGACTCTCTTCCTTGGCGACTTTCGCTTGCTGAACAATTTGGCTCACCGCCTTGAATAGTTGTTCGTACTGTTCCATGTTAATAATATTGTAGTACTATGTTAGAAATCAAAGTCTGGATTATTTATGTCATCAGTATACATCATTCTTCTTTCCGCAGAAGGATCAGGAAAATCAAATTCATCTTTTACTCGTTGGATTAATTGAATAGTTTTTTTATAAATCTTTCGTATTTCATTGTTATTATGTGATGGTACACTAATTTCTTCCAGATATTGGTCCAAATCATCTATCTCATGTTTTATCTCAATTACTTCATGTTCTATCTCATTCATTACAGAAATGGCCTCTTCCTGGGTAGCATTGCTATCCATCAATTCATGCATTTTCTTTTGTAATTGCAGTAACTGTGCTTTCATTTTTTTTATCTTTTAGTTCCTAATGGTTACTTTGTTCAACACAATGAGTTATCTTTTGGGTTATTTATACTTTCTAATTCTATAAGCTCAATCCCTCTAATCCTGCATTCAGTATCATAGTGGCAAATTCAATACCTGTGATTAGACGAACACCTGCTTGGTCTGCCTCATTCATCGCTCTCAGGCTGTAATGCTCGCACGACGAGATTACCCACATCTGAGTATGATAATCGTCATAAGTATGATTGGTCTTATAGGCTTTGATTTGCTGAATAGCCCATTCATCTGTTACACCGTCATTTTTTTTTACTTGAACCATGATGGCAGTCTTGATGTTCTCAAAGTATCCTATCACATCAGCATCACCTTCACCTTCGCCTTTGTCAGGGGCATTCTTACTTGGGATTTCAGTCCTCGCTCCTATCGATTTTAAATACCTTTCAACAAGATTCTCGAAACTGTCTGCACTTGTTAGATTTTCAATCAATGTCAACAGCTTTGGGGCCGTTTCTTCTATGATTTTCTCCTTCAGATTGATGGGTTTGTGTTCTTCGTATGCCTTTCGGGCATTCTCTATAGAATCCTTCATGTCAGAAATATCCGCATTGGTCTGTCGGATTTTCATTCTTGAAATCAGTTTTTGATCGGCAAACCCCATCCGAGGTATGTTATATAGAATTGGCTTCACCTTTCTATAGAAACCCAAATCTATTGGCTGACCGTCTTCATTGTAATAATAACCGTCTTCATGCAGAATGGCTTTCTTGTCATTCCAATCCATGAATACCGAAGAATCTATGGATTCGTTTGAAAAGATAACGTCGTCTTCAATTTCAAATAGACTGAATTCCTGGCTTGTGGGAACGAGAACAATGTCCCCCTTCTTCATCTCCATAATAAAACGCCACAGGTTCCATCTGTTTTTAGGCAAACCCCATCCTTCAGCTTGCATTGCGCCTTCTAATGCAGCTTCTCCTCCTGTCTGCACTTGCTTCACAAAGGCATCTGAGGAGAAATCACTCCAACCGATGGATAAGAAGTGGTGGGTAAACAATAGCGGATGAGCGAACCCCAAAGCATTATCTCCACCTGTAATCCTGTGTAACCAGTACTTTTTCATAATTCTTCCATTATTTATTACCCAATCTTATCCCCACAATACTCCTTCCGTTTGCAACTCTTGCAATGGCGGCCTTGCCAGACGGAGTCGAGGTGGTCGGCGGCGGCATCGACGAGCGATGGCTCGTCGGTGAGTATGCCAGCTTCGAAGTTGCGGTTGCCTTCACCCTTCATGCCGATACCGGCACCGGTGAGATTGGCGGAGCCGATGTAAGCAACGGCGCAGTCGAAAATCATCAGCTTGAAATGCACTCGCGGACATAGTCGCCGCTCAAGACGTGTCCACAACCCGGGATATTGGTCGAAATCCTCACGGAAGTTCTCGCCAGGCTCTTTGGCATGCAGCAGTCGAACCTCGACGCCGCGTTTCAACAGCCGGTCGAGGACGGCGAGGAACGGCTCCACTTTGCCAGCCGCTTTCCCGACATATAAATCTTTCAGGTCGGCGGTGCCAATCCACAGGTCGTGCTTCACCTGCGAACAGCGGGCCAACACTTCAGTATAATGTTCTTTATCTGCGATATACTTTACCATATAACGACTGCAAGATACGAATAATTAGAGAATCTTCATTATTTTTTGACCACGGATTTCACTAATCCACACGGATTATCCGTTTTATTCGTGCAATCCGTGTTCTATTTACAGATTTTTCGTGGTTGCTTAATTGTTTTTGGCTGCGAAGATACAAAACATGTGTGCCACATCGTGGCACTCCCGTCTTAAAAGTTAATATTCCTTATTCTGCTATTCTCTTTATCGCATCTTGCACATTTTCTCTCATACGCTGTGGGTACGACAGGTGTCAACGGTATGGCTGATGCGGTAGGATTTAAGGCGGAGGAGGTCGGGGACGGAGTAGTTCTTGTGGGTGCAGAGGTCGTGGACGGCGAAGCAAACGATGAAGCCTTTGAATTGTGGTATATCCAGACACTCTTCAGCCCAGGTTGTTCCGTCATCAAGATTGTCGGCCTCTGGCTTTTCTCCTATATATGTTGAACAGAAGCGTATCTCCAGGTCTTCGGTCCAGGCAATGGCTTCGGTCATTTTACTGAAGTCCGACCCATAGTCGGCATCGTCGTCGAACAGAAGTATTTCTCCGCCTTCATCAACATCCAGTTTGCTCTCCACTTGAACTACACAGCTGGGGGCTATGGTCTCGATGAAATTGGCACTGAGGAAATCCATCAGGTTGCGATGTGTGGCGAACATATCCCGGGTGAGTTCCAATAGCTGGTCATTCACTTTGCGGAAGCGTGCCACCTCTTGCTCTGTGATGTGCAGTCTGAACATCCCGTTCATTATATAATGGCGATTATGGAGCAGTTCTTTTACCTGTCCGTAGAGGCATTTATCACTTGTCCAGCCATCTAAGTTCATGATATGTATTATCTTTTCCTCGACAAACTGTAGCTTGGCTTTCAGTTTAATCCATTCATGATTTGATATCAATTCGTGTTTCATAATGTTAATAAGAACTTCCAATATTTTTTGACCACGGATTTCACTAATCCACAAGGATTATCCGTTTTATCCGTGCAATCCATGTTCTATTTGCAGATTTTTCGTGGTTGCTTAATTGTTTTCGGCTGCGAAGATACAAAACATGTGTGCCATATCGTGGCATAGGCAAAAGGCTTTTTACAGCTGCTGCTTTTTGAGGGCAGTGAGGGACTTTCAAGGCAGCGGTTAGCACCGCCACTGGCGGCACTCATATTCGTGGGTCTTTTCTTGCCGGTTTCGGCAAAAAAAAGGTATGTCTTCGTATGAAGACTTGTCGATAGTTATGGGGTATGTTATCGGGGCATACCTTGTTTTTGGCAAGGCAATGATATGCGCGGCAAGAGGGTGGTGCCAGGTGATGGTACCACGGTTGAGGGCGGCGCGTCGATGGGGTTGGGACGCGCGGGGAGGGGGCGGGCGGTGTGTTATTCGGATGCTTGGTATAGCAGGGCCATTTTTTGCGTTTCGGCTTGCAGCGCCTGGCGTAGGCTTCGGGGTTTGAGTACCTCGACGCCGCTGCCGAGCGAGAGTAGCCGCTGACGGAATTCGCTGCCGGGCCGCAGCCGCAGGGCGAAGATGGGGTAGCCGTCCTGGTGACCTATCTCGGTTTGGCTGTCGTGCAATTTGTTGGCACGCAGACTGCCGGCGATGGAGGGGGAGACTTTGAGCCAGATGTTTTTGGCGGGGATGTTTTCTTCGATCAGGGTGCCATAGACGCCGAGGAAGAGCCGCTGGATGTCGAAATTGGGGTCGCGCTGGAAGGTCTGTTCCTGCAGTTCGCAGTGGTGTATGCGGTCGAGCGGAAGGCAGCGGTAGGGTTTGCGGGTGTCGTTGCGGCCGACGAGGTGCCAGCGATGGTTGAAGCGTTTGAGGGCGTGCGGCATGAAGTCGTTGCAGGTGATGGGCTCGGTTGCGGTGTCGGGGTCGAGGGTGAAGCTGACTTTGCGTTGCTCGATTAAGGCCTCGATCAGGAGCGCCAGTGGTGAATGGGTGGGGTTTTGCGGTAGGTCGATGAGCTGTGTGACATGCTGGTTGTCGGTGACGATGCGGTTGACGGCGATGGCGTTGAGGAGCCAGTGGCGGAAGTAGTCGTTTTTGCCTTTGTTGGCGATGCGGTAGTGGAAGGAATGGCCGGATCCGTGGCTTTCGATTTTGATGTCGAAGAGTTCTTCGATTTCGTTACGGTGCCGATGGAAGCTGCGAACGGAGAAGGCGCCGTTGCTGTACATGTCGTCGTCGGCATCCCATTGGAGGCCGATTTGTTCGAGGGTGAGGCCTTCGTCGCCGCTGCGCATGAGTGTGTCCACCAGCCAGATGTATTTCTTCAGAGGGGTCATGATTGTATGTCGGTTCCCGGTTATAGAGCATCGGTGCGTCGCTTTTGGTGAAAGAAGAAGGGGGCTGTCAGTGCGATGACATGTGCACATAAAAAAAGCGTGGCACTTTTATGTTTTCGTTGGCTTCCTGAGGTCTTCGACTACCTAATCTACCCAATTACAACATATAGTTCCACGCCAATTGGCGAGAACGCGTAACGCAATTCTGGGGCAGATTCGTGAAGTTGTCGAAGTTTCAGGAAGGCCAGATTGTTTTTTCGCTTTTTTCTATTCTGCGATGTGCATATGTGGTTATGCGCTATACTTCATTGGCACTTGTTTTTAGTTAATAATACGGTTGATTTTTGTACAAAGTTACAAATAAAAAATGAAAAAGAGGTGTAGGGGGGTGGAATTCATTGTATCTTTGCACTGTAAAAATACTTTTAACTATGGCTTTGATTAAAACCTATAAGGGACATACGCCCCGGTGGGGCAAGGATTGCTATTTCAGCGAGAATGCGACGATAGTGGGCGATGTGACGATGGGCGACCAGTGCTCGGTGTGGTTCAACGCGGTGGTGCGGGGCGATGTGGCGCCGATCACTATCGGCGACCGTACCAATGTGCAGGATGGCGCGTGTGTGCATGTGACTTTCGATACGGGCCCCACGCATATAGGCAGCGATGTGACGATAGGTCACAATGTCACGGTGCATGCCTGCACGGTGCACGACGGCGCCCTCATCGGGATGGGGGCGACGCTGCTTGACGACTGCGAGGTGGGGGAGGGTGCCATTGTGGCGGCCGGCGCCCGGGTGCTGCAGGGTACCAAGATACCGCCCCACGAGATATGGGGCGGTGTGCCGGCCAAGTATATCAAACCCACCCGTCCCGGCCAGACCGACAACGCGGCGCACTATGTGGAGTATGCCAAAGAGTATATGAAAGGGTAGGGTGAAAGATTTTTACCTGCACTTTTCATTTTTTTTCGTACTTTTATACTTTCCAAGTTAAGTGGAATTATTGTAATATTTAATTGACTATTATATGATTAGCAAGAATTTTACCGCTCGGCACAATGGTGTTTCCGCTGCTGCCGACGAGAAGAAGATGCTGGAAACCATCGGCGTGGCGTCGATGGACGAATTGATTGACAAGGCAGTGCCTGCCGCCATCCGTTTGAAGGAGCCGATGCCGCTGGGAGAAGGATTGAGTGAATACCAGTTCCTGAACCGCTGCCGCAGCCTGGCCCAGAAGAACAAGATGTACAAGACCTATATCGGTATGGGCTACTATGGCACGGTGACGCCGGCCGTGATTCTGCGCAATGTGTTTGAGAATCCGGGCTGGTATACGAGCTATACGCCGTATCAGACCGAGATTAGCCAGGGCCGTTTGGAGGCTTTGATGAACTACCAGACCATGGTGGCCGAGATGACGGGTATGCCGCTGAGCAACGCTTCGTTGCTGGACGAGGCGACGGCCGCCGGCGAGGCGATGATTATGTTCTACAACAGCCGCTCGCGCCAGGCCGTGAAGGATGGCGTGTGCAAGATGTTTGTGGACGAGGGTGTGCTGCCGCAGACTTTGGCCGTGATGCAGACCAACGCCGCTCCGCGCGGCATCGAGATTGTGACGGGCAAAGCGGCCCAGACGGAGCTCGACGCCAGCTATTTTGCCGCTTTTGTGCAGTACCCGAACCAGTTTGGCGAGGCGCAGGATTGGACATCGTTTATCGCCAAGTGCCACGAGAAGGGTATCTTTGTGGGTATGGCCACCGACCTGATGGCGCTGGCGCTGATGAAGACCCCGGGCGAGATGGGTGCCGACTGTGCGGTGGGCAATGCCCAGCGTTTCGGTCTGCCGATGGGATTCGGCGGCCCGCATGCCGGATTCTTCGCTTTCACCGAGACTTTCAAGCGTGCGTTCCCGGGCCGTATCATCGGCTGGAGCGTCGATGTGAAGGGCAATCCCGCCCTGCGTATGGCGTTGGGTATGCGAGAACAGCATATCAAGCGCGACAAGGCTACGTCGAATATTTGCACCGCCGCCGCCCTGGTGGCCAATATGAGCGGTTTCTATGCCGTGTGGCACGGTCCCGAAGGCATCCGCGAGATTGCGACGCGTATCTGCGCCCGCGCCCACCGTTTGGCCATGGAGCTGGAGCAGTATGGCTACAAGCAGCACAACCGCGTCTATTTCGACACGCTGGCGCTGCAGTGCCCCGTGCCGACCGCCAAGGTGCGCGAGGTGGCGCTGAAACATGAAATCAATTTCCGCTATATCTGCGACGAGTGCATCGGCATCAGCATCGACGAGACGACCGAGAAGTGTGACCTCGACGCTATTGTGGCCTGCCTGGCCGAAGCCGCCGGCAAGAAGGCCGCCGCGCTGGAGTGCAAGGGCTGCTGTGGTAAGTTTGCCGACGAGGCTATCCCCGCCGAGCTGAAGCGCCAGAGCGCCTATCTGACCAAGAAGGTGTTCAACAGCTACCACGACGAGACCTCGATGATGCGCTATATCAAGCGTCTGGAGGAGAAAGACTTGTCGCTGAACCGCGCCATGATTCCGCTGGGCAGCTGCACGATGAAGCTGAACGCCGCCGCCGAGATGCTGCCGCTGAGCTGGAGCAAGTTTGGCGGTCTGCATCCCTTTGTGCCCGCCGATCAGGCCGAGGGCTATCTGGAGATGATCCACGACATTGAGAAGCAGTTGGCGGTGGTGACCGGTTTTGCCGGTTGCTCGCTGCAGCCTAACTCGGGTGCCTTTGGCGAGTACAGCGGTCTGACGGTTATCCGCAACTACCACATTGCCAACGGTCAGCCGCAGCGCAATGTGTGCCTGATTCCGGCTTCGGCCCACGGCACCAACCCCGCCAGCGCCGCCAAGGCCGGCATGACGGTGGTGGTGGTGAAGTGCAACGACAAGGGCGATGTGGACATCGACGACCTGCGTGCCAAAGCGACCGAATACAAGGATACCCTCAGCTGCTTGATGATTACCTATCCCTCGACGCACGGTGCTTTCGAGGAGGGTATTCTGGAGATTATCGATATTATCCACAGCATGGGCGCCCTCGTCTATATGGACGGTGCGAACATGAACGCCCAGGTGGGCATCACGAGCCCCGGCCACATGGGTGCCGACGTGTGCCACCTGAACCTGCACAAGACCTTCGCGATGCCTCACGGCGGCGGCGGTCCCGGTGTGGGTCCGATCTGCGTCAGCGAGAAGCTGGTCGACTTCCTGCCCACGCACCCCGTGGTGGAAGTGGGCGGCAGCAAGGGCAACACGATGGCGGCAGCCCCCTACGGCAGCGCGATGTTGCTGCCGATCACCTACGGCTATCTGCTGATGCTGGGTGGCGAGGGTCTGCGCGAGGCTACGACGCACGCCATCCTCAACGCCAACTACCTGCGCGCCCGTCTGCAGAAGTACTACAAGATTCTCTATACGAACCGCAACGGTATGTGCGGTCACGAGATGATTGTCGATTTCAACGAGTTCAGCCTGAAGATTGGCGTGGGCGACATTGCCCGCCGTCTCGACGACTATGGCTTTCACGCTCCGACGGTGGCTTTCCCGGTGCACAACACCTTGATGGTGGAGCCCACCGAGAGCGAGCCGCTGAGCGAGCTTGACCGTTTCTGCGACGCCATGATTGCCATCCGTCAGGAGATTGACGATGTGATGACCGGCAAGTATGAGGAGAAGAACAACCCCATCGCCAACGCACCGCACACGATGCAGGTGGTCTGCGCCGACGAGTGGAGCTATCCCTACAGCCGCCAGAAGGCCGCTTTCCCGCAGCCGCACTGCGAGAAGTACTGGCCGACCATCAGCAAGATTGACGACGCATACGGCGACCGCAACCTGCAGGCCGTGTGGGCTGAATAATCGAATGATGAACCGCAAGGCACCCGCTCGACAGCGGGTGCCTTTTTTATTAACCAATTAAGTAATGGTTTAATAATAAAGTGTAACAATGCTTTATTGCAAAAATAATAGAATATCAAACCAGAAACACATTAAACGTTAAACCTTAAACCTTAAACGTTACGAGATATGCCTGTTTTCGCTGTCCGAATGAGAAGGTGTCTGCTGCTGGCGCTGCTGTTGACGGTGGCTGCCGTGGGACAAGCCCAGCAAGCGTGGCGTGTGGTGAGTGCGGAGGCCGACCGCTATGCGGCCGACGAACTCTGCAGGCTGCTGCGTGCCGGCGGGGTGGAGACCCTGCGCGTTGGGATAGACGACGGTGCGGTGGACACCGCATCCGCGCCCACTCTATTTTTGGGACGAATGGCTGCGATACACCACGGACCGCTGGCAGTACGGCAGGCGAAGGATTCGCTGCGCGACGACGGCTATCTCATCATCGGCGACGGCAACCGTCTGTATCTGATGGGCAAAGGGGAGAAGGGGACGCTGTATGCCGTCTACGCTTTCTTGGAGCAGTTGGGCTATCGGCTCTACACCCCCACGGCGTTGGTTGTCCCCGATATTGACGGGACGATGCAATCCGCCATTCCCGATTTTCATATTATAGAAAATCCCGCATTCGCTTATCGCGAGGTGGCCTACTACTATCCCAACCACAGCCGGCGCTATGCCGACTGGCACCATCTGCACACCGAGGCCGACCGCGAGGCGCAATGGGGCATGTATGTGCACACGTTCAAAGATCTGCTTCCTCCCGCCCAGTATTTCGACAGCCACCCCGAGTGGTACTCGCTGAACAACGGTCGCCGCAGCCGCGACGGCCAGCTGTGTCTCTCCAACCCCGAGGTGCTGGAGGCGCTCTGTCAGCGGCTGGCCGACACGATGGCGGCGTTTCCGCAGAAGCGGATATGGGCGGTGTCGCCCAACGACAACTACAACGCCTGCCAGTGCGACGATTGCCGGCGGATGGACAGCCTCTATGGCGGACAGAGCGGCACACTGCTGCATTTTGTCAACCAGGTGGCGCGTCGGTTTCCCGATAAGACCATCGCCACGTTGGCCTACCAGTACACCCGTCAGGCTCCGACCCATAGGATAGTCCCCGACAGCAATGTGATGGTTATGCTTTGTCCTATCGAGGTAGGTCGGGAGCAGTCTATCGCCTCCTCGTCCCATGCCGCTGATTTCCGCAAGGATATGGAGGACTGGCACCGCCTGACGTCGGGACCGGCCCACGCACAACTGTATCTTTGGGATTATGTCGTACAGTTCCGCAATTTCTGGAATCCCTTTCCCAACCTCCACGTGCTGCAGCCCAACCTGCAGTTTTTCCGCGACAACGGGGTGGGTATGATGTTTGAGCAGGCCAGCGGCGCCGATAATGTCACCTCGTGGATGGATATCCGCTGCTACATGATAGCGAAGCTGTTATGGAATCCGGATGTCGACATCGACTCCGTAATGGCCGATTTTTATCAAGGCTACTACGGTACGGCAGGCCGCTATGTCAAGGCAATTGTCGACACCATGACCACAGCGCTCCTGCAAAGCGGACAACGGCTGGATATTTATGGCTTTCCTGTCGATGCTGCCGACAGCTACCTCTCCGCGGAGCGGATGCAGCAATACGACACGCTGATGCACCAGGCTTTTGCGGTGGCCAATTACGTCACGGTGGACCGGCTCAAGTTTTTCAATATGGCGCTGCAGTTTGCCCGGATAGAACTGGCGGCGGGATATGACCTGTATCGCTACACGGGCAGGGACAGCCTGCAGGCGGCGTTGGAGGTGCTGCTGTTTGTGTATTTGGATTCCATTATTACCGATTTGCATCATTTCGAGGTTCCGCAGATGATGGAGATGGGTATCTCGCCGGACGACTACTATGCCACCATCCATGCCTATATCGAAAAACTGGACTACAACAACAAGTCGGTTTATCCGCCGGTAACGCTCCGCAAGCCCGCAACGGCGCCCTACGACAAGACCGGCATTGCCGACGGGAAGGTGGGTATCATGGACTACCGCCACAACTGGATGGGGCTCTGGGGCGACACGCTGGATGCGGTGATGGATTTCGGTGAGCCAACGGAGCTGGAGAGCGTGTCGATGGATTTTTATTTCTATCCGCTATCTTGGATTTTCCTGCCGCGACGTGTGGCTTTTTATGCCTCGAACGACGGCGAGCAGTGGCAGTTGCTGAACGAGGAATTTCCCGAGAATCCAGAGATATTGGCCACACCCAGTATCCGGACTTTCTTTTTCTGGTTTCCCGATTGGGTACGTTCCGCTGTGCAACCGTCTGACGAAAGCGGCGACCAGGTGTTCACAACCCGCTATCTGCGCGTGGTGGCCGAGCCGTTGCCCGAAATACCCGCCTGGCACCGTGCCGCCGGTCAGAAGGCCTGGATTTTTACCGACGAAATGATTGTTCACTAAAGGAGTACCATGTTCGCAATCGTTAAAAATATCATTGGCAAAGCGCGTTACGATAGTTGGTACTTCGGACGCTACTACCGTCGGTTGCTGCAGCGCGACGGCTGCGACTGCGGCCAGGCGGAAGGGGAGGAGGCTTATCTGAACCGCTGGCGACAACTGTCGCAACATGTGGAGCCATACAGCTATCGTTACTACAGTCGCTTCTGCGGTCCGACGGCCGATATTGTGCCGGAATACATCCTGCACAACCAGATAGAGCCCTGCATCAATCCGCTGGCGTTGTGGGACGAATATGAGGACAAGAACCGTTTTGCGCTGTATCTGGGCGACGGCTGTCTGCCGGCAACGGTGCTATGTCGCATGAAGGGCGGCGAAATCAGCGATGTGTGTCGCCGACCGCTGGTGGGAACCGTGGAGGCGGCGCTGGTGGACTGCCACTACACTTCGCTGATACTGAAACCCGCCATGGGCAGCTCCTGCGGCGAACGTGTTATGAAGTTCGACAGGGTGGGGGATGGCTACCGTGATGCGGGCGGACAAATGCTCGACAAGGCTTTTCTGCTGGGATATGGCACCGATTGGATCCTGCAGGAGTGTATCGTGCCGCATCCTTTTATGCAGCAGTTCTGTTCGACGGCCGTCAGTACGTTGCGGCTGGCGGTCTACCGATCGGTGGTCGACGGACAAAGCACGGTGACAGGCGCTGTGCTGCGTGTGGGGCCTGAGGGGGCGGTGGTCGACAACACTTCCGCCGGCGGCTGCTATGTGGGCGTCGATCTGGAGAGTGGCACCCTGCATCGCACGTTCTTCGATGTGCAGGGCCGTGGTCGCAGCGTATGGAATGGGGTGGATGTAAGCCGACAGACGTTTACTGTCCCCCATTGGCAGGAGGTGCTGGCGCTGGCGCACCGTGTGGCGGCGACGATACCCGACCACCACCTGCTGGCATTGGATATTACCCTTGACGAAAAGGGTAAACCCGTCGTGTTGGAGTACAACATCGGCGGGTTCAGTGCCTATTTTTTTCACCAAGTGGGACAACCGCCGTTGGCGAACCACACGGATGAGGTGATAGCGTTCTGTCTTCGGAAACGATAAGGTGGTTTGGTCAGTCTAAACCTCGGCCACTTCCTCTTCCAGTTCGGAGGCCACCTCTTTGGGGGCGTCGTTGACGGCCTGCATCAAGTTTTGCGACATCTCGCCTTTCTCGATATCGAAGACAACTTCGTCGTTGGCGGCGGAGATTTTCACATTGTCGCCGGGCAGCAGGGCGGCACGGATGATGTAGTCGGCCAGCGGGTCTTCGATGTAGCGCTGGATGGCGCGGCGCAGCGGACGGGCGCCATACTGTTCGTCCCAGCCTTTCTGGAGGATGAAGTCTTTGGCGGATTCGTCCATCTCGACACCGTGGCCCATCTTCTTGATGCGTCCGAACAGTCCCTTTAACTCAATGTCGATAATCTTGTGGATGTCTTCACGTTGCAGCGTGTTGAAGTAGATGATGTCGTCGATGCGGTTGAGGAATTCCGGCGCAAAAGTTTTCTTCAGCGATTTCTCGATGACGTCGCGCTGCAGGGCCTCTTTCTCGGCGATGCGGGCCGAGGTGGCGAAGCCGACGCCGGTGCCGAAGTCTTTCAGCTGACGGCTGCCGATGTTGGAGGTCATAATGATGATGGTGTTCTTGAAGTCCACCTTGCGACCCGTTCCGTCGGTGAGCATGCCATCGTCGAGCACCTGCAGCAGCACGTTGAAGACGTCGGGATGCGCCTTCTCAATCTCGTCGAGCAGCACGATGCTGTAGGGTTTGCGGCGCACGCGCTCGGTGAGCTGGCCGCCCTCTTCGTAGCCCACATATCCCGGAGGCGCTCCTATCAGACGGCTGACGGCGAATTTCTCCATGTATTCGCTCATGTCGATGCGCACCATGGCGGCTTCACTGTCAAAGAGATAGCGCGCAAGCACTTTGGTCAGGTAGGTTTTGCCGACACCGGTAGGACCCAGGAACAGGAAGCTGCCGATGGGTCGGTTGGGGTCTTTCAGTCCGGCGCGACTGCGTCGGATGGCTTTGGCTATCTGCTCGATGGCGTTGTCTTGTCCCACCACCACACCGCGCAGCTCGCTCTCCATGGAGAGCAGTCGGGTGCTTTCGCTTTCGGCGATGCGCTGCACGGGGACGCCAGTCATCATGGCGACTACCTCGGCGACGTCGTTCTCGGTGATATTGGGACGGTTGCGTTCTTCTTCCTCCTCCCAGTGTTTTTTTCGTTCCTCGATGCGGGCCGACAACGCCCGGGCGGCGTCGCGCAACTCTTTTGCCTCGTTGTAGAGCCGTTGGCTCTTGGCAGCCTCTTTGCGGCTGTTGATGTCGTCGAGCTCATGCTCCATCTGCACCAGGTCATCGGGTGTCTCGACGTGGGCCAGGCGCACACGGGCACCCACCTCGTCCAAAGCGTCGATGGCTTTGTCGGGCAGCAAACGCTCGCTGATGTAGCGTTCGGTGAGGTCGACACAGGCTTTCAGCGCCTCGTCGGTATAACGTACCAGATGGTGGTCTTCGTAGCGGTCCTTGACCTGCTGCAGAATTTGCAGGGTCTCTTCGGGGGTGGCGGGTTCGACGAGTATCTTCTGGAAGCGGCGTTCCAGTGCGCCGTCTTTTTCGATATACTGGCGGTATTCGTCGAGGGTTGTGGTACCGATGCACTGTATTTCGCCACGTGCCAGTGCCGGTTTGAACATGTTGGAGGCGTCCAGCGATCCACTGGCGCTGCCGGCGCCGACAATGGTGTGGATTTCGTCGATGAAGAGGATAATGTCGTCGTGGCTCTCCAACTCGTTCAGGATGGCTTTCATGCGTTCCTCGAACTGGCCGCGGTATTTGGTGCCGGCCACCAGCGAGGCCAAATCCAGAGCGATGACGCGCTTGTGGTAGAGCGAGCGGGGCACCTTCTCCTCGATAATGCGCAACGCCAGCCCTTCGGCGATGGCCGATTTGCCCACGCCGGGCTCGCCAATCAAGATGGGGTTGTTCTTCTTGCGGCGGGAGAGAATCTGGGCGATGCGCTGCAACTCTTTCTCCCGTCCCACGATGGGATCCAACTTACCTTTGCGGGCCGCATCGGTGAGGTCGCGTCCGAAGTTTTCCAAAGCCGGCGTCTTGGGCGCCTGTCCCTGTGCGGCGTTGGCGGCTTCGCGTTCCGGGTCAGGGTAGGGCGAGTACTCGTCGTCGTCATCAACGTTGTTCATCGAGTCCGACACATTCTCCTCGGGTAGGCCGTTCATGTTGCGCACCTGACGGGCGAAACGCTCGTAGTCGACGTTTTCCCGTTCCAGCAGTTGCGACACCAGGTTGTCGCGCTCGGTCAGAATGGCGAGCATCAGATGTTCGGTGAAGATTTCCTTCGACTTCATCTTGATGGACTCCAGATAGCTGCGACGGTACACCGTCTCCGTCTGTCGGAGCAGCGGCAGTTCGCTGTCGGGCGTGAAACGGATGTCGGAGTTGACTTGTCCGATGGAGTTCTCGATGCGTACCCGGATGGCCGATAGGTCGACACCCAACTCTTCGAGTGCGTGTACGGCAGTGCAGTCGGTCTCGCGCAGCAGACCTAAAAAGATGTGCTCGACTCCAATGGAGCCGTTTTTCAGCCGGATGGCTTCGTCGCGCGCATTGGTGACAACGCGTTTGACGTCTTCGCTTACATTATCCATGCTGCAAAAGTAGACAGAAATGCATTGGGAACGGTGCTCCCTTGCCCCTTATTTTCAACACCCTAATGTTTAATTCACCATGATTGTAGGTTTTCCGAACCCTTGCGTGGGAAAAGTGTGGAAAAATGTTAATAAAATAGGTTCTATTTAATATTATATAAAGGCTCCTGTAACGGCATTTTTTCGTAACTTTGCATCTTAATCCCCGGACAGGGGATGTGTCTCAACTAAACTTACTGAAGAATGATATCAGAAAACGAAAGAATCACGAAAGTAGACATCGAAACCACGATGAAAACCGCCTACATTGACTATGCAATGTCGGTTATTGTTGCACGTGCACTCCCCGATGTTCGTGATGGTCTCAAACCTGTCCACCGTCGTATCCTCTATGCGATGAACGACATGGGACTGTTCTACAATACTGCCTATAAGAAGTCGGCTTCTGTCGTCGGTGAAGTGCTGGGTAAGTATCACCCCCACGGCGACTCGTCGGTTTACGGCGCACTGGTGCGTCTGGCTCAGGACTGGGCGATGCGCTACTGCCTGGTCGACGGCCAAGGTAACTTCGGTTCCATCGACGGCGACGGCGCGGCGGCTATGCGTTACACGGAGGTCCGTATGGCGCAGATGGCCAACGAACTTTTGGCTGACATCAAGAAGGACACGGTGGACATGGTGCCCACCTACGACAACGACCGCGAGGAGCCTTCGGTGCTGCCGACCCGTTTCCCCAACCTGTTGGTGAACGGTTCCAACGGTATCGCCGTCGGTATGGCTACCAATATGCCGACCCACAACCTGCGTGAGGTGATGGACGGCTGTCTGGCCTACATCAAGAATCCCGATATTGCCATCGAGGAGTTGATGAAGTATGTCAAAGCACCCGACTTCCCGACGGGTGGCATCATCTATGGCTACAATGGCGTGCGCGAGGCTTTCATGACGGGTCGAGGCAGCGTGATTATGCGTGCCGAGACAACCATCGAAACCGACTCGAAGGACCGCAATATCATCGTCGCCCACTCGGTGCCTTATGGCGTCAACAAGGCGGAGATGATCAAGAAGCAGGCTCAGCTGGTGAAGGACGGAAAGATTGTCGGCATCACCGACATCCGCGACGAGTCGGACAAGGACGGTATCCGTGTGGTCTACTTCCTGCGTCACGATGTGATGCCGAAGGTGATTCTCAACAAGCTGTTCCAGCTCTCCGAGCTGCAGAGCTCCTTTGCAGTCAACAACATCGCCTTGGTCCATGGCCGTCCGATGTTGCTCAACCTGAAGGATCTTATCCGCAATTTCATCGAGCACCGCGAGGAGGTGGTCACCCGTCGCACCCGTTTCGACATGGCCGAGGCCGAGAAACGTGCCCACATCTTGGAAGGCTTCCTCAAAGCACTCGACATTATTGATCAGATTATCGCGCTGATCCGTGCTTCCGAGACCGTCGAACAGGCCCGCAGCGGCTTGATGGAGAAGTTCGGCTTTTCTGAGATTCAGGCCCAGGCTATCGTCGAGATGCGTCTGCGTCAGCTGACCGGTCTCGAGCGTCAAAAGCTGCAGGACGAATACGACGAGAAGATGCGCTTCATCGCTCGTTGCAAGGAGATTTTAGCCAACCATGATGTCCTGATGCAGGTGATTGCCGACGAGTTGGTGGAAGTCCGCGAGAAATACGGCGACGAGCGTAAGAGCCGTATCGAATACGATGCTGCCAATTTCCGTATCGAGGACACCATCCCCGACGACCAGGTTGTTATCACCATCTCCCACATGGGCTATATCAAGCGCACACTGCTCTCCGAATATCGCACGCAGAGTAGGGGAGGTGTCGGCTCCAAGGGTTCTTCGGTCCGCAACGAGGATTTTGTGGAGCATATCTTTACGGCCACCAACCACAATTACATCCTCTTCTTCACCGAGAAGGGTCGCTGCTACTGGCTGCGTACCTTCGAGATTCCAGAAGGGGAGAAGAACTCCAAAGGTCGCGCCATCCTCAACCTTATCAATCTGGAACCGGGCGACAAGGTGAAGGCCTATGTCAATGTGAAGACGTTGACCGATGCGGAGTATATCCAGAATCACTACATCGTCATGTGCACCAAGCGCGGTATCATTAAGAAGACCACGCTCGAAGCCTATTCGCGTCCTCGTGTCAACGGTATCATCGCCGTGGGCATCCGCGAAGGCGACGAGCTGATTACCGCCCGTTTGACCGACGGCAACAACGAGATTTTGGTGGCGTCGAGCAAGGGTAAGGTGATGCGTTGTCCGGAGGAAGAGTTCCGCGAGATGGGACGTGGCGCGTCGGGTGTCAAGGGTATCACCCTCGATGGCGACGACGATTTCGTTATCAATATGCTCTGTGTCGATAATCCCGACAGCGACATCCTCGTGGTTTCGGAACAGGGTTATGGAAAACGCTCGGCTTTGGACGACTACCGTACCACACACCGTGGCGGCAAGGGCGTGAAAACCATGCAGATTACCGAGAAGACGGGCGACCTTATCGCCATTGCCAATGTCAACGACGAGAACGACATCATGATTATCAACCGTTCGGGTATCGCTATCCGCATGAAGGTTGAAGAGTTGCGTGTGATGGGTCGCGCCACCCAGGGTGTGAAACTGATTAACCTCCGTGGCAAGGACAACATCGCCTCCATCGTGTCGGTTCCCGCCGACCCGCAGGACGATGAGGAGTCTGCCGAAGCAATGGATGCCGTCGACGGTGTGACGGAGGGCAATCCCGAGAACACGGCCGACAATGCTCCTGAAGCGCAAGAATAATTATTAATTGGATACTAATATCACAAATAACCTATTTAAAACATCCTTAATATGAAAAAACTCACCATGATTGTGGCCTGTCTGGCTTTCGGTTTTTCGACGATGGCTCAGACGCTGAACGTCCAGAGTGCCGCACAGGACATGAAAAAAGGATACCTCGACAAGGCTATGAAAGAGATTGATGCCGCATGCGAGCATGAGAGCACCAAGAACGATGCCAAGACCTGGTATTATGCCGGACTGATCTACAGCCAGATTGGTGCGGACATCTCAACCAACAAGAAATCCAAATTCAACAAGCTGGCCGACGATCCCACTTCGGTCTACCACACTTGGCTGGAGAAGGCCTTGAACGCCGCCATGCGTTGCAAGGAGCTCGACACCGACAACGAATATGCCGACCGCAACAACTCGGTGCTGCGTTATGTTGGTAACGAGTATTACACCCGTGCCGTGTCCGCTTATAACGATAACAACGACTTCGAGAAAGCCATCCAGCTCTGCGAGGAGTCCATCAAGGTTTTTAACGCCTCCGGTGACCGCAAGTTTGTCATGGATGCTTATTATCTGGCCGGTCTCTCGTCCAAGAATCTCAAGAACAACGAAAATGTGCTGAAATATTTCAAGCCGCTGGTCCGCACCAAGACCGACAAGCAGGTTGTTTATCGCACGCTGTTTGACCTCTACAAGGAGCAGAAGGACACCGTTGAGGCCATGAAGCTGGCCAAGACTTATGCCAAGAACTGCCCGAACGACTACAACTCGTCGTTGATGATGGCTGAGGCCTATCTGCTGACGGGCAATGTGGAGAATGGTCGTGAGGAGATTAACAAGGCCATCAACCTCAGCAAGGATAATCCCGCTGTCTATGAGGGTCTGTTGAGCGCTGCTGCTGGTATTCTCGTCGAGACCCAGGACTATGACGGCGCCAAAGCCAAGTATGAAGAGTCGCTGTCTCTGCGTCCCAATCAGTTCGAAGCCAACTTCGGTCTGGGTTCGATGATCTACAACCGTGGCGTCGACAAACTGGATGCCGCCAATGCAGTGCCCATCGACGACGAGTCCGGTTTGTCTGAGAAACTCAATGAGGAATCCAAGGAATTCTTCCGTCAGTCGATTCAGTATTTCAACGCAGCCATCACGTACATCGACGGCCTGGATGCTGAAGCACAGAAGATGCAGCGTGCCAATCTGTACAACTGCTTGAATGCACTCAAGAACATCTACGTTCGTCTGGAAATGTATGAGGACCTGAAACCCATCAACGCCCGCATCAGCCAGATCCAAGCCCAAGCCAACAGCAACAACTAAATAGTTATTCAATAATAATCCTCAAAAATGCCAGCGGTTGGCTGGCATTTTTGTTATTTTTATATAATTCAGAATGCGGGTTATGTTAAATAAAAGATGCAAAATATACCCCACTAGATAACCTAATCCAAAATAATCTAGAACTACCTAGTTAATCTAGAATTTCTAGATAATCTAGAAAATCTAGAATTCCTAGAACTTCTAGAATTTCTAGAATTTCTAGAACATCTAGAACTACTAGAACTTCTAGCCCCACCTATCTCAAATCCCCCAAACCTTGGCTACAACCGAAACTCCCTGAGAGTTGCTTATTTGGAACCAGGTCGTCTTCTCGACTTGTTTACGGAAAACTGATAACGTGTCGCCTTGGGCGGTCTCCTGGATGTAATCAATCTGGATGCACAGGTTCTGCACGTTAAATGAGTCAAACGGCAGATAGTCGGAAATGATACGCAAATACTCGGCGTTGTTGACGTGATGTGTGTGATCAATGAACGAGGGTTCGGCGATAATCCGTGCCACCAAATCTGAATCCTGAAATTCTGGATGACGTAACTTGTCCAGCGAATCCATGTCAGTGGCTTGGCGCGATTCAAGCGTATAACGGCCCATCATATCATCGCGGAAACGTTCTACCCTACGGGTTTGGAAATTGATAACGGCCCAATACGCTGTTCCGGAAACCATCAGTGCCCCCTGGTCGTCGCACAGTTCATAGTCACGCACCGCAAACAGTCCCGTGTTCTTCCTTGGCCATGTATTTAACATAACCGAATCGTTCAATTTGGGCATCTGTTTGATCTGCAGGTACATTCTGCAGATAACCCAGGCTCTGCCGGTGTGTATCAGAGCATCGTAACCATTGTCAAGCGATGAGGCGTGACCTTCGGCTACATCCTGAAAATAACGTGCCAATGCCTTGATACTAAGGTGGTCAGTGGCATCGCACTCCATCGAACGAACGGTCTGCTGTGCTGTAAAAGGCATGAGTAAATGGGTTGGCGGTTATTGTTTGGTTGGTTTTATTGGACTAATTGGTCTTATTGGTCTAATTGGACTAATTGGTTCTATTAGTCCAATTGGTCTAATTAGTCTAATGGGTCCAATTCCTTTACATTCTTTCCGGGACTTCGATGCCCAGAATTTTCATCGTGTTCTTCAAGGCGTTGGCCACCATGGCGCAGAGTACCACGCGGAACTGCTTGAGTGCCGTGTTCTCTTCACGCAAGATGGGCGTATCTTGATAGAAACTGTTGAAGTTCTTGGCCAAATCGTAGGCGTAGTTGGCAATCATGGCCGGACTGTGGGCGGCTGCAGCCTGTCCCACCACGTCGGGCAGGTCGTGGAGCGATTTGATAACCTCGCGCTCCTTGGCGGTCAGCGCAAGGCTCCCCTCCCCTATCTCCAGTTTGATTTGCGAAGCCTCGGCCTTGCGCACAATGCTGCGGATGCGGGCGTGAGTATACTGGATAAACGGACCCGTGTTGCCGTTGAAATCGATACTCTCGGCGGGGTTGAACAGCATGTTCTTGGTGGGGTCCACCTTCAAAATAAAGTATTTGAGTGCTCCCAAAGCCAGGATATGGAACAGATGTTGCTGCTCCGTTTCGCTCATGTCGTCCAACTTGCCTTTTTCGCGGCACATCTCGGCGGCGTCCTGCTCCATCTCGGCAATCAGGTCGTCGGCGTCGACGACAGTACCCTCGCGCGATTTCATCTTGCCGTTGGGCAGCTCCACCATGCCGTAAGAGAGGTGATAGACCTGGTCGGCCCAGTCGAATCCCAGTTTTCCCAGGATGAGTTTCAATACTTTGAAATGGTAGTCCTGCTCGTTGCCCACCACATAAATCAGTCGGTCGGCACCGAAATCGTTGTGACGCAGCAGCGCCGTACCCAAATCCTGGGTCATATAGACCGATGTGCCGTCTTTGCGCAGCAACAATTTCTGATCCAGTCCGTCGGCGGTGAGGTCACACCACACGCTGCCGTCCTCCTTGCGGAACAGCACACCCATATCCAAACCTTTCTGCACCAGCTCCTTGCCCAGCAGATAGGTGTTGGACTCGTAATAGACTTTGTCGAAGCCGACACCCAGTTTGCGGTAGGTCTCGTCGAAACCTTCGTAGACCCAGCCGTTCATGGTCTTCCACAGCTCACGCACCTCGGCATCGCCCTCTTCCCACAACTTGAGCATCCGCTGTGCCTCCTGCATCAGCGGCGCCTGTTGCTTGGCTTCCTCCTCAGTGCGGCCTTCGGACATCAGCTGCGACACCTCTTCTTTATAATGTTTGTCGAACTCGACATAATATTTGCCCACCAGATGGTCGCCCTTCATGCCGCTCGACGCCGGTGTCTCACCGTTGCCGTAGCGCTGCCAGGCCAGCATCGACTTGCAGATATGTATGCCGCGGTCGTTGACCAGATTCACTCGCTTCACATTCATGCCGTTGGCATCCAGCAGCTCACTCACCGCCCAGCCCAGCAGGTTGTTGCGGATGTGTCCGAGGTGCAGCGGCTTGTTGGTGTTGGGCGACGAATATTCCACCACCACCGGTTTGGCATCGGCGGCGGCATTCTTCATTCCATAACGCTCCTCACGACAGTGCTCGTCCACAAAGTGGACCCAGTAGTCGTTGGCTACCGAAAAATTGAGGAAGCCTTTGACAACGTTGTAGTTGTCGATGCCGGGCATCTGCTCTTTCACGGCGGCGCCTACCTCGTTGGCCAGTGCTTCGGGGGCTTTGCGCGCCTTCTTCACAAAGGGGAACACCACCCAGGTGTAGTCGCCCTCAAATTCTTTCTTTGTGGCCTGGATAACCACCTCCTTGGCGGGAGTATCTATATTATATAATGTGTGGAGCGCGTTGGCAATGTTTTCTTGAAGTTGAGCGCAGATGTCCATAAATCGGTCGTTTGAAGAGTGTTAGAAAAATAAAGATGGATAAAAAATCTTGAACAAAATGCAAATTTACTATTTTTTTTCATTTTTTCTCAAAAAGTCTTACCTTTGCAAATTAATTACGTCTGAACTTGTAT
This sequence comes from Bacteroidales bacterium, assembly GCA_017449975.1. Lineage (GTDB taxonomy): Bacteria > Bacteroidota > Bacteroidia > Bacteroidales > P3 > Colimorpha. The sequence continues at coordinate 26,951 of JAFSYK010000072.1, forward strand.
TGACGGACATTCTAATACTTTTAATATGAAAAAACTTTTTGCAACTCTTCTCACGATGGCATTGCCCTTGGTTAGCTTTGCCAGTGAGGCGGATTTGGAAATGCCGGAGGGTTTTGCCTCGTCCGGTGACGCGCGAATCCTTTATTGGGGATTTCTGGTCGTAGTCTTGGGTCTTATCTTCGGCTTCTGGCAGTTTGGCCAGGTCCGCAAACTGAAGGCCCACCGATCAATGCTGGAAATCGGCAACGTGATTTTCAAGACCTGCTCCACCTACCTGAAGCAGCAGGGTAAGTTTCTCATCCTGCTTTTTGTCTTCATCGGTGCAGCCATGGCCCTTTATTTTGGTGTGCTGCAGCACATGCCGCTGGGTTCCGTCCTGCTGGTTCTGCTGTGGACTGTCATCGGCATCCTGGGCTCCTACGGTGTGGCTTGGTTTGGTGTGCGTATGAACACCTTTGCCAACGCCCGCATGGCCTTTGCCTCTCTGCGTCGCAAACCGCTCGACCTGCTCAACATCCCGCTGCGTGCCGGTATGAGCATCGGTATTGTGCTTATCTGCATCGAGTTGGTGCTGATGCTGTTCATCCTGTTGTTCATGCCCGAGCATCTGGCTGGCAGCTGCTTCATCGGCTTCGCTATCGGTGAGAGCCTCGGTGCCAGCGCCCTGCGTATCGCTGGCGGTATCTTCACCAAGATTGCCGACATCGGAAGCGACCTGATGAAGGTTGTCTTCAAGATTGGCGAGGATGACCCCCGCAATCCGGGCGTTATCGCCGACTGTACGGGTGACAATGCCGGCGACAGCATTGGACCCACCGCCGATGGTTTTGAGACCTACGGTGTGACCGGTGTGGCGCTGGTGAGCTTCATCCTCCTGGCTGTGGCCAATCCTGTCATGCAGGTCAAGCTGCTGGTTTGGATTTTCGTCATGCGTATTCTCGGTATCGTTGCTTCTGTGTTGGCCTACTACATCAACCAGCTCATCGCCAAGGTGCGCTACAGCAACGCCGACGACATCGACTTTGAGAAACCCCTCACCTCTTTGGTTTGGATCACTTCTATTCTCTCCATCTGTGGTACCTTTGCCGCCAGCTACTTCATTTTGGGTGGCGTCGAGGGTAACCTTTGGTTGGCACTTTCCATCATCATCAGCTGTGGTACGCTGGGTGCCGCTCTGATTCCCGAGTTCACCAAGCTCTTCACCTCCCCCACCTCCAAGCATGTGAAGGAAGTGGTCAAGGCTTCCGACCAGGGCGGTGCTTCGCTCAACATCCTGTCGGGTATCGTTGCCGGTAACTTCGGCGGATTCTGGACGGGTCTCGTCTTCTTCGTGCTGATGATCATCGCCTACTTCGCCTCCACCTATTTTGGTATCGGTGAGGTGTTTGGCAGTTACTACTCCATCTTCGCTTTTGGCTTGGTGGCCTTCGGTATGCTGGGTATGGGTCCTGTCACCATCGCTGTCGACAGCTATGGTCCTGTGACCGACAACGCCCAGAGCGTCTACGAACTCTCTCTCATTGAAGATGACATCGAGAAGAGCCGCAAAGAAATCGAGAGCGAGTTTGGTTTCAAACCCGACTTTGAGAAAGCCAAATATTATCTGGAAGCCAACGACGGCGCTGGCAACACCTTCAAGGCTACTGCCAAGCCCGTGCTGATTGGTACGGCTGTTGTGGGTGCCACCACCATGATTTTCTCCCTCATCCTCATGATCGAGAAGACCCTCGGCATCGAGCCCGCCAGCATCCTCAACCTGCTGAACCCCTATAGCATCCTCGGCTTCATCCTCGGTGGCTGCGTCATCTACTGGTTCACCGGTGCCTCCATGCAGGCTGTTACCACGGGTGCCAACCGTGCTGTGGGTTATATCAAGGACAACATCAAGCTCGATCCCAATGCTCCCAAGAAGGCTGACATTGAGAAATCGCAGGAAGTGGTGAAGATCTGCACCAACTACGCACAGAAAGGTATGATCAACATCTTCATCGCCATCTTCTGCTTCGCTTTGGCTTTTGCCTGCTTCTCCAGCCCGGCCAGTATCGGTGGTCAGAACGCTGTCTGCCTCTTCATCAGCTACCTCATCAGCATCGCAGTGTTTGGTCTCTTCCAGGCTGTCTATATGGCCAACGCCGGTGGCGCTTGGGACAACGCCAAGAAGGTTGTCGAGGTTGACATGCAGGCCAAGGGTACGCCGCTGCACGATGCCAGTGTCGTGGGCGACACGGTGGGCGACCCCTTCAAGGACACCTCGTCGGTGGCACTGAACCCCATCATCAAGTTCACCACCCTCTTCGGTGTGTTGGCTATGGAGATTGCCATCAGTGCTGGATTCCAGAAGCTGGCCCCCTGGTTTGGTGTCGTCTTCCTGCTGATCGCGCTGCTCTTTGTCTATCGCTCCTTCTACAAAATGCGTATCGACAAGTAGTCCGAACAGGTATAAAAAACAGATTTCCAAAAAGTCGCATCGATTTTTTTCGGTGCGATTTTTTTGTTATTATCAGAAATATTTGCTACTTTTGTAGCGCAGATTATACTGCATACTCTGTATATTATTGAAAATGAATAATATCAATATGAAGAAACTATTTCTATCATTGTTATTGGCAGTCTGTTTCATGTCCATTGGACATGCGCAGTGCCCCAATGTCACCATTCAAGAGCGTATGCACACGCCCTGTCCTGAATATGCAGCACATGGTTGGGACACGGCCGTCAACTGCGGAGTGACACAGCTGAAGTTAAATGCTGAGGCTTTTATTACTACGCAGCATTTCAATGGAACCTACTTGGTGGAATCAATCCCCTACGATCCGCCAGAGCCTTTCACGGCGGGTATCCACTTGCCCATCAGCAGTGATGACATTTGGGACGCCCAGGGTGGTTTGAATATTGATTTCCCGTTCCAGTTCTTTGGTGTGACGCAGAACCACGTCACCTTGGCCGCCAATGGCTTGGTGTCGTTCAACACGGCCATTACACCGGAACAGGGTTCTGGATATGCGTGGGATTCTTATTATCCACTCAATCCTTCTGTGCAAAATCCAACTGCATTTCCTTGGCCCAACTCTATCTTGGCCTGTGCCAGCGATATGGACCCCTCCTACATCCCTTCCAGTGAGTCCTCTGTTCGCGGCGTCTTCAAGTACTCGGGCGGAGAGGCCCCTTGTCGTCACATTACGGTGAGCTGGAACCAGGTTCCTGTCTTTGGCCATTCCTCCGAGCAGTCCACATACAACTGCACGCATCAGGTGGTTCTTTGGGAGGGTACCAATGTGATTGAGGTGCATGTGAAGAAACACCGCAGTCACGGTACGGCAAGTGGTGGTAACTGGAGCGCCATCGGTATTCTCAACGACAATGGCACCTCCGCTTTCATGGCTCCGGGACGCAACCCCTTCCAGGACAACATCGACACGCCGGAAGCCTGGCGTTTCACCCCGCTCGGAACAACGGTGAAGACCATCAACTGGTACCGACTGACTGAGAGCGGCGACTCCATCGAGGTTGGTGTCAACGCCAACGATTCCCGTGCCCAACAGGCTGAGGGCTATTATGGCAGTTCGGACCACATGACTTGCTATGTCTATCCCACGGAGACGGCCACCTACAAGGTTACCATCCGTTATAATGGTGCCACGGGTTATTTCTACTACCTTACCGACACCATCCGCATTGGTGTGGATACCAACACCGTGTATGAGATTGCTACCCCGCAGTCCATTGGCAACCGCCATGCCGCCGCTTGCTATGGTACGCAAGGTCAGTTCAATATTTCATTCCCCACGCCACGCAATGACGTGGAAAACTACACTTGGGAGGTGACCCACACGCAGAATGGACAAACCACCATGGTGCCGGAGAACCAGTATGTTATTAGTAACGGTGGCGCCTCGTTGCTGTTCCCTGCCACCACGTCGATGCGGGAAGACAAAACCGATACCTTCCATATTTATACAACGGTTATCTTCAACAATGGCTGCATCCGTAGCGACAGCCTTATCTATGAGGTCTATCCGAATTATTCGATAGCTTACGCCGGTGCCATCTGCAACAACCAGATTTTCGAAAAATGGGATGAGCAGTTTGTTGCCGCTGGCGACTATACCCGTCATTTCCATACCATTCATGGATGCGACAGTGTGGAAACGCTCCACCTAGAGGTGTCGCCCGTAAGCACCACCATTGACCAAATCATCGACTGCAAGCCGCTCACATGGCGCAACGGAACGACCTATTATGAGAGCAACACCGCCACCGCCTCTGTCGACACGGTAGTGGTGCAGAATCAGTATGGATGCGATAGCATCATTCAGCTGAACTTTACCTTGATGCCGTTGGAGGCTCGAATTGAAGCCACTCCCTCTTCCGCATCCATTGATCAGTTGAACATCAAGTTGGTGGACGTCAGTATCGGCGCCAATCGTCGCGAATGGCTCTTCCCCAATGGCAATGTCAGCATGAGTCAGATGACCAATTACAACTTCGACCCCAGCGAGGATTCGGCGATTATCGGCCTGCATGTCTATAGTCCTTATGGCTGCACGGACGATACCACCATCACGCTGCACTTGTTGAAGGAGAATATCTGGATTCCCAATGCTTTCACTCCGGGCGAGGAGACCAACAACCGCTTCTTTGTCTCGACGGTCGGCATTGTCTATCTCCAGATGTACATCTACGATCGTCGTGGCGAATTGGTGTGCCATTTCGAAGAGCTCGACGGCTACTGGGATGGCAATGACACCAAGGGTGAACCTTGCAAGACCGGCGCCTATACTTATGTGTGCCGCTATGCCAATATCATCCATCCCAACGCCATTCAGACCAAGCGTGGCACTATTACGCTGATTAGATAAGAAGCGATGAAGATTGCTGTTGTGGGCGCTACCGGACTTGTCGGTAGTGTGATGTTGAAAGTGCTGCAGGAGCGCGGCCTTGACCAGCATGAGATTCTTGTTGCCGCATCAGAACGGTCGGTAGGTCGCTCCATCTCCTTTGCCGGACGCACATTGCAGGTGATGTCGGTCGACGATGCCATTGCGGCGCATCCCGACTACGCTGTTTTCTCGGCGGGTGCCGCCGCCTCGCGGCAGTACGCACCGCGTTTCGCCGAGGTGGGCACCACGGTCATCGACAACTCGTCGGCATGGCGCAAGGATCCGAACATTCCCTTGGTGGTTCCGGAAATCAATATGGAGGTGGTCGCCGACCGAGATCGCATCATTGCCAATCCCAACTGCTCGACCATACAGATGGTGCTGGCCTTGTCGGCATTGCAGCGTACCTATGGTATCCGTCGCCTTGTCGTCTCTACCTACCAGAGCGTTACAGGCACCGGTATGAAAGCCATTCGTCAGCTGGAAGCTGAAGAGGCGGGAGAGACCCCCGAAACAATGGCCTACCCCTACCCCATCCACCGCAACCTCTTTCCCCACGGCGGCGACTTTCAAACCGACGGCTACACCACTGAGGAGCAGAAGCTGGTGGACGAGACCCGCAAGATTTTGCGTGACGACAGCATCGCCATCACCGCCACCGTGGCGCGTGTGCCGGTGGTGGGCGGACACAGCGAGTCGGTCAATGTTGAGTTGCGATGCGACTACGACCTGGACGACGTGCGTCGGCTGTTGGCGGAGACACCCGGCATCGTGCTATGCGACGACCCCTCGCAGCAGCAATACCCCATGCCCATGATGGCCGAGGGGCGCGACGAGGTGTTTGTGGGTCGTCTACGGCGCGACTTCAGTCAGCCCAACACACTTAACATGTGGGTGGTGGGCGACAATCTGCGGAAAGGTGCCGCCACCAATGCTATCCAGATTCTACAAGAATTAATCAAAAGAAAAAAGGAATAATCGGAATCATCGGAATATTCAGAATACTCAGATTACTCAGATCTCCCCCACATGCCTGTTATGAAAAGAACTGTTCTTTCACTCCTGCTGTTATGCGGCCTTGCCCTGCTTACAGCCTGCGGCAATAAAGCTGTCTTCGACGAGAGCCATGCTATCACGGGCGCCTGGAACCGTTTTGAACCCGAGAACTTTACTGTGGACATCCAAAACGCCGAAGAGTTGTACGATTTGTTTCTTTGTGTGTCGGTCGACACCGCTCGCTATCGTGAGAACTCGCTGCCGATACATGTCAACGTTATCTCGCCTGTCGGCGAACGTCGTATGTTCCCGTGCTCCATTACCTTGCGTGACCGAACGGGCGCGTGGAAAGGTGAATGGCGTGACGGACTGCTCGTCGTCGACAAGCGTGTGCGCGAATGCTTCAGCTTCAATCGTGAAGGCGAACACAGCATTACCGTGGGACAGGGTACGCACTACTATGATATCAATGGCATCCGCTCGCTGCGTCTGCGTCTGTCGCCCACCGAGATAGAATATCCTGAATAAGACAGTATGCCGTGATAGATGTCTCCATCAATAAGAACATAGAGAGCATCAAGCTCAAATTGAAGACCATCCCCGAAGCCCCCGGTGTATACCAGCACCTCGACGCTTCGGGGCGTGTTATCTATGTGGGCAAGGCCCGCAACCTGCAGCGGCGTGTCAGTTCTTATTTCTCGCATTACGACGAGAAGAGTCCCAAAATCAAAATGTTGGTGCGCAACATTTTCGACATTCATGTCACCGTCGTTGCCACCGAGGTCGACGCCTTGCTGTTGGAGAACAACCTCATCAAGCGCTACCAGCCGCGCTACAACAGCATGCTGAAGGATGACAAGACCTACCCTTACCTCTGCATCACGCAGGAGGACTATCCGCGCATCCTTTTCACCCGCAACCGGCAGCATAAGGGACAGTATTTCGGCCCCTATCCCAACCAGCGCATCCTGCGTGAACTGGAAGCCATCATCCGGCAACTCTTCACCTACCGCACCTGCAACCGCAAGCTGACACGTCCGACCGACGACAGCGTGCAGTTGGCCGAGCGCCCCTGCATGAAACATCAGATCGGACTTTGCAAGGCACCCTGTGCCGGACTGCAGCGCTACGAGGAGTACAACGCCGACATTGAGAATATCCGTCGCATCCTGCGGGGTGAATTTGCCGACATTACGCGGGAGCTGAAGACGAAGATGCTGCAGCTGGCCAAAGCGTTGCGCTTCGAGGAGGCCGAGGAGGTCAAACGCAAGCTGCAACTGCTCGAGGCCTACCAGAGTCGGTCGGCAGTCGTCAACACCAACGTCAAAGATGTCGACGTGGTCAGTATCGTCTCCGACGACAAGATAGCCTACGTCAACATGATGCGTATCAAAAACGGCAGTGTCATCTATAGCTTCTCGAGCGAGGTACACAAGCAGCTCGACGAGAGCGACGAAGAAATTCTGGCCACCGTCATCCCCTCCCTGCACAGCCAGACCGAGAGCACGGCACAGGAGGTGGTGGTACCCATGCCGGTGCCCGACTTGCCCGAGGCCTGGCTCAAACAGACAGTGCCCACACGTGGCGACCGCTTGCAGCTGTTGCAGCTGTCTCAGCGCAATGTCGAGGCTTACCGCGCACAGTGCGAACACCGACGTGCGCTGCTCAACCCCGACGAGGCGTCGCTGTCGCGCGCCAAAGGGCATGCCCTTGAACGCATACAGAAGATGTTGCAGCTGCCCGAGCTGCCGGTCCATATCGAGTGTTTCGACAACAGTCATATCCAGGGCGCCTACGCCGTCGCCGCCATGGTGCGTTTCACCAACGGAAAGCCCAACCGCAGCGCCTATCGCAAATTCAATATCAAAGGTGGTGAAGGTGGCGACGACTACGCCTCGATGGCCGAGGTGCTGCAACGTCGCTACAGCAAGTTGGACGAAGCGGATCGGCCGCAGCTGGTCGTCGTCGATGGCGGCAAGGGTCAGATGGAGGTGGCGCACCGTGTCATTCACGGAGAGCTGGGACTGGATATTCCCATCGCCGGACTGGCCAAGGACGACCGGCACCATACTTCGGAACTGCTCTACGGTTTTCCGCCACAGGTGGTTGGACTGAAACCCACCGACCCGTTGTTTCATCTGTTGGAACAGATGCAGGACGAGGTGCATCGCTTCGCCATTACCTTCCACAAACAGAAACGCAGTAAGGGCACTTTCCGCACCCAGCTCACCGATATTCCCGGCATAGGTGAAAAGACGGCCCGCGACCTACTGCTGCATTTCGGCTCCGTCAAGCAGCTGCGGCTGCAGACCGAAGCCGACATTGCACAAGTCATCGGACCTGCCAAGGCCCGTCAGGTGTGGCAATATTTAGTGGGATTGGAATAAGACCAGTTGGTCTTATTGCTCTTTCAGCAAACTTTGTAGTTTGGCGACAAACAGGTCTATGTCCTCCTGTGTGGTGTCGAAAGAGCACATCCAGCGCACGATGTTGTCGTCCTCAATCCAATCGTAGAAGAAATAGTCCTCCTGCAGCTTGGTCCAGATGGGACGTGCCAGTTGCACAAATACGCTGTTGGCCTCGACGGGGTAAACGATTCTTATGCCGGGCAGGTCTTTGACTGCCTGGTATAGCCGTTGCGCCATGGCGTTGCTGTGTTCGGCGTTGCGTCGCCACAGGTCGTCCTGCAGATAGCGATCCATCTGTGCCGCCATGTAGCGCATCTTGCTACCCAACTGTGCCATTTGTTTGCGACGATAAGGCAGTTGGTTGTCAAGTTCGGGATTGAGGATGACGGCGCACTCACCCATCAGCAGTCCGTTCTTGGTGCCGCCCAGCGACATACAGTCGGCGCCGGCGTCGGTCGTCAGTGCGCGCAGCGAACAGTTCAGTGTCGCTGCCGCGTTGGCCAGACGGGCGCCGTCGATATGGAGGTACATATTGTATTCGTGTGCCAGGTCTGCCAGCGCACGAATCTCGTCAAGGGTATAGCAGGTACCCAACTCCGTGGGTTGGGTGATGCTGATGGCCCGTGGCTGCGAGTGGTGCTGGAAGCCGAAGCCGTGGAGACGGGTGCGTACCAGTGCCGGCGTCAGCTTGCCGTCGGGGGTGTCGACGGTGAGCAGGCGGCAGCCCACGATGCGTTGCGGGGCACCACACTCGTCGACATTGATATGTGCTGTCTCGGCACAGACCACCGCCTCATGTGAACGACACATAGCATCGATGCAGAGCATGTTGGCACCTGTGCCGTTGAATACCAGATAGGGACTCGCCGTCTCCCCAAAATGGGTACGGATGCGTGCGGTGAGTCGTTGCGTGTATTCGTCGTCGCCATAGGCCAACGCATGGTCGGCGTTGGCATCGGCGATGGCTTTCAATATCTCGGGACAGATACCCGAATGGTTGTCGCTTCCGAAACTTCGCATGGCTATCCCCTATTTGTCCATCGTCATCAGGAACTCCTCGTTGTCGCGCGTGTATTGGATGTGCTTCATCAAGAAGTCCATAGCCTCGATGGGGTTGAGATCGGTGAGGTGGTTGCGTAGCACCAGTGTGCGGCTCAGTATCTTGGGTTCCACCAGTAGCTCGTCGCGACGGGTGCTGGAAGCCACCAGGTCGATGGAGGGGAAGATGCGTTTGTTGGAGAGACGACGGTCGAGTTGCAGCTCCATGTTGCCGGTGCCTTTGAACTCCTCGAAGATGACGTCATCCATTTTCGAACCGGTCTCGGTCAGTGCCGTGGCGAGGATGGTGAGCGAACCGCCGTTCTCGATGTTACGGGCTGCACCGAAGAAACGCTTGGGTTTCTGCAGTGCGTTGGCCTCCACGCCACCCGACAGCACCTTGCCCGATGCGGGCTGCACGGTGTTGAAGGCGCGAGCCAGACGGGTGATGGAGTCGAGCACGATGACCACGTCGTGGCCGCATTCGGTCATACGTTTGGCTTTCTCCAGCACAATGTTGGCGATGCGCACATGGCGGTCGGCAGGTTCGTCGAAGGTCGAGGCGATGACTTCGGCACGCACGCTGCGCTGCATGTCGGTTACCTCTTCGGGACGCTCGTCGATAAGTAAAACCATAAGGTATACCTCCGGATGGTTGTAGGCGATGGCGTTGGCTATCTCCTTCAGCAGCGTGGTTTTACCGGTCTTGGGCTGAGCCACAATCAAGCCGCGCTGTCCCTTTCCGATGGGGGTGAATAGGTCGACCAGACGTGTGGAGAGACTCTCTGTCGGATGTCCCGTCAGCTTGAATTTCTCCTGCGGGAAGAGCGGTGTCAGCGACTCGAAGGGAATGCGGTCGCGCACCCGGTCGGGGGTCAGTCCGTTGACATCGAGCACCTTGACGGCGATGAAATATTTCTCATGGTCGCGCGGCGGACGCACGCGTGCGGTAACGGTGTCGCCGGTTTTCAGTCCGTGGTTGCGGATGAGCTGCTGCGACACCAGAATGTCGTCGGGCGACGCCAGGTAGTTGTAGTCCGACGAGCGCAGAAAACCCACGCCTTCGGGCATGACCTCCAGCACACCTTCCGCCGAGATGACGCCCTCCATGTCGAAGGGGTACTCTTTCCGACGCTCCTGTTGCTGGTTCTGTCCCGCATGGTTGTTGTTCTCCTGCGGACGACCCTGCTGGTTGTTGCGGTTCTTGTTGCGCTGGAAGTTGTTATTGTTCTGGAAGTTATTGTTGTTATTGTTGTGGCCGTTATGGTTGTTGTACTGGCCGTTGTTGTTCGACTGGGCAGCGTTGTCGTTCCTTTCGTCCTGGGTAGCGACTTCGCCGGTGTTCTCCCTATTCTGCTCAGGTTCTGCAGTGGAAGCAGCCACCGGTTCTTCCTTGGCGGGCGCCGTTTCAGTGGTCTGGGCGGTCTCCTCGACAGGATTTTTGCGCGGACGGCCACGGCGGCGCGGTGCGTTCTGCTTCTCCTCGGAGGGGGATGTCGCCACAGACGCCTCGGGTGCGGGGGTAGTCTCCTTGGAGATGCTTTCCCCTATTGTGGTAGGACGCAGCAGGATGTCGGGCACCGCAGGGATGACCGGCACCTCGACACCGGAGATATCGATATGATGGACCAACGACACATTTTCCGTTTTTTCTGCCATGGGGGCCGGTGTGGGCTGTGGCTTGGCGGGGAGTTGTGCGTTTTTGGGTTTGCGACCTCTCTTCTTGCGCTCGTGCAGCTCGGGGTTGTTGTTGCTGGATTCGGCAATCAGCTGCGGACGAAGATGGGTGCGCTGGCGCGGTGCGGAAGAATTGTCGGGACTGGTGGCTTGTTTGTCCAATATTTTATATATCAGTTCCTTTTGTTCGGTTCTTTTGGCGCCACGGATGCCCATCTCTTCAGCCATTTTGATCAAATCAAGATACGGTTTGGCCAAGAGGTCGTTAATACTATACATGAGAAGAGTTTGAGGGTTTGGTTGTTTAGTGGTTTGTTTTAGGATGAACCTATAAACAGTAAACCGTAAACATTAATAATACAAAGAATAAAAAATCAAATTTGGGGGAATAATGGGTGATGACCGCTATCGTTATCACCTCTTTTGCGATGCAAAGGTAGTATATTTTTTGAGAATGCAAAAATAATTTTGTCGAAAGCCGCAAAAAATGTACTTTTGCAAATGGAAAAAGGGAGTTGGTGAATGTTGATTAGTGATTAGACAATACTAACGCAATAACACACTAACGCATTCAAAACCGATTTTCAAATTAACAAATTAACGAATTCTCGAATTCATTTAAAATAATCAAATTATGAACATTCCTCAAAATTTGAAGTACACCCAGGATGACGAATGGGTGCGCGTTGAAGGCGACATGGCCTTTGTGGGTATTACCGACTATGCTCAGCACGAGTTGGGCGACATCGTTTTTGTTGACGTCACCTGCGAGGGTGAGACCATCGAGGCTGGAGAGGCTTTCGGTTCGGTTGAGGCCGTCAAGACGGTGGCTGACCTGTTGATGCCTGTCACTGGCGAGGTCGTGGAGTTCAACACCGCGCTGGAAGACGCTTCCGCTGTCAACGCCGATCCTTATGGCAATGGCTGGATTATCAAGATCAAACCCGCCAACATGGCCGACATCGACGGTCTGCTGGATGCCGCCGCTTACACTGCCAAGATTGGTGCCTAAGCACAGTCGCATGAATAAAAAAAAGCCGCTTCATCGAAGCGGCTTTTTTTATTTCGTTATCTCTTCCAACTGTTGTTCGGGGTCCATGCCCTGTCGCACCATCGGCAGCAGTGCGTTGATGTCCTTTGCCAAAAAATGGTCGGGAAACTGCTGCAGGAAGGCTTCGTAGGTCGCCGCCGCTTCGTCGGGACGTTGTGCCTGTTCGAGTGCCATCCCTTTAAAGACATAGCACAGCGGCAGGTCGCCGAAATCGGGATAGCTCTCAATCACACGGTCGAACATATCAATGGCTTTGTCGGTATTGCCAACACCGATCATCAGATTGGCGCCTTTGAAGAGGTAGACGGGCGACAAGGTGTCGTCGGGGAAACGGTCGGCAAACTGCATATATTTGTCCAGCAGCTGGTTGGCGGCCAGTGTGTCGGCTTCGTTTTGTATGGTCATCAGCGGTTGCTCGGCCTGCTCAATCTCGGCCTGCAGTTTGTCACGACTGGGGCCGCAGGCTGCCAACAATGCGGCGGCCGCTATAATAATAAAGGAATGCTTCATGTTTTTTGAGTTTTTCAAATTGGACTAATTTGTCTAATTGGACCAATTGGTCTTATTTTGTTGCCTTCATCTTGTAGGCGGTCTTCACTTTGCCCGAGGAGACATCGCCAAGTTTTCTTTTCACCATCGCTTTGCGCAGCGGACTGAGGCGGTCGGTGAATACCTTGCCGTTGAGGTGATCGATCTCGTGCTGGGCGATACGGGCATACATGCCGTGGATCTCTTCTGTATGTTCCTGGAAGTCGGTGTCGAGGTAGCGCACCACGATGCCTTCGGGACGCAGCACATCCTCGTGGATGCCGGGCAGACTCAGGCAACCCTCATTATAATATTGTTCTTTGCCCTTGGCTTCGAGAATCTCGGGGTTGATCATCACGTGCTCTTCTAGCGTGTCGTTGTATTCTTTTGTTTCTTCGTTGAAGATGGGCACGCCGATGACAATAACCTGTATGGGCAGGTCGACCTGCGGGGCTGCCAACCCCACACCGTCGGCACCATACATCGTTTCAAACATATCAGCCACCAGCTGTTTGATGTTGGGGTAATTGCTGTCGATGGGTTCCGCCACCTTGCGTAATGTGGGATGTCCGTAACCAACAATAGGTAGTATCATATAGAATGTGTTAATGCTTAAATGCGTTAATAAATGAATTGTGAAAACGTGAAGTTGTGAAAACGTGAAGTTGTGAAAATCTTAACACCTTAACATCTTAACATTTTAACATCTTAGCCCTTACTTCTCATATAGTCTTGCAGCATAATGGTGGCGCTGATTTCATCGATGAGCGCCTTGTTTTGACGCTGTTTGCGGTGCAGTCCACCGTCAATCATGGTCTGGAACGCCATTTTGGAGGTGAAACGCTCGTCGATGCGGGCAATCTCCTTGTCGGGGAAACGGGCTGCCAGCATCGCCACAAAGGGTTCGATGTACTGGGCCGACTCCGACGGGGTGTTGTTCATCTGTTTGGGCTCTCCTATCAAAAAGCAGTCCACCTCTTCCCTTTTGCAGTACTCTTCCAGGTAGCGCATCAGTCGTGGCGTCTCAACAGTGGTCAGTCCCGTGGCGATAATCCGCTCGGGGTCGGTGACGGCCAGTCCGGTACGCCGCACACCGTAGTCTATAGCCATGATGCGTCCCATAATTTGTGTGCAAAAGTACGAAAATTCTCATTTTATTTCGTATCTTTGCACACGATTTCGCCAGAAAGATCGGGTCCCTTAGCTCAGTCGGTTAGAGCAGCTGACTCATAATCAGCGGGTCCTTGGTTCGAGCCCAAGAGGGACCACTTCTTTTGTTGAATTGTTGAGGTGTTGTGTTGTTAAGAGTTTATAACAAATCAACACATTAACAAATCAACAAATCAACAACAAAACAAATCAACAAATCAACAACTAAACAATACATCAACATGAATATAGATTGGCAAAACCTACCGTTTGGTTACATGAAAACGGATTATAATGTACGCTGCTGGTATCGCAACGGCCAGTGGGGCGAGATTGAAGTCAGCTCCTCTGAACATATCGAGATGCACATGGCTGCATCGAGCCTGCACTACGGTCAGGAGGCTTTCGAGGGTTTGAAAGCCTATCGCTGCAAGGATGGTAAAATTCGCATGTTCCGTCCCGAGGCCAACGCCGAGCGTCTGCAGAGCACCTGCCGCGGCATTATGATGCCCGAGCTCTCGACCGAGAAATTTATCGAGATGTGCAAGAAAGTCATCAAGCTCAACGAGCGCTTCATTCCTCCCTACGGCACCGGCGCCAGCCTCTACCTGCGTCCGCTGCTGATCGGTACCGGTATCACCGTGGGTGTGAAGCCCGCCGACGAGTACCTGTTCATGATTTTCGTCACCCCCGTTGGACCTTACTTCAAGGGCGGTTTCAAGGCCAACCCCTATGTCATCACCCGCAAGTACGACCGTAGCGCTCCGCTCGGTACGGGTGTCTACAAGGTCGGTGGCAACTACGCTGCTTCGCTGCGCGCTCACGTCGAGGCTTGCCACGGCGGTCAGTACGCTTGCGAGTTCTATCTCGACGCCAAGGAGAAGAAGTATGTCGACGAGGCTGGTGCTGCCAACTTCTTCGGTATCAAGAATGACACCTATATCACGCCGAAGTCGACCTCTATCCTGCCCTCCATCACCAACAAGAGCCTTATGCAGTTGGCCGAGGATATGGGTATGAAGGTGGAGCGTCGTCCCATCGCCGTCGATGAGCTGGCCGAGTTCCAGGAGGCCGGTGCCTGCGGTACCGCCGCCGTCATCAGTCCCATCGAGCGTCTCGATGATCCCGAGACCGGCAAGAGCTATGAGTTTGGCAAGGAGCCGGGTCCGTGGAGCAAGAAACTCTACGAGCGTCTGCGTGCCATCCAGCTGGGCGAGTGCGAAGATGTCCACAACTGGAACACCATCGTTGAATAATTGAAACGATAGCAATAAAAAAGCCAGTCAAATTGACTGGCTTTTTTTATTTACTGTGGTCGGTATTCTACAAATGTGTGGTCGTCATAGAAGGCCAACAGCTTAATTAACTTCCGTTCTGGTTTGGTAGCCTCTTCTGTTGGGGTGACGTTGCCAGTGGGCATTGTTGTCGACGGGATGGCTGCCGCTTGTGCGGGAGGAGCGACGGGAGTCGCTGCTATCGGCGCTGCCGGTGCTGCAACAGCCGGCTGTTCTACCGGAACGGAGGCCACTGGAGCTTGTTGCACGAGAGTGGGCTGTTCAAGGGTAGGTTGCAGCGGCATTTCATTTATGGGATTCTCGTCGGGTTGACTGAAGAGGTCCTGTTGGACTGCCTCCACCGGTTGCGGAGCAACACGCGGAGCGGTAACAGTCTTTTTTATTGTTGTCGGAGCGGGTGTAGGAGTCGGTGCACTTTGCATGGCCTGTGCGTAGGGGTGCGCCTCATACATTTCACCTTTTCCAAACATCAGCCAGTTGATGTCGATTTCTGGATAGCGACGGATGACTTTCATCACGAAATCCAGACTGGGGTTGTTGCGGCCCGACAGGATGTGCGACATGCCGCTGGGCTGTATGCCAATCTCCTCAGCAAACTGTCGCGCTGTAATATTCTTTGCCTTTAATAATAAATTGATGCGGTTGACCATAATCGTTGTAACAAGTAGTAATTACAAATGCAAAGATACAGAAATAAATAATCACATTTGTAATTGAATTATAAATATACATTTGTAATTATTTCAGAGTGACCAATTAAATATAAAGCATAGAATTAAATGATAGTTGTTTATAAATTGAGTATTAAATATTTATACTAGTATATTTATTTTGAGATATACTATATTTACATCTGTATTTATACTTAAATTTACTTTTATAATTTTTATTCACTTTACATTTGTATTGATAAATATATTACAAATGTTATATAAATTGATCTCAAATATTATAGATGCAATCACTTTAATTTCTCATTAAAATAACTCGCCGCTGAACCGCTAACACTCCCATTTAACCGCCAAGCGCTATCCCCCCTACCCTAATTTTTAACCTTTTTCCATTCCCCTTCCAGAATTGCATATTTGATGTTCTTCGTATATTTGTATAAGAATATCGGATTCTAAGAAGCTATAGGATGATCTAGGAAATTCTAGAATACTCTAGGAGTTTCTAGGAATCCTAAATCCTCCTACCCCACCCTCCAACCCATTCCCCCTTTAACTCTCTTCCCTCCAACTTAAACACTAAATCTCTCCAACCCTCTAACCCTCTAACCCATGAACTACGACACCCGTGGAAAAGTATTGAAAAAGGCTGTCGTATGGTAGAGCTTTTAATTTTATCGTAAAAGCGATGCCATCTTTCAGCTGACGGTGGAATTCCTAGTGCCTTCCAAAAAATCAGCGGGGCTTGGAATTCTCCAAGCCCCGCTGCGGGTTTCAGTTGTCTCTGATTGTCTTATTTCACCACGGCGATGCGTCTGGCGGGCTGTTCGTCCACGCGCAGCAGATAGACGCCGGTCTCGGGGATGTCGATGGTGAGTGTCTCTTTGGCGGTGCCGCTGTAGAGCATGCGACCCAGCGCGTCGACCAGCGCCACATGGCGACCTTCGGCGCCGCTGACCAGGAGGCGACCGTTGCGCACAACCAACGTCACGCCGTCCTCAACGATATCTTCGATGCCCTGTGTCGGAATGAAGTAAGCGATGTAGGTTACGTCGAACCTTACCACGACATCGCGCGGGTTGTCTCTATTGTTGTCGTTCCAACGATCAAACTGGTAGCCTGGGTTCGGATAGGCCTGGATCTGAATTGTGTCGCCAGACACGTATGTGTTGCTGCCCGACACGGTGCCACGGTTGATGTCGGAACTCTGCACGGTTATCGTGTAGTACTCGGTGACACTTCCGCCGCCCGCGCAGGGGGTGTCGGTCTCGTAGAACTCGGCGGGCAGACCCATGGCGCTGTACGGCGTGGCATAGAGAGTGTCGCCGTTGGAGTTGATGACCTCGAACGAGCAGACCTCGTCGGCGTTGCCCGACAGCCAGTTGAGTTCCATGTGCATGTTGGCGCAGATGCGCTCGGTGTGGGTGTTGTAGCTGCCCTGTCTGAGGGTGAAGACGCAGAGCGTGCTGTTGGCAGCCACCAGTTCCAGTCGGCCGCCGTTCCAGCCGTCGCCGCTGGAGGAATGGCCCACGATGTCGATATAGCACTCGTCGCCGGCGCAGCCGGTCTTGAAGCGCTCTGTCACGGCCTCGCCGGTGTCACCGACTCCGCAGATGGGACGCACCGTGATGTCGTAGTTGGTGAAGGGCTGCAGACCCGTGACCGTGTAGTTGGGGGTGTTGCTGGTGCCCTTCAGCACATTGTTGGCGTAGATGGCCCACTGCGTGCCGCCGCGCGGTGCCCAGTGGCAGGTGATGCTGCTGGCGTCGGAGCTGTCGTAGGTCAGCTCGGCGATGGGACGGCAGTCGGGGATGGCCTCCACGTGGAAGTCGAAGAAATAGATAAAGTGGAAAGCGTTGTTGACGATGGGGCTCACCACCACACGGTTACCTGTTCCGGTGTAAGTGTCCAGATAGCTGATATACTCGTCGTGCGATGTGTTGGGGTTGCCGGCGGGCACGGCGACCGTGTCGACCCACACCACATCGGAGCAGTCGTCCAGGCTGGCGATACCCACGGCAAAGGAACCCTCGTCGGACGAGGCAACCCAGGTGCGCAGACGGGCGCCGTTCAGCGGTTCGGCGATGGCGGGCAGCATGAACCACTGGTTCTGGGCACCGTTGCGCACATAGCCGCGGTGGCTGTCGGTGAGACGACCTCTCAAAAAGACTGACGAGAAACTCCAGCATTCGGCGAAGCCGTTCTCGGCGGCGGCAATCATATCGGTCTGTGTGAAGTCAAACGGCAGGTGGAACAGTGCGCACTCTGTCGAAAAGTTGATGGGCGAACTGTAGCGTACCGTCGTGCCACATACCACGCCGAGGCGCACCTCGTAGTAGGTGGCGGGAGTGAGGTTCTGGATGGTGTAGCTGCTGACATTGGTCATGCTGCTCGAGGTGGTCCAGGTGGTGCCACCCTGTTCGCGGTATTCCACATAGTAGGTCATCGTGTTGTCGCCATACCAGGTGATGGTGGCCTGGTCGCTGCTGGTGGAGCTGACCACCACTGCCGGCGGCTCGCAGGTCAGTTCGCTGTTGCAGGCGCCCACAAAACGGATATCGGGCTGCTTGTAGGTGCCGGTGATGGAGCTGGTGCCGAACTTGTAGTAGGTCTTGCTCTCGGTGCTGTGCCACCACCAGTTGGCGGCGGCGCTGAGCGATGTGCCCACCTGGGTGCTGTCCTCGACGACGACCAGCACATTCGAGTGGCCGTCATAGACAAAGGGTGTAGTGAACAGCAGCGTGTCCCACTCCTGTGCCGGCAGCTGGTAGAGCACATGCTGGGCGACCATCTGCAGGCCCGTCGTGCTCACCGACGAGGTCAGCGAGTCAAGGGTGCTGTGGCCGATGAAGATAGTCAGGTAGCGGTTCAGCGCGCTGGTGTTCTCGCTGAGAAGACGGTGGTAGGCGATGCCGCGGATGGTGTCCATGCTGTAAAGCACATCGGAATCGTAGAGCACCTGGCTGAAGCTGGTGCCGTAGGCGGTGGAGAAAGGTATCTCACCCATATACTGACTGGTGCTCGAGTGAAGCGCGCTCTCGCCGCAGTGGCGGAAGTTGACCGTGATGGTCAGCGCCTCCGAGGTGTCGCCAGCACCGCAGACGGTGTAGAACGTAGCCGTGTACTCGTGCGAGCGGTCCAGGCCGGTGAAGATGTGCGACGTGGCACCCGTACTCATCTCTGCCACATCGGGTACCGACGGGTCAGTGAGGTCGTGCAGCACCGTCCATACGCCAGTCGCCGTGTTGCCACGACCGTCCATCTCCCACTGGTAGGAGGCGGCGTCGAGGCCGCTGCCCACCTGCACCAGGTTGCGGATGCTGTAGCAGCTCAGCTCGGTGGTAAAGGTGTTGGAACGGGTGTCGCTGGTGTCGCCCGCGCGGCAGATGGTGCGCACCCACACCGTGTAGTCGGTATTGGGCGTGAGGTTGGTCAGTGTCGTGTTGTTGTTGGACACCACCACATGCTGGCTGCCAGCCATCGTGCCTGTGGTGCTATAGTTCACCGCATAGCCCTGAGCGCCGTTGATGGAGCTCCAGGCGATGTGGGCGCTCGAGGGACCCACCTGCGACACGTTCACTATCGCCGGCTTCTCGCAGCTGTTGATGGTAGTGATGTTCACATTGTCGATGTAGGCGTTGCTATACTGTCCGTAGGTACTGCTCGAGGTGCCTTGGAAGATGATGTAGCCCTGCGATGTGATGGTCGTCAGGGTGTCGGTATGCACCTCGTATGTTTGCCACACATATCCGGGGCTGTAGGAGCCCACAAAGATATAGGTGCTGACATCCGTGGGGTCGGTGGCGATGTAGACACGCAGACCACTCTTGTAGGCCGAGAAAGAGAACTCCAGGCTGTTGAGCGGAGCGGGAATCAGCGGCGTGGCGACGGAGATGACGCCCGACGGAGTCGATGAGGGGCACTGTCCGTTAAAGTTCAGAACTTTTCCGTAGCTGCTACCATAGTTGTAGACATTTGGGTAGGTGGCGTTGCCGTTTACCATCGATGCAACACGTGTCCAGCAGTCGGGCAGACTGTTGCCGCCTACATCGGTGCAGCTCTCAAAATCATCGTTCCACGGCAGCGAGGTGATGCAACCGCCCTGTGCGTGGAGTGCCATCGGCAGCAAAGCCAACAGCATAAGAGTAAAAATCTTTCTCATAGTTGAGTTTTTTTAGGGTTTTATAGGTTAAAAAGGTTTGAGGGTTTAAAAGGTTCAAGGGTTTGAATATGTGAAGTTGTGAAAATGTGAAGTTGTGAACTTAACATCTTAACACCTTCTCATCTTAACATCTTAACATTTTACCGCTAACCGCTAACTGCTAACTGCTTTTTTATTTGGTATTATATATAATTTATAAATTGCAAAGATAAATTTTTTTCCCTTAACCGCTATTCACTTTTCCCTGTTGACAATAAATCAACCACTTTTCCGTTTATACAATGAAAGTTCTCTACCTTTGCATTATTAATTGAATCAATATTTCCTATTATGAAAAAGACATTGTTTATTGTTTTGGGTCTGATGCTGGCCAGCATTGCTATCTCGGCCTGCTCCCACCACACTTGTCCCGCCTACCGTGGGTCTATCTCCATGGCGGAATAACGACATGACCAACCATTGACAAGCCACCCGTTCAGGATGGCTTTTTTTGTAATTTAAATCTTGATCCAAGCAATATGAAAAATCATTCCCCGCGTTTCTCGTCGCTGATTAAGCGATTGTCGCTGCAAGGTCACATCGATGTGGATGCCGCCGCACGTGACATTGAGAGCAACATCTATTTCACCGGCCCCAACACCTACATTTTGGCTTTCGCCATCATCGTGGCCTCCATCGGATTGAATGTCAACTCTATCCCTGTGATAATCGGTGCCATGTTGATTTCCCCGTTGATGGGTCCCATCATTGGCTTTGGCATGTCGTTGGGCACCAATAATTTCAAGATGTTGCGTGAGTCGCTGAAGAACTTGGCGGTGATGGTGGCCATCAGTATCATCACCTCTACCCTTTACTTCCTACTCACGCCGCTGCAGCTCGACAACCCCACCGAGCTGCTGGCGCGTACCAACCCCACCATCTACGATGTGCTGATTGCCACGGTCAGTGGTCTGGCGGGCATCCTTGAGACCAGCCGCAAAAGCAAGGGCACCGTTATCGCTGGTGTAGCTATCGCCACGGCACTGATGCCGCCGCTGTGTACCATCGGTTTCGGCATCGCCACCCTCAACCTGCACTATGCGCTCGGCGCACTCTACCTCTTCTTCATCAACAGTGTCTTCATCGCTTTTGCCACCTTTGCCGGTGTGAAATATTTGGGCTTCAAGACCGTTCAGGAGCTCGATCCTATCCAGCAGCGTCGCAACCGCCGTCGGCTGGCTTTGTTGGTGACGGTAATCATCATCCCCAGCATCATCTCCGCTGTGAACATGGTGCAGCGCAACAATTTCGAGCGCAACGCCGATGCCTTTGTCAAAGGTTGCAGCAGCCTTGAGCGCAATTATATCTACGACCACCGCATCGACCACGAGACCTCGCCGTCGACCGTGGAACTGATGCTGCTGACCGACGAAATCGACAGCGTTGCCAAGGAGCAGATTTTTGCATTGGCCGATATGAACAACATCGCCCGCGGCCAGGTGCGTTTCAAAGTCAACGTGTCTGGGCTGGGCGTGAACAACAAACTGCTGGAGGAGGTGTTGCAACGCGAGGCCAATCAGATGGAGTATAAAGACAGCATCATCGCCCGACTGCAACGAGAAAACGACTTGCTGCGAGAACGCGAACAGAAGTATATCGAAAACATGTCCGTCATTGTAGAGCAATGGGCCCAGGAGGGCAAGACCAAAAAACGTAAATAAAAAAAAGGGGATTTCAAAATCCCCTTTTTTATTTATCGCACGTTGCGTTCCAGGGCTTGTCGCACCTGGCGTTTGATTTCCATTGTGCGTTCCTGCACCTTGTTCTGCTTCTCGGGCTTGAAGAGTTCGGCATAGCGCACCTTGCCCAGTGAGATCTTGGGCTTCTTCAGATCGCCCTTCACGTCGACCGCCAAACGCACGGGCAACGGACATTTGAGCAACTCGAGGTGGTAGTTGCAGTTGTTGTCGAGGGTGTGGCGACCGGCCACGCAAACCTGATACTTGTCCATGCTCAGCAGGAACGGGAAGACCTCCAGCTCGTTGCGGAAGACGGTCATCTCGACATCGAGGCTGTCAATCTTGTTCTCGGTCTTCTTCTTGAACATGAGCAGCGACGAAATCTTGTCGAAGGTCTCGTTGTCGAGCACCACGAGGTCCTTGCCGCTGATGGCGGCGGCACCGAGCATGGTGCTGTATTTGGGCTTGTAGTCGGCAAAGAGATAGGTTTCGGCTGCCAGGTGGAAGTCGGCGTTGCCCTTGAACGACTTGAGCATAGGCACCAGCGTGTCGATGGTGGGTATCATGTCGATGAGCTCGTCGATCTGTATGTCGAGCAGGTGGAAGTCCAGTCCCACAAAGAGGTGGTTGAAGCGCGGCGTTTTGTAGACGCCGGTCAGCTGCATGCGTGCCGCCTTGCAGACAAAACCCATCTGGTCGAGCACCACGACGCCGTCGTTGACGGTGAGTCCGCCGCCCACGTGCGACAGCTTGTTGCCGAATGCCAGGCAGTTGTCGATGTGGGTGTTGAAGGCAATGTCGACGTTCTTGGGCACGATGAAGGGGTTGGCTGTGGCGGGAGCCTCCAGTTTCTGGGCCTCGAGCGTGTCCTTGTCGGTGCCCAGTCCGCTGAACATCGTCATCAGCTGGTCGACATCGGTATAGGTGGAATGGAAGTCCAGCCGGCCCCGCAGCATCTGTTTGCGCACCAGGTAATCCTCCACGCCGTCGATGTGACCGGTGAGGTGATAGTCGGAGAGTCCGCACACCAGGCTGATGTCGACGGTGTCGCAGCGACCGTCGGCGTAGTTCATCTTCATATCGTTGACGCGCATCACCTGCTGGATGCTGGGGGTGTAGACCGTGGCCTCGTGCAGGTCGATCCGGACGGCAGGCTTCAGCATGTCGAACAGATTCTCCTTGCTGCTGTCGTAGTTGGCCTGACCTCGCACCGACAGGCGGTTCACGTTGCCGCCGACAGCTCCGTAGTGGCCGTCCATCAAGGCGGTGGCCAGATTGAAAGCCACAGCGGGGGCCGTGCCGCCGTCGACAAGGCGGGCGTTGAGCGAGATGCTGGGCGTGGTGGCGTGGATGCTGTCGTAGCGCACGTCGAGGTCGGCCAGCTGCAGCTGCAACTGCGCCTGCATACGTTGCCAGTCCTGTTGCCGCACCTGCGATAAGGTGGCGTTGGCATACGCCTCCAGATGCGCCGTGCCGGCAAAGGTCAGCGGCAGGGTGTCGGGCAGGAAGAGCGCGGCATCGTCGGCGGTGGTGTTGGCCTTGAGGTGGGCCTGGAACGGCATCCGGCCCAGCACATCGGTGGCCGACGCGTCGACAGCGACATCGGTGTGCTGCCACTGCGCCTGCAGTTGCTGCACCTGCGCGTTAACGACAAAGGGGTTCTTCTTATTGTGGGTGGGCTTCATCTGGGCGCGCACCGTGCCGGCAATGTTGCGCACCGCTCCGGGCAGCTTGCGGGCATCGGCCCAGTGGCCGTTGATGAGGCGCAGCGTGGCGTCGACGTTGGGCATCACGCTGTCGGACACCTCTCCCCTACACGTTCCGTTGAGCTGGACGGCGGCGCCCAGGTCCATGCCTTTCTTCCACGAGGTGAACTCGGCGGGCAGCAGTGCCAGCAGCGGCACCACGTTCCAGCGGTTGGTGGAGAAAGCCACATCGGTGTGCAGCGGCTGTTGCTCAGAGGGCAGATTGACCGCACCATTCAGGTTCAGCCGATAGGTGCCGTCGAGTGTCAGCGCGGCGGTGTCCAACTGTATCTGCTGCTTGTCGAGATTGACCGAGAAGGGCACGTTGAGGGCCACCAGGTCACCGTGCTTGGCTGTATTGGCATTGCAATATTCCTTGCCGGCCATGCGTACCAGTGCCTGAGGCAGCGTGGTCGCCAGCTGTCCAGCCAGCGTGTGTTGGTTGCCGTTGGCGTCGAGACGTAAATCAAAGTCGTTGACATTGAAAACCATCTGCTTCTCGTTGTTGCCGCCACGGTAGCCCATCTCACGGCAACTCAGTTTCACGGCTGCCTGCATCTTGTCGAGCGACAGCTGTTTGTCCATCGAAATGTTGTCACCTTTGGCGTCGAGGTTCAGTGTCAGTCCGTTGACATTGACCTGCATGGATTTCTCTCCACTGCCGTTGTGCATATCCAGTTGCTGACAGGCCAGCATGAGGTCGGCTTGCAAATCGCCGTTGGTCAGGTCGCCTTCGACGGTCAGGTCGAGGTCGTCAGCCAGTGCCTCCATCCCGTTTTTCCGGTCGGTCCAAGTGGCCGACAGGTTGTTGATGGCGATGGAATGCAGCCGGATGCTGTCGGGCAGCTTGAAGGTGCTGGATGTGGTGTCTTCCGACTTGGGAAAGATGTCGAAATTGCTCTTGCCATCGGAGGCGACATAGAGGTTGGCTTTCATGTCGTTGAGCTGCAACTGCTTGACGATGATGTTGCCGCCATTGAGGAGCGCCTTCAGGTCGAGGCCCACCACCAGTCTGCCCACCTGCAGCAGTGTGTCGCTGGGGGCACCCTCCATCGGGTTGACCAGTGCCACGTCGTGAATCTCCAGTCCCACGTCGGGATAGGTGGAGAAAAGTGTGAGGTCTACCGATTCAAAGTGGCTCTCGCAGTCGATATACTTGTTCGACAAGTTGTTGACGATGCTGGTGAGCCGCGACGGCGTGAAGACCAGCCAGAGCGCCACCCCCACCACAATCAGTATCAGGCCCAGCAGCGAGCCCACCGAGATTAATGTTATTTTAACACCTTTCTTCATTGCTTCTTAAATAACATCTACCATCTTACTGCTTGTAGTACGTGGTCTGCGTATCGTAGTTGGCATCTTTCAGCACCAGCTTCGACGAAGTGAGCTCCACAATCTCATAGTCGCGCGGCACCTCCTGCCCCATCTCGCCCACGTAAGTGATGCGCAGATCGGCATCGGAGAGCGACCAGCGGAAATGGGTGCCCTCGCCCTCGTGGACATCCTCGTCCTCGTCCCAGAAGTCGCCCGTGGCGTCGGCATTGTAGCGCCAATACTCGTTGGAACTGGCTTTCTTCCACTTGCCCACAACCTGGGATGCCGAATAGGACTTCTTCTCATCCTTATCTTTGCCGCAGGAAGTGAAGATCAGCGAGGCTGCCGCTATGAGCAGCAGACTAAAGATTAATTTTTTCATTGACGATGCGGATGATTTCATTTTCTTCGCGGATGGCGTCGGCCTCGATCTGTGCGGCGCGTGCCAGGATTTCATTCTTGAAAGCTTCGTCCTTCAGCGACGAGGCGTTGATTTTGACATTCAGATGAGCACCCATCACAGCGCTGCGGGCAGCCAAAGCTCCCACGCCGCCGTCGGTGACGCTGGCGGGGTTGCCCCACTCTACCATGGCGCGGCAGACGGCGAAAGCCTCGTATGCGCGCTGCATGGTGCGGAACGGTACCTCGGTGGCGAACTTGGTGGCCTCCTGGATGGCGGCGCTGCGGGCGGCCTTCTCCTCGTCGGTCTTCTTGGGCAGACCGAAGGCTTCCATAATCTTATTGAAAGCGGCGGTGTCCTCGTCGACGAGGTGCAGCAGTTCCTCTTTCAGCGCCTGACCCTTGACGGCGATGTCGCTGAACTTCTCCCACTCGTCATCGTAGGCAGCCTTGCCGCCGGTGAGGTTGGCAACCATGGTGCCCAGCGAGGCGGCCATGGCGCCCATCATGGCGCTGACGCTGCCGCCGCCGGGGGCGGGACTCTCGGAGGCCGTCTCGTCGCAGAAACCACGGCAGGTCAGGTCGACCAGCTTCTTCTGGCTGTGGTCCTCGATGAGGTATTCAATAACTTTCTCTTTGGGATCGAAGGGTTTCAGGTCGTCGAGACCCATGCTCTTGACAGCCACCTTCATAATCTCCTCCTCGCTGACGCCGAGGCTGCGCTGCTGTTTGGCCAGATAGTATTTTCCGGCATCAATCAGCACGCTCTTGGGGATGAGACCCACAATCTCGCAGCCGGTGACACGCAGGCCACGGTTGGCGGCGCAGCGGCACACCTCATCGAAACAGAGGTGTACGGGGGCCACCTTGATGGAGGTGATGTTCATCGAGACCTGGGCGATGCCGTAGTCCTCGATGTACCAGCCGATGGCTTTGGTGCCCTTCAGCGTGCCGGGAATCATAACGGGCTTGCCGTTTTCGTCTTTGATGGGCTTGCCGCTGGGTTTGCCACCCTCGCGGGCGGGACGACCCTTCTCGCGCACGTCGAAGGCGATGGCGTTGGCGCGACGGGTGCTGGTGGTGTTCAGGTTGTAGTTGATGGCCACGAGGAAGTCGCGGGCACCCACCTGGGTGGCGCCGGTGTGGGCCACATGGTCGTTCCAGGCGTTGGGACCGAAGTCGGGCTTCCACTGCTCGCTGCCCAGACGGCTGCTGAGGCTCTCGTATTCGCCGGTGCGGCAGTAGGCCAGGTTGCGACGCTCGGGACGGAAGGCGGCACTCTCGTAGCAATAGATGGGGATGTCGAGTTCCTCGCCCAGACGCTTGCCCAGCTTGTGGGCGTATTCCACCACCTCGTCCATGGTGATGTTGCTCACGGGGATGAGGGGGCAGACATCGGTGGCACCCTGACGCGGGTGGGCACCGTGGTGCTGGCTCATGTCGATGAGCTCGGCGGCTTTCTTCACCACGCGGAACGCGGCCTCGAGTACGGGCTCGGGCTCACCGACAAAGGTGATGACGGTACGGTTGGTGGTCTGACCCGGGTCGACGTCGAGCAGTTTGACACCGTCTACATGTTCGATCTCGGCGGTAACCTGGTTGATGATATTCATGTCGCGGCCCTCGCTGATATTGGGCACACATTCAATAAGTTGTTTCATGGTATGTTTGGGAATTTAAAGGTTTAAAAGTTAAAGGGTTTAAGGGTTTTAGGGTTGTGACAATGGGACCGATGGACCCAATTATACTATTTGTCGTATTTATTTAATAAGATTGCAAAAATACAAAAAAAACGTAACTTTGCAGCCAAATACTTATCACCATGAAACGTTTTTTGACTCCCTTGTTTTTGTTGTCCGTCATGTTTTTGGCAACCCCCACCACCCAGGCGCAGCGGGCGAAAGATAACATCCGTCCCATCGCCGTTGGCATCGGTGCTGACATTGATGGTAGTTTCGGAGCCTTCAACTGGGGCATCCCCATCGAGGTGCGACTGGGACGCGCCAGCGACCCCTTCACGCTGCATATCGGTGAACGTATCTCTTTCCACCGTGGCGGCGGCGACTCGTCGGACTACTGGGATCCCGGTTACGGCATGTGGCTCTTTGAACCTACGATTTCCTTCACCCAGTTTTCGACCTATATCAACGGCCGCTGGAACTGCTATCGTTCGTCTGAATTCACTGCCTTTGTCGGTGCGGGTTACTATATGAATATCAACTCCAACCCGCGTCTCAATCTCGACATTCCCAACATCTCGCTCATCAACAACAACATTGTCTATACCTACCATGATGGAAGACGTCGTTTCTATTGCGACGACTTGGTGAACCGCATTTCGCACAGCATGCGTATCGAGGTGGGCGTCGGTAGTCCGGTGTTTGAGATCACGGCCTTCCTGTCATTCGACCTGACGCGCAACTTCAAGCGCAGTGTGATTCGCAACAATGTCTACTACGATCCCTACTGCATCGACCGCAATGTGGGTCTCTACCCTGTCGACGCCAGCTACTCTGCCATCAACCTGGCCTCGCTGGAGGACATCAACAATGCCACCCGCGACATTGTCTTCGTCGGGTGTGGCCTCAAATTCTTCCTCTTCAGTGGTTACTTTAATAAATAGATGAGGGAATTTCAGAAGCGTTGATACAATTTATAGTGGGTGCATTGGCAGTCTGCCAATGCACCCACTTACTTTATCACTGCCAAAGTGTCAGTGTGACAGTTTTGGCACGGTAGTTGAAGAAAAGAGGTCGAAATCTAGCCTATCTAGAAACAAAAGAAAAGAATCAATAAACAATAAAAATCCAAAACTATGATGAACATCAAACCTTTAGCAGACCGAGTCCTCGTGCGTCCCGCCGAGGCTGAACAGAAGACCGCCAGCGGTATCATCATCCCCGACACCGCCAAGGAGAAACCGCAGCGTGGCGAGGTGCTGGCCGTGGGCAAAGGCACCAAGGATCACGAGATGACTGTCAAGGTGGGCGACAATGTCCTCTATGGCAAATACAGCGGCACTGAGATCGAGATCGACGGCGAGAAGCTGATGATCATGAAAGAAAGTGACATCTACGCTATCATTTAATTGCTTGAATGCTTGAATGCCTGAATGCTTGAGTGCTAGCGCAGGCTATTTCTCAAACAATCAAACAATCAAGCAGTCAAACAATCTTTTCACTCAAACAACCAAGCAATCAAACAATCAAACAATCAAGAACAATGGCAAAGCAGATAGTTTTCAATAATGACGCTCGCGAACAGCTTCGCAAAGGCGTCGACGAGTTGGCAAATGCAGTGAAGGTGACCCTCGGCCCCAAAGGCCGCAATGTGGTTATCGACAAGAAATTCGGTGCCCCGCAGGTGACCAAGGACGGCGTGACTGTCGCCAAGGAAATCGAACTCGAGGACGGCATCCAGAACATGGGCGCCCAGATGGTGAAAGAGGTGGCCTCGAAGACCAACGACCAGGCCGGCGACGGCACCACCACCGCCACCGTGCTGGCACAGGCCATCGTCAACACCGGCCTGAAGAACGTCACCGCCGGTGCTAACCCCATGGACCTCAAGCGCGGTTTCGACAAGGCCGTGGCCGAGATTGTGAAGAGCATCAAGGAGCAGGCCCAGGAGGTCGGCGG
>JAFSYK010000073.1 GCA_017449975.1 Bacteroidales bacterium
CTGCAGAGCCTGATGGCCAGCGGTATGCACTCCATCACCGTCAGCCTGGACGGCTTCGAGGAGCAGCACAACTGGATCCGCCGCCATCCGCAGAGTTTCGAAAAAGCCACCGCCGCCATCCGCCTGCTGGCACAGCAGAAGGACATCCTTTGGGATGTGGTCACCTGCGTCAATCCGCGCAACTATCCACATCTGAAGGAGTTCCGCGAATATCTTGTGTCGTTGGGAGTTCCCGCCTGGCGTTTGTTCAGCATCTTCCCCATGGGGCGCGCCGCCGGCAATCCCGAGTTGCAGTTCTCCGACGAGCAGTTCCGCGGCCTGCTGGACTTCATCAAAGAGTGTAGAGACAATGACTCATCACTCACCACTCATCTCTCATCATTTACAGTAAGCTATGCCTGCGAGGGTTTCCTCGGCGAGTACGAGCAGAAGGTGCGCGACCATTTCTTCCACTGCCGTAGCGGGGTCGACGTGGCCAGCATCCGTTGCGACGGCGCCATCAGCGGCTGCACCTCCGTGCGCAGCCACATGGACCAAGGCAATATCTACAAGGACGATTTCTGGGATGTGTGGGAGAACCGCTTCCATGTGATGCGCGACCGCAGCTGGGCTCGGAAGGACCAGTGCGCTTCATGCAAGGTGTGGCGCTACTGCGAAGGTTCCGGCCTCCACCTCTACGACGACAATGGTGACCTGCTATGTTGCCACTATCACCGTTTAAAGAAATAATCTGCATGCCGGGATTCAATAACATAAAATATTCTGATTCTGAGCGGTGGTACAACAAGGATGTATCGGCTCGTTTTGAGTATGTGCGTAGTGTACTTGATTTCCTTGTGGATGGAATTGAGGACAAACAAGACCTAAACTTTCACTTAAAGGAAGCACTTGTCGGTGGCATTTGCTTTTCAAAATCCACTATGGAAGTGGCAACCGCCTGGGGACTGCACAGTCAGTTCGACATTGTCGGAAAGATATATGCCCATGGATATTATTCGATATTGGATGATGGTGGGGATCTGCATTGCGAAGGACTCACACTATATTCCAGTTTCAGGAATGCGTGGAAT
This sequence comes from Bacteroidales bacterium, assembly GCA_017449975.1. Lineage (GTDB taxonomy): Bacteria > Bacteroidota > Bacteroidia > Bacteroidales > P3 > Colimorpha. Next base: position 1,071 of record JAFSYK010000073.1, read on the forward strand.
AAGAAACTAAAAACAGAGCATGTAGAGTATCGGGTAAAAGAAGACGACGCCCTCTCTTATGAACACACTATTCCGACATCGTTGTATATTGACAGGCTTCTATTGCTCTATAAGAGAGGAGAACTAACTGTGCAGATTTTCAGGGAATTGATATCCAAAGTCAACGTCTGCTATATGCTGAACAAAGAGAGAACAATTATCGACAAGCGATACCGTACCCAAATGCCTTGCGGGTGGCAATGGGATGGGGATCCATTTGCCAGGTATAAAGCATGTGGTATTGAGATATGGGGAGGTGTGGGTTTAAATTAGATTCAGCAATAGCAATAAAAAGAAACCTATCGCAATGGCAATGCCCCATTTTACCCATGTTGATGGATTGTCGCTTACTTTCTCTTCTTTCTGAGTTTCTTTAAACATCGGTTGAATCTCTTCGGAGAGCATTGTTTTTACATGGTTCTTCTTGTCAGGCACACCGTTGATTTCCACTTGAGCAATTTCTTCGTTGACTTCTGCAAGAAGTTGTTCGAAAATGGGAAGAAGTAGTGCTTCGGCTCTCTCGTCAAGGGTACCCCATTCATAGGTCCCTTTGTTTGTTTCGATTCTTTCAAGATGAGCGAAACATCTTGCACTTATAGACTCATAATTCCCCGTTTTGTAGTTGAAAATTGATTTTTTCCCTGTAAAGGGTTTAAGGGCTTTAATGCAGTTCTCGTAGTTCCTTTTTCTTTCAAGAAGATTTTTTACTTCGTCTAAATCGTCTATTAACATGATTTTGTATTTTGAATTTTGGTGCAAAGATATATTTTTTTTCAAATAAAAATTTAGAATTGCCGAAAAAATCGTATCTTTGCAACTGCAAATGTGGATAGATTTGTAATGATTGCAACCACTTGAAAAAATGCTAAAGCACTAATTCAACGGTAATTTCAGTACAATCTTTTCACTGTTAAAACAAAGTATTAACAGTTAAAAGTAATGTAATTATGAGCTATTTTTTCACTTCTGAAAGTGTTTCCGAGGGCCATCCCGACAAAGTGGCCGACCAGATTTCCGACGCGTTGCTGGATGAGTTCCTGCGTCATGACCCCGAGAGTCATGTGGCCTGCGAGACGCTGGTGACCACCGGTCTGGCCGTGGTGAGCGGCGAGGTGACGTGCAACGGCTATGTCGATGTGCAGACCACCGTGCGCGACGTTATCCGCGAGATTGGCTACACCAAGGGCGAGTACAAGTTCGAGGCCGAGAGCTGCGGCGTGCTCAGCGCTATCCACGAGCAGAGTCAGGACATCAACATGGGCGTCAGCCGCAAAGCCAAGAAGGACCAGGGCTCCGGCGACCAGGGCATGAAGTTCGGCTACGCTTGCCGCGAGACCGACGAGCTGATGCCGTTGCCCATCACGCTGGCCCACATCATCCTGCAGGAACTGAGCCGTATCCGCCGCGAGGGCAAGCAGATGAAGTACCTGCGCCCCGACGCCAAGAGCCAGGTGACGGTGCAGTACAGCGACGAGGGCCGTCCCGAGCGCATCGACACCATCGTGGTCTCCACCCAGCATGACCCCGACGTGGAGCAGGAGCAGATCCGCAAGGATGTGGAGAAGGTGCTCCTCCCGCGTGTTATCAAGCGCCTGCCCAAAGAGACACAGAAGCTCTTTGGAGTCAAAGGCAGTGCGTCATCCAACTCTCAATTTTCAATTTTCAATTTTCAATTGTTCGTCAACCCGACAGGCAAGTTCGTCATCGGAGGACCCCACGGCGACACGGGCCTCACGGGCCGCAAGATCATCGTTGACACCTACGGTGGCCGTGGTGCCCATGGCGGTGGTGCCTTCAGCGGCAAGGACTCGTCGAAGGTGGACCGCTCGGCGGCCTACGCCACGCGCCATATCGCCAAGAACCTCGTTGCTGCCGGTGTCTGCGACGAGTGTCTGGTGCAGGTGGCCTATGCCATCGGCGTCGCCGAGCCCGTGGGTCTCTATGTCAATACCTATGGCACCGCCCATGTGAAGATGCACGACGGCGAGATTGCCGAGAAGGTGAAGAAACTCTTCGACCTGCGTCCCTACGCCATCGTGGAGCGTTTCGGCCTGAAGAACCCCATCTTCCGTCCCACCGCCGCTTACGGCCACATGGGCCGCGACCCCTACGAAGCCGAGGTCACCGTCTACAAAAACGGCAAACCCCAGCAAAAGACCGTCCAGTTCTTCGGCTGGGAAAAACTCGACATGGTGGACCCCATCAAGAAGGAGTTCAAACTAAAGTAAATAGTATAGTAAAATTCGAAGGAAAGAAGCAAGGCGCCGATACCTGTGTATCGGCGCCTTGCTTTGTTAGTGAGATGGTCTGAATCCTTACAGCAACGCTTCGATCGGCACGCTGCTGTCCATCAGGCCAATCCTTGTGTCGCCGGCGTGACGGTTCACGCCGGTATAGGCCAGCGAAGCGTCCTCGTAGCGGCGGAATTTTAGGATGGCGTCGTTCATCTGGGCGCGGTTGAAGACACCGATGCGCAGCAGCAGGTCGAAGTCGTCGATGGTCAAGCCCGTGACTCGTTCAAATAACGACGGCTCCAGTTTGCGGATGACATCCTCGAGGCTCTCCTCGCGGTAGTCGGTGAGGTACATAAAGATGGGGATGCGCGTGGCGAATTTCATCAGTTTCTCCTGCACCTCGCGACGCTTGCTGCGGTATTCCTTCTCCTCGGCGGTCAGCTCCTTTTTCTTCTTGGGGTCGTCGCCGGCCTCGCGCTTCAGTTTCTTGATCCGCTCCGCTCGGTTGACGATGTTCTCGATGATGTCGCTGCCCAGTGCGCGGAAGCCTTCGATTTTCATAATGGTGGCCATTGCCTCAGGGCTGTCGAGTACACGCTGCAGGGTGGCGTTGTCCACATTGACCAGCTGGGCGCTGTTCCATCGGCGGGCTAGCAGCGTACCGCTGGTACCGTTGTCCACAAAGTCAAGTATCTCGGTGGCATTCACCCGTTTCATCGAGCTGCCGTCGAACTGAAGGATGGGCAGGAAGTTGATGAAGTCGTTTACCTTGTCGGTGATGCGTCGGTTGCTGTCTATGTCCAGCTGATTGGCGTAGGTCACCACCTCGCGCAGGGCGCGGTTGGGGGCGAAGTCAAAGACATAACAGGTGGGCTTCAAGATGGTCTTCTTCGTCGGGTCGTCCTTGTCGGTCGCTGTCCACGGGCTCTGTACACGGAAGGCCGTCTGGAAGTAGGTCTCCGGACTCTTGCAGTTGCGCAGCATCAGCAGTCCGCCAAGCGGCCGCAGGGTGACGCCTGTGGTCAGCTTGCCGCAAGTGAGGGTGATGGTGCGCGTCGTCAGCGGGTTGTCGCCCATAGCTTCGCGCACAGGCCCGAGGGCGTCCACGCCGATGCCGGCCTTTGTTCCGCTGCAGTTGATGATCTGGTAGGTTTGGTAGAATCCGTTGGCCGGACGGCGTAGCAGGGCCTCCATTGCGTCGCACGAGGCCACGTTGGGCAGGAACCACAACGTGTGGGCGCAGAGGTCGAGCAGGCGCGTGTCCTCGAACGGCAGCGGAGGGTGCTCGTTGAGGGGCGAGCTGCTGTCGCCATAGATGGGTGTCTTGCCGCGGATGATGTCGAGCCATTTCTGCACCGCCTTCTCGTGTACGAAGTGTGCCGACGGCTCTCCCCCTCCCCGAGGGGAAGTCCCGCGAAGTGGGGAGGGGGTGCGCTCCGCTCGGAAAAACTCATTGAGGTCGAAGCCGTCCATATCCCTCTGCTCTATCATCGCGCCGAGGTCCTGTGGCATCTGGTAGGTCATCATCACCATCGTCGGCATCTC
>JAFSYK010000074.1 GCA_017449975.1 Bacteroidales bacterium
AAATCATCGAGGCGATGGAGGGCAGCGAAAAACACATCAACTTGCGGTAACCGAAATCGTCGGAGAGTTCTATCGGGTGACTATGATTTACTAACTTGTGGAATCGCACATTCATTTTAACAATCAAAAATTATAACCAGCTCCAAAATACACCCCTATTTTGTTGTTCAGGCTGTTCCAATGAGCATTGGCCATCAACGGCCCGAACTTTGTTTTATACCCGAATTGGATTGCCGCTGCAAAAATAGCGTTTTGTTCTTTTAACATCGCAAAAGAAAAAGATTGATTGAATTGTTAATGGGTACCATTCTCAGCTATTATTTTCTGGAAACGGAACATCCCATCGCTGTCAGAACCTCCGCTATCGGGATCATTCGCATCGGGATGATGGCTGTTGAAATACTCCACGATGTGGAAACCGCAGCGGTTGACATAGAAGTGGATGTTGCGCTTCTCGAAATAGGGTGTGTTGGTTTCCCAGACCGTCACTTCGGGGTGCAGCTGTTCGATAAGACACCAGGCGGAATAACCGATGCCCTTGCTGTGAACCTCGGGGTTGACAAACAGCAGCTCCAATTCGCCACATTCTCCTTCCACGCTGATAACGGCGCCGCCAACCTTCTCCCCGTCGAGGAGAATGCGGTAGGCCTCGGCGTTTTCGCCATCAATGGAGGCTTCGATGGTGGCACGGGAGATGATTTCCCCGTCTTCTTCAAAATGGTCGTCACGGAGACCGAACTCCTCGGTGGCTCCGTACTTGAACGCCCGCTGGTTGTCGAGGATAAACTGCTCGCGGTCGTCGGGTCGCAGCGACGACAAGGTTACATTTTTGTTGACTCGTGATTGCATAATTTTATGGATTATCGACATAATGCTTTGTATAGATTGATTTTTCCCTGCTGTAACTCCAACCAGTCGGCAGTCTGCTGCAACTGGGCATTGAGCCAGGATGACTGGGCGGTTAGCACTTCCAAATAGGTGACGGATGGGGAATACTGCATCAGTTCGCGAACGTTCTCCACCGCTTTTCGGCTGGCCTCCACCTGCGCCTCGCGGACAAGCAGCTTTTGCTGGGCGGTATGGCATTCCGACAAAGCATTGGCAACCTCGCTGCCCGCCTGCAACAGTGCATGCTCGAAGGCGATTTGCGCCTGTTCCTGCTGCGACTTGGCTATCTCAAAACCCGCCTTGATTTGTCCCATCTGAAACAACGGCTGTGTAAGTCCGCCAATCAGGTTTAGCAAGAGTTTGGCGGGATTGACAACCTCGCCGATATTGTTGGTCCACGAGCCGCTGGCGGTGAGTTTCAGCGACGGATAGAACTGCGAGCGCGCTACTTTGGTGTTGCTGAACGAGGCCCGCAGCTGATATTCGGCGCTGCGCACATCCGGACGCATAGCCAGTGCCTCCAAACTGACAGGTGAATCCGCATCCATATTGATATCTTTCACATCCGTATAATTGGAATATTGAACATTCTGAGGCGTTCGGCTCAACAACACATTCAATGCCCGCCCTGTTTTCTCGCGTTGCAGGCGCAGATCACTCACCGAGGCGATAGTGGCCTGCAATTCTGTTTCGGCTTGATTGACAGCCAATTCGTTCATCATCCCCACCTCTTTCATTGCCGTGATGGTTTCCAGCGTTTCCCGTTGCAGTTGCACGCTCTGCTCCGACAACCGCAGCTGCTCGTTGAGCATGATGAGCGTGTAGTAAGCGTTGGCTACAGAAGCAATGAGCTGCAGCTGCATATATTTGAGTTGCTCTTGTGTGTTCATCCACTGGTATTTCGTTGCTGCTTTCAGGGCCTCCACCTGTCCACCGAGGTTCAATTCCCAGCTCATCGTGAGCGGCAGTTCGTAGCTGGTGGAGACCGGTGCTCCGTTGGCTTTGGTGACAGTGGCCGATGGCGACAGGGCAAACGATGGCAAATAAGACAATTTGGCCACCCGCATCTGGATGGCGGCCTGTTCCACACTGAGCTGCACAGTGCGCACATCGGCATTGTTTGTCAGGGCTTCGGAAATCAGTGCCTGCAAGGATTCGTCCACGAAAATCTCCTGCCAAGAACGCATAGGAACACTGTCAACCAATATGATGTCCGGTTCAAGAAGATTTGGCCTGACGGCTTCCTCAACCACCGGTTTCTGCACACCGCAACCGACCATCAGCAATGTTGTCAATATAAAAAACCAATTACTCTTCATTCTCACTTTTTACAATTTACAATTCACAACGCACTATTTACTTATCCCTTTTACTTTCTCCTGTAATTTCTGAAACACGACAAACAACACCGGCACGGTGAGCAGCAGGCCGAGCGTGCCGAAGAGCATGCCACCGACCACACAAACCCCGATGGTGCGACTGCCGTTGGCGCCCACGCCCGAGGCGAACATCAGGGGCAGCATGCCGATAATCATCGTCAGCGAGGTCATCAGAATGGGACGAAGACGCACTTTGGCGCTGCTGAGTGCCGCCTCGGCGAGCGACATCCCCTCTCTGCGTGCCTGCGAAGCGTACTCGGTGAGCAGGATGGCCGTCTTTGACAGCAGACCCACCAGCATCACCATCCCGATCTGCATGTAGATGTTGTTCTCCACGCCGAATAGCTTGGCGAATAGCAAACTGCCCGCCAGACCGAAAGGCACCGACAGCATAACAGCAAGCGGGATGAAGAGACTTTCGTAGAGGGCCACCATCACGAGATAGGCGAATACGATGCATATCAGGAAGATGAAGATCACTCTGCCGGATGTCTGGTTCTCCTCGCGGGTGATGCCGCCAAACTCAATGCTATAGCCCACAGGCAGCTCCTTCGCGGCAGTCTCCTGAATGGCACGGATCGCACGACCGGAACTGCTGCCCTCTGCCACGCTGCCCGACACATCGATGCTGGGGAACATATTGAAACTGTTGATGGACTGCGGCATATACTCCTTGGTGAGGGTGACGAACTGGTTGACGGGCATCATCTCGCCACTTTCGGAACGCACAAAGAGACTCGCCAACGACTCGGGGCGGTTACGGTCGGAGGGCCGAAGCTGCAAATCCACCTGATACACCTTGTTGTACTTGGTGAAGTTGGAAATGTAGTCGCCGCCCAAGTAAGCGCCTAATTCATTGAGGACGGTAGAAGGAGCAACGCCCATCTTCTTGCACCGCGCCACATCCAAATCCACACGGTACTGCGGATAGTTGACATCGTAACTTGAATAGGTCTCACCGATTTCCGGGCGCTCGCTGAGTATTTCCATAAAACGGGTAGTGACCGCGTGCAGCGTTTTGGCATCCTGCCCGTTGCGGCCCTGCACCGAGAACTCGAAGCCGCCGTTGCCGCCATAGCCCTCCACCATACCAGGTTCCGAGACGAAGCTCTGCGCCTCCGTTTCCTGGGACAAAATCACGTCTATCTTCTCCATAATGGCGGAAGAGGAGTGCGCTTTTCCTCGGCGTTCTTTCCACGGTTTCAGCTGGACGAAGATGTTGGCGTCGGCTCCGACACCCACCACGCCGCCGACATCCTGCACCTCGGGCAACTCACGGATCTTGTCGCAATTACGGTTCATCAAATCAAAAGTCTTGTTGGCCGTGTAGCCCGACGGAGGCGTGAGGTCCACGAAGAGCGTGCCCATATCTTCGTTGGGGATAAAGCCCGTGGGCACCACTTTGAATAGGATGCCGAACAGCAGCAACACTGCCACCACACTGCCGACCGTAAGCCATTTACGGCCAAGCAGCCAGCGGACCATATTGGCGTAATGTTTTAATAAGGTGTTAAAGGTGACATCGTAGGCATTTTTGATTCGATCGGACACCGTCTTTGTAGGGGCGAATGATGATTCGCTCCTACAAGACGACGGTTTCAACATCAATGCGCACAATGCCGGGGACAATGTCAGTGCGTTGATCAACGAAATGCCCACCGCGACGGCCATTGTCAGACCGAATTGTTTGAAAAAGATGCCGGTGGTGCCGCCCACGAAGGCGACGGGGATGAAAATGACCATGAAGACCAGCGTGGTGGTGAACAGCGTGACGGAAAGACCATTCATAGCCTCCTCCGAGGCTTTGCGGGCAGAGGTGTAGCCCTCATCCAGCTTGGCTTTCACCGCCTCCACCACCACGATGGAGTCATCAACTACGGTGCCGATGACCAGCACCAACGCAAAGAGCGTCAGCAGGTTGACGGAGAATCCCGCCACCTTCATAAAGGCGAAAGTGCCGATGAGCGAGACAACGATTCCGACGGCGGGAATCACCGTGGCGCGGAAATCTTGCAGGAAGAAGAGCACCACAACCAGCACCAGCACAATGGCGATAACAAGTGTCAGAATCACCTCGCGGATGGAGGCGAAGAGGAAGTCGTTTGTGTTGTCGAAGGTGAAGATTTTCACATCTTTGGGCAGCGATTTCTCGGTTTCGGACAGCAGTTTGTCGATTTCGAGGTTGATTTTGGTGGCGTTGGAGCCAGCCATCTGGCTCACCGAGCCCATCACGCCCGGATGCCCGTTGATGCTGTTGATGTAGTCGTAATCCGACTGCCCTAACTCCACATCCGCCACATCCTTCAGCAGCAGCTCCTCGCCGGTGGGCAGCGAGGCAATCACAAGGTTCTCGAACTCCGGCACTTCGGTTTTGCGACCCGTATAGCGCAGCATATATTGGAACACATTGTCGGAGTTGCTGCCCAACGAACCGACCGAGGCCTCGATGTTCTGTTCGGCCAACACGGCGGATATGTCGCTGGGCATCAGCTTGTGACGCGCCATAACGTCAGGTTTGAGCCAGATGCGCAGGGCGTATTGCGCACCCCACACCTCCACCTTGCCTACGCCCTTGATGCGCAGCAGGGCAGGCCGCAGGTTGTTGTAGAAATAGTTGCTGAGGAAGTTCTCGTCATAGGTGCCGTTGGGGCTCTCCAGCGCGATGATGCGGAGCTGTCCGGGTTGCCGTTTCTCGGTGGCCACGCCCGTCTGCAGTACCTCGGCGGGCAGTTGCGCTTGTGCCTGTATGACACGGTTCTGCACATTCACAGCGGCCATATCGGCATTGGCACCCTGCTCAAAATAGATGGTGATGCTGGCCGAGCCGTTGCTGGCCGACGAGGTCATGTAGGTCATCCCCTCCACCCCGTTGATGGCCTCCTCCAGCGGCATCACCACGCTCTTCTGCACCGTTTCGGCACTCGCGCCTGGATAGCTCGCCCACACGTAGATGGCGGGCGGCGCGATGTCGGGGTAGCGCTCCACCGGCAGCGACAGCAACGAAATCACCCCCAGCAGCACGATGAACACGCTGATGACGATGGAGAGCAACGGCCGATGGATAAATGTCTGGGTATTCACGACTTTCAACTATTAATTATTATCTATTAACTTTTAACTATTTTTGTTCCTTCCTCCAC
>JAFSYK010000009.1 GCA_017449975.1 Bacteroidales bacterium
GCGTTCATCCTGAGCCAGGATCAAACTCTTCATTGTAAGAATTGCTTTTTTACCTTCTTGACTCATCTTCGTGTCCTCTCCCCCGCCTCGGCGGGAGTTCCGACACACGCTATCCCTTGATCCCATGATGTCAATTTCTCTCTCGTTCTGCCGTTTCCTAACGGCGAAAACGGATGCAAAGGTACAACCTTTCTAAAAACTGGCAAAATAATTTTCAAAAATATTTTTCTGGAAAATTACTAAGCGCTGTCACCGTGCATTTTACGCAAAAAAGATTTTTTGTCCCACTCGGCCAAAACAGCGCAAAAAAGGCTATTTTTGACAGAAAAAACGACTTTCGGCACACCCTGTCAACAATTACTTGTCGAAAAAAACGACAATCTGTCGCTCGTCGATATTACGGTAATAACTGACAGTCTGCAACTTACCAGCATCTATCAGCATAAATAGCGGTCGCATACCACCTGTAATCCTTCGGAACGTGCTATCTTCCAATGCGATAACAGGCATACTATAGGGCGCCACAGCATCGGTGGCAGCAGCATAATTCCGGTAGAGCTGTGCCGGCACTATATAATGTATACGTGTACTGTCGATCTGGTGGCGGTGACGAATGGCCGTCACCTTCTGGTCGGCCAGCTGGCAGAAGCGACAACCGGGCGTCAAGAACAACACAGCGTGGCGGCCCTCATCGAGGTGTAATTCGCGCAAAGCGGGTTCCGACACAAAAGCCGACGCCGCTGCGTCGTAGTGGCCGTTATCGGCCGGGAACATCCAGTTGTCGGGTGCCGAGGTGATGAATACCATTAAAAACGGAGCCATTGTCACCGGCAGCCACACATACCACCGCGGTCGCCACTGCCATGGCTGGCAGTGGCTGGCGGGAACCAGCAACAGCAGCAACACCGCATTCTTGAGCAGCGAAAGTGTGGGACTGATGTCGAGCCATGCTCCCATACACTGGCAGCTGTCGGTGCGACCGATAAGGATGACGTAGCCCAGCAGTAGTGAAAAGCCCGTCAGCAGCAACACCGTGCAGACGTTGACCCAACGGTTGCAGAGGTTCGACAGCAGGCCGATGCCCACCAACATCTCGCAAACGATAAGCAGTCGCGCCAACAGGAACGACGCATGCAGCGAGAAAAGCTGCAGCGAGAACACATAGACCTCGAAACGGTCCAGGTCGACCCACTTCGCCACCGCCGAGACAACGAAGAACAATCCCAGTAGCATCCTCAACGCCAACGCCACCCAGCGTGCAGCACGTGTAGTATAGTATCGCATACGAAGGCAAAATTACAAAGAATGTTGCATACATAAAATCAAAAAGAATGTTGCATACGTATATTCAAAAAAAGAGTGTATCTTTGCAACCGCAAAGTGGATAGATTTGTAATGATTGCAACCACGCGGGCGTGACTGGCAACGGTGCCGCCCGGAAAAAATGCTAAAACACATTTCCCCGTACAATCACTTTCTTTCCCATCTTTGCTTTTTTATGTTTCACTTAAAAAAGTAAAAGTACTATGAGTTACTATTTCACATCCGAATCCGTTTCTGAGGGCCATCCCGACAAAGTGGCCGACCAGATCAGTGATGCGTTGTTAGATGAATTTCTCCGTCGCGACCCCGACAGCCATGTGGCCTGCGAGACGATGGTGACCACCGGCCTAGCCGTGGTGAGTGGCGAGGTGACCTGCAGCGGCTGGGTCGACATCCAAGAGACCGTGCGAGACGTAATCAAAGAGATTGGTTACACCAAAGGCGAATACAAGTTCGAGTCCGAGTCGTGCGCCGTGCTCTCCACTATCCACGGACAGAGCGGCGACATCAACCAGGGGGTTTGTCCCTGGACTATGACCGAAGGGAATAAACCAAGGACAAAGAAGAAAGAGGAGGACCAGGGTGCCGGCGACCAAGGCATGATGTTCGGCTACGCCTGCAACGAGACACGCGAATACATGCCGCTTCCCATCACGCTGGCGCACATCTTTCTACAGGAGCTGACCAAGATACGCAAAGAGGGAAAGGTGATGACCTACCTGCGTCCCGACGCCAAGAGCCAGATCACCATTGAATACAGCGACGACCACAAGCCGCTGCGCGTGGACACCATCGTGCTGTCGACCCAGCACGACGAGTTTGACACCGAGCGCAAGATGCTCAAACAAATCGAGAAAGATGTCCGCGAAATCCTGATACCGCGTGTGCTGAAACGCATCAACGCCAAAAACCGCTCCCTTTTCGCCAAGAAGGACTACAAGCTGTATGTCAACCCCACTGGCAAATTCGTCATCGGCGGCCCCCACGGCGACACCGGCCTCACCGGTCGCAAGATTATCGTCGACACCTACGGCGGTCGCGGCGCCCACGGCGGCGGTGCCTTCAGCGGGAAAGACCCATCGAAGGTGGACCGCTCGGCGGCCTACGCTACCCGTCATATCGCCAAGAACATGGTGGCGGCGGGACTCTGCGACGAAGTGCTGGTGCAGGTGGCCTACGCCATCGGCGTGGCAGAGCCCGTCGGATTCTATGTCAACACCTACGGCACCGCCAAGGTGGAACTGACCGACGGCGAAATAGCGAAACGGGTAGAGAAACTGTTCGACATGCGTCCGTATGCCATCACCCAACGCTTCGGGCTGAAAAACCCCATCTATCGTCGCACGGCAGCCTACGGTCACATGGGCCGCGACCCCAAAAAGGAAAATGTGGTCGTCTACGATGCCGCCGGCCGCAAGCACAAGAAGAAAGTACAGTTCTTCGGCTGGGAAGAGCTCAATATGGTGGAGCCCATCAAGAAAGAGTTTAAGCTGAAATGAACTATACGGGACTGATTATTGGTGCAGCCACGTTCCTCTGCATCGGCTTGTTTCACCCCATTGTCATCAAGGCTGAGTACCATCTCGGTGTAGGCTGCTGGTGGATGTTCCTTGTGCTGGGTGTCGGATGTGTTGTAGGGTCGCTATTTGCAGGTTCCACCCTGCTCTCCACCATTCTCGGTGTCGTGGCTTTCTCGAGCTTCTGGTCCATACTTGAACTATTCAAGCAAAAAGAGCGGGTAGAGAAAGGCTGGTTTCCCAAAAATCCCAAACGGAGCGCCAAGACCGGCGCCGACCGTATGGACAACAAAGACTAATCCATCAACCGCCGATAGTGGCAGCAGAGCAGCTGCTCGTTGTCGTCATAGAGGTGCAGGCCGCTGCCTTCGCAGTAGCGGTACACCTTGCAGTGGGCACACTCTCCCTTGCGGGTCCAGGAGCGGTCGCGCATCTTCTGGAAGCGCTGTTGCCACACCTCCCAGATGTCGTCGCGGTAGATGTTGCCCTGTGTGAAATTGCTGCGGATGCTGGTTCCGTTGTTTCGGATTTGCAATCCGAAACGTATATGTTGGTGGTTGAAGGCTGCTGCATATCGGTGAGTCTAGTTTTTGTTGTAGGGATTATTCATTCCTGAGGGTGAACATTGCAGATTGCAAATCCGACACAACGGAC
>JAFSYK010000075.1 GCA_017449975.1 Bacteroidales bacterium
GGGACGGCTCATGATGTCAGAGCTCATGTCGGCGACCAGCATCACGTTGTTGATCTCGCTGGCATCCATGTCGCGACGGATCTCGGTACCGTAGATGGTGTTGTTGGTGGTGATGTGGAAATAGTCGGCGTCGGCGGGGACCGTCCAACCCTTCGGGATGTAGCTGTAGGTCTTGTCTTCGCTGGAAGCCACGATCACGGTCTCGCCGAAGTTCTTAGCCTCTTTGGCAGCCTTCTTGGCCCAAACGCCGGTCTGCAGATAGGCAGCCTTCTTGTTGAGCAGGTTGGCGGGAACATCCATGAAGCCGGTGCTGGCACCGCCACCGAGGAAGAGGATTTCATACTCAGCGGGGATGTTCAGCAGCTCGCGCCAGAGCTGGCGGGTTTCTTCCATGGTGCGCTCCCAGCCGGGGGTACGGTGAGAGATTTCGAGCAGACCGATACCGGTGTTGTCAAAGTCGCGGATGGCGGCGATGGTGGCCTCGATGGCCTCTTTGGGCAGGACACAGGGACCTGCATTGAAATTATAAGCTGTTTTCATGATTTTGTTGTTTAAGGTGTTTATTTATAATTTGTTGTGTATTATCTTACGCGGATAATAGGTTACAAATATAAGAAAATAAATCCATATTAGAGGTAATTTATTTTCCACCCCCGCAAATCATCGTTTTATAATATGTTTTTTGATCCCATCTTTGTTTATTCAGTTGAAACATTCTGAACAGAATCGTTGGTTATGGATCCAAAGATATACTTGTCTATGAGCCTGTTTCAGAATTCGGGCATGGGGACTAGGGTGGGGAGGGTTCCGATGAGGCGGGCGTGGATGTCGGCGGTGAGGTTGTCGTAAGAGGTGCCTTGTGCTTTGGGTAAGGCGGCGGCGAAGGCCTGTCGTGCCTTCAACCAGCGTTGGAAGGTGGTGCGGATGAGGTCGACACATTCTGTCACAGTGGCTTCGTCGGGAATAAAATCGCAACCGAGTTCTTCCATCTCGTTTAATAGGTCAATGTCCTCAGGTACGGAACTTTTGGTAATCCAATTCTCCCACAGCTGTGTGGTGACGGTGCGGCCCAGCTGGCGGTAAACTTTCCCTTGCAGTACGATGTCACGCTCGATGACGAGTTCGGCCCGTCGGTTTTGGGCGAGCACAGCATAGTAGTACTCGAACTCCATGGGTTTCATGGAGTACCATTCTTGACGAAATGAGACATATCGCCAGAATGTATAACGTGCTTCGTTGAGAGCGCACCATGCCACGTATTCTTCTTTTGCCAATGCTTTGTATTGGCTTGGTATTTGCCTTTGATCGGATTTTTCATAATTTTAATTATTTATAGTATAAACGCTGATCGACCTAATTTATTGTATCTTATATTTGGTCAACGATGTGTCACTCATGCATATTCGGCGATGGCAGGGCAATCAATGAGCCTTTGCATTGCGCCTCGGTGTATCTTCACCTTTTTGGAATATTTTTCTCGAAAAATTTTGGTAGATGGAAGAATTGTTGTATCTTTGCATCCGATTTGGAAAGACGTTGAGTGTTGTCTTTCGGACGTATGATCCGTTAGCTCAGTTGGTTCAGAGCGCTTGCTTCACACGCAAGAGGTCGAGAGTTCAAATCTCCCACGGATCACAAAACAAATTCTGCAAAACCGAGTGGCTTTGCAGTTTTTTTTTGATTATCTGCTTTTTTTTTATCGTATTCAAAAAAATATTTGTACTTTTGCACTTCGATTCGATTGAGAATTATTTAGTTCAATTAATAGAAACATTAAACATTAAGAAAATGACAAAGGCAGAAATTGTAGCGGAAATCGCTCAAAAAACTGGTATCGAGAAAGTCGCCATCCAGGCTACCGTCGAGGAGTTCATGGGTGTGGTTAAGGATTCGTTGACCCGTGGTGAGAATGTTTACCTGCGTGGTTTTGGCAGCTTCATCATCAAGAAACGTGCAGAGAAGACAGGTCGCAATATCTCCAAGAACACGACCATCATCATTCCGGCTCACAATATACCCGCTTTCAAGCCCGCCAAGACTTTTGTTAACGACGTCAAGAAGAGCAACTAATCTTTTGGTTTTACCTATAAAGTTTTTTGGATATGCCTAACGGTAAGAAACACAAACGTCACAAAATGTCGACGCACAAGCGTAAAAAACGCCTGCGCAAGAACAGACATAAGAAGAAATAAGCCCTCAGGGTAATTTCTTCTGACCACGGTGGAATCGAGAGTCGGAATGGTTGCACGGGTATGCGCCAACTGACCCTTCTCCACAAAGATGAGTGGTCCAAAATCTCTAAAACAAATTACGCAACGGCTCGGTTAGCCGAAGTTGCGTAATTTGTTTTTTTATTACTTCTTCCTTTTGCTACTGTACAACTTCCCCCTTTTACTTCTATTTTAGTAATACCTATTTTTGTGAATAAAGCACTTGTTATACGATCCACAGCTGAAGAGGTTGAGATTGCCCTGCTGGAAGACAAACAGTTGGTGGAGCTGCACCGCGAGAAGAAAGCGGCGACAGCGGCGGTGGGCGACATCTATCTGGGTAAGGTCAAGAAGATTATGCCCGGCTTGAATGCCGCTTTTGTGGAATTGGGCGACGAAAAAGACGGCTTTGTCCATTATCTGGACCTGGGCCCCGACTATAATACGGTGAACCGTTATCTGCGTCAGGCGATGAACGGCGACCGCAATATGCGCACGCTGACCAACATGAAGCAGGAAGAGACGCTGCCCAAGCTGGGCAACATGTCCGATGTGCTTCAACAAGGACAGTTGGTGCTGCTGCAGGTGACCAAGGAACCCATCTCCACCAAGGGTCCGAAGCTGACGGGCGACCTGTCGCTGGCGGGCCGCTATTTGGTGTTGGTTCCTTTTGGAAACAAAGTATCCATCTCGCAGAAAATCAAGGGTAACGAGGAGCGTTCCCGTCTGCGTCGTTTGATGCACAGCATCAAGCCCGAGGGCTTTGGTGTGATTGTGCGAACCATGGCCGAGGAGAAATCGGTGGCCGACCTCGATGCTGATCTGCGTACACTATGCGAGCGTTGGGGCGCCCTGACCGACCGACTGAAAACGGTCAACTCGCCGCAGAAGGTGCTGTCGGAACTGAGCAAGACCACGGCACTGTTGCGCGACATCCTGTCGGACGAGTTCGACGAGGTGTATTGCGACAACGAGGAGCTCTACGAGGAGATGCGCCAGTATATCCGCAGCATTGCGCCCGATAAAGAGAACCTGGTGAAGTATTACAAGATGGAGACCCCCATCTTTGACCAGTTTGGCATTTCGCGCGACATTCGTCGCGCCTTCGGCCGCATTGTTACCATCCGGTCGGGTGTCTATCTCTATGTGGAGCACACTGAGGCAATGCATGTTATCGATGTCAACAGCGGCAACCACATCAAGGCGGGTTCGGGTCAGGAAGACACGGCGTTGCAGGTCAACATGGAGAGTGCCAAGGAGATTGCACGCCAGCTGCGTCTGCGCGATATGGGCGGCATCATCATTATCGACTTTGTCGACATGAACAAGGCGGAGCACCGTAAGGCGCTGTTTGATTACATGACGCAAGTCATGGCGCACGACAAGGCGCGGCATACCATCCTTCCGCTGAGCAAGTTCGGACTGATGCAGATTACCCGTCAGCGCGTGCGTCCCGCCGTCGAGGTCGACGTGCAGGAGAAGTGTCCCTTCTGCGACGGCACCGGCACGGTGCGCTCCACACTCGTCGTCGTCGACGAGATAGAGCAGGATTTGCGCTACCTGGCATCGACGCAGCGGCTGCGGTCGGTTACAATCCACGTGCATCCCTACATCAATGCCTACCTGCGCCACGGCATGCCGTCGATGCGCATGCGCTGGATGTGGAAATACCGCTGCCGTGTGGTGCTGAAACCGCTGGAACGGCTCAATTTGTTGGAATATAAATTCCTGAACAGCGCAGGTGAGGAAATCTTAACCTGATGCTGTGTATTTCCGAAAAAAATATTATCTTTGCACACTATATAATTAATATTGAATATGCAGCAAAGCAAGATCGGATTAGACCACACCAAGGTGGCTCATGCGCGTGAGATTGCGCGCAATATTGCCAACCAGGTCTCCACGTTTGTCGACGGCTACACTACGGTGGCGGTGGAACGCACCATTTGCCGTCTGCTGGGCATTGACGGAATCGACAGCAACGAGGTGCCGCTGCCCAACGTCGTTGTCGACGCGCTGAAGAGCAGTGGACAGCTGGGACAGGGTATCGCATTCTATATGGGTAACGCCATTCTGGAGACTGGCAAGGACCCGCAGGCTATCGCCGAGGCGGTGAGCAAGGGCGAGTTGGACATCACCCGTCTGCCGTTGCACGGCACGGCTGAAATTCAGGCTGCCCTGCAGCCCTACATCAATGCCACTATAGACCGCATCCGCAACCGTCGTCTGCGTCGTGAGCATTATATCAATACCATCGGCGAAGGCAGCAAGCCTTACCTGTATATCATTGTCGCCACGGGTAACATCTACGAGGATGTGGTGCAGGCGCAGGCCGGTGCCCGCCAGGGTGCCGACATCATCGCCGTCATCCGCACCACGGGTCAGTCGTTGCTCGACTATGTGCCTTACGGCGCCACCACCGAAGGTTTCGGCGGTACCTTTGCCACGCAGGAGAACTTCCGCATCATGCGCAAGGCTCTCGACGAGGTAGGCGAGGAGGTGGGTCGCTACATCCGTCTTTGCAACTACTGCTCGGGTCTCTGTATGCCGGAGATCGCTGCCATGGGTGCTCTGGAGGGCTTGGATGTGATGCTCAACGATGCGTTGTATGGCATCCTTTTCCGCGATATCAACATGCAGCGCACGCTGATTGACCAGTATTTCTCGCGTATCATCAACGGCTTTGCCGGTGTTATCATCAATACGGGCGAGGACAACTACCTCACCACCGCCGACGCTTACGAGGAGGCACACACGGTGCTGGCGTCCGACTTTATCAATGAGCAGTTGGCTCTGCAGGCCGGTCTGCCCGAGGAACAGCAGGGTTTGGGTCACGCCTTCGAGATGGATCCCATGCTTGAGAACGGTTTCCTCTACGAGTTGGCACAGGCGCAGATGCTGCGGGAGATTTTCCCCAACGCACCGCTGAAATATATGCCGCCTACCAAGTTCATGACGGGCAACATCTTCCGCGGACACATCCAGGATGCATTGTTCAACATCATCGGACAGTGGACGCACCAGGGCTTGCAGCTGTTGGGTATGCCCACCGAGGCCATCCACACGCCGTTTATGAGCGACCGCTACCTTTCCATCGAGAACGCCAAATATATCTTCAACAACATGAAGGATATCGGCGAAGAGGTGGAGTTCAAGGAGGACGGTATCATCCGTCGTCGCGCCAAAGAGGTGCTCGACAACGCCACCACACTGCTGGAGCAGATGGAGAGCGAAGGTTTGTTCAGCGCCTTGGAGAAAGGTATCTTTGCCAACGTGAATCGTCCGAAGAACGGCGGCAAGGGTCTCGACGGTGTCACCCGCAAGGGCGAGAACTACTTCAACCCGTTTGTGGAACTGATGAAAGGTAAGAAATAAAGGTTATTGGTTAGTGGTTATTGGTCATAGAGGCTGACGCAGTCAAAAGAGGTCGCCGATAACCGATAACCGAAAAACTTCAATAACCTATAACCAATAACCTATAACCCTTAAAAGAAATGAGTGAAGGTTTGTATTCGATGGAGGCTAAGGATTACGACAAAACCTTAGACCTTACCAAAATAAAGCCATACGGCGACACGATGAACGACGGCAAGGTGCAGCTGAGTTTCACGCTGCCGGTGCCTGCCGGTGCCGAAGCCGAAGAGGCTGCCAAGCAGCTGCTGAAGAAGATGGGCTTCGAGAATCCGCTGGTGGTGTTCCAAAAAGAGTTGACAGAAGGCTTCTGCTTCATGAACTGCTATGGCAGTCTGACGCACACGGTGGACTATACCAATATTCACGTCCCCAAGGTGGAGAGTACCACCATGGAGATGAAAGAGTGTGACGAGTATATCCGTGAACATATCGGTCGCAACATCGTCATCGTGGGTGCCTCGACGGGTACCGACGCGCATACCGTGGGTATCGACGCCATCATGAACATGAAGGGCTACGCCGGTCACTATGGCTTGGAGCGTTACGACATGATTGACGCCTATAACCTTGGCAGCCAGGTTCCCAACGAGGAGTTTATCGCCAAGGCCATCGAGCTGAAGGCCGACGCCCTCATCGTCAGCCAGACGGTGACCCAGAAAGATGTCCACATCAAGAACCTCACCGAGTTGGTGGAGATGCTCGAGGCCGAAGGCTTACGCGACAAGGTTATTCTTATCTGTGGCGGTCCGCGTATCAGTCACGAGTTGGCCAAGGAATTGGGCTACGACGCCGGTTTCGGCCCCAACACCTACGCCGATGACGAGGCTTCCTACATCGCCCAGGAGATGGTTCGGAGAGGGTGGAAGTGATACTAATGCTTGAATGCTTGATTGTTTGATCGCTTGAGTAGATGAGAACAAAAGAAGTAATATACGATAAAAGTAAGGCCTTCTCTCTTGAAGTCATTGCATTGTGTGATGAATTGAGAAAAAAGGGTGAGTATATTATGTCCAAACAGATACTCAAATCAGGCACAAGCATTGGAGCAAATTATTGTGAAGCTTTGGGCGCGGAAAGCCCCATGGATTTTATACATAAAGTTGCTATCTCATTGAAAGAGGCAAACGAGACTTTTTATTGGCTGGACTTGTTGTTTTCAAGCAATAATATTTCTCAAGAAAGGTTTGAGACGCTAAACATGCAAGTACAGGAATTGTATAAGATGTTAAATGCAAGTATATACACAATCAAAAAACGTAATGGAATAGAATAACCTGCGTAGTACCCAAACAATCAAGCAATCAAACAATCAAACAATCAATAATATGGAAAAAGAACAGATTAAACCTTTTATTGCCAAGCGTGCGGCGCAGGAGCTGCATGACGGCGATGTCGTCAACCTGGGCATTGGTCTGCCTACACTTATTCCTAATTTCCTGCCGGAGAACGTGCATGTCGTCTTGCAGTCGGAGAACGGCATGATTGGCATGGGCCCCACGCCTGAAGAGGGCAAGGAGGATCCTTGGTTCATCAACGCCGGTGGCGGATTTGTGACCCATACGCCCGATGCCAGCACTTTCGACAGTGCCACCTCTTTCGGTATCATCCGCGGCGGTCATGTCGACGTGTCGATTCTGGGCGCTATGCAGGTGGACGAAGAGGGTGACCTCGCCAACTGGATGATTCCTGGCAAGAAGACCCCGGGTATGGGTGGCGCCATGGATTTGTTGGTGGGTGCCAAGCGCGTCATCCTGGCGATGGAGCACACCGCCAAGGGCAATCCCAAGATTTTGAAGAAATGCACCCTGCCGCTGACGGCCAAAGGTCAGGTGAATATGATCATCACCGAGATGGGTGTGATGGAAATTACGCCGAAGGGTATCGTGCTGACGGAAATCAACCCCGAATTCACAGTTGAACAAGTGCAGGCTGCCACCGAGGCCACGCTCATTGTCAGCGAGAACCTGAAGCCTATGGTTTAGTTATGAAACATCGCATTGCATTTTTCGTGCTGTGCCTCGTATGCCTCAGCGGCGTACAGGCACAGCATGTTGAGTTTAAGTGGCATGGTCTCTACGGCGTTGCCGGTCTGGATTATATGACCAACCTGAACCGCGACGACCACGAAGTCTCTTTCACGGGGCTCTCGGCGGTGATGGGATGGCAGATTCGCAAAGAATCGGGCATCGGTTTGGGTTTTTCTTATCTGAAAGACTCCAAGGGCGCTTTCTCCCAGATGCCGCTTTTTGTGGAATTGCGCAGCCACTATCTGCGTAACCAAATCACCCCGTTCTCGGCCGTTCAGGTCGGATATTCGTTTCCGATCAACAGCTCCAGCAGCGGTAGTGAGGCCATCTCCATCAAGCAGGGGGGTCTCATGTTCGCCGTCGAGCTGGGTGCTCGTTATGCCATTACCCGCTTGATGGGTGTCAACCTGCATGTGGGTTATCAGCTTTTGATGATGAACGAGGTGGAACGTCAGCATGTCGGAATGCCCGCCGACCGTTCGTCGCAGCTGTTGCACAACATTAAGGTGGGTGTGGGCTTCAATTTCTAACCCCTAATCATTCACGTTCATCTTTTCTATCAACACTCCCATTCACTCTATTGTTAAGCAATGAACAAGAGGTTACTCTCCCTGCTGGCGGCGGTGACTGTCGCCTTGGGTGTCAGCGCGCAGACGGTGCGCACTGCCGTCGATGATGTAGAGACCATAGAAGAGGGTCGTCACACATCGCGTGTCGATGTGACGCCATACAGCGACGAGGACGATATTGAAAAAGGCGCCTACAGCCGTTCGTCCTATTACATGTCGCTCAACGGCAGTTGGCATTATGACCTGCGCACCAATTACAGTGACCGTTCGAGTGAGGTGGAGGGACGCGACTTCTCTGCCGACGCATGGTCGACGATGACGCTGCCCTGCCGTAGTTTGCAGCGCAACGGCAACGCATTGGCATTGCCTGCTATTGGCAACACTGGGCGCATCGTTCATGAGGAAAACCTGAGTACCGTGTTCTATCGCTCTTTCTATGTCAACGACAGCTGGCGTGGACATTCCGCCGTTCTCCGTATGCAGGGGCGCTCGGCCTACCATGTGTGGGTCAACCGCAAGTATGTCGGCTACGCCGAAGACAGTCGTGCTGTCAACGAGTTCGACATCACCAAGCTGTTGCGCTTTGGCAAGAATAATGATATTACCGTGCAACTGGTGGGTCTCTCCACCGGTTCGCTGTTGGAGAGCGACTACGACCCGTGGCTCAATGGTATCACGGGTGATGTGGCGATCACCTTCTATCCGGAGACTTATATCGACGACTATGCGGTGCATGCCGACTACAATGATGCCACGCACAGCGGCCAGTTCTCGGTTGACGCCATGGTGATGTCGTCGCGCAACAAGGGTCGCTACTATCTGGAGGCGGAGCTCTGGAATCCGCAGGGTCACGAGGTCGCCAAAATGGGTAAATGGATTTATCTGGACAAGCGCAACGGTACGTCGGCACATGTGGATTATGTGCTGAAGGATGTGTTGCCGTGGAGCGCCGAGCGTCCGTCACGCTATACGGTGGTGCTGCGCTTGCTCGACGAGAAGATGCAACCGCTGATGAGCACGGGCTCGCGCATCGGCTTCCGCAGTGTCGCTGTCGACGGCAGCCGTCTGTTGGTTAACGGCAGTCCTGTCGTATTGCGCGGCGTGGCATACGTCGACAACGGGCAGTCGGTAGAGGATATGCGCGACGACCTGTTGCGCATGAAACGTAACAATATCAACGCTGTGCGTACTGTCCACTATTCGCCGGCACGCGGTGTCTTCTACGATCTTTGCGACGAATTGGGTCTCTTTGTGATGTGCGACGCCAACTTGCAGCCTTTCTCCAGCGGCAAGAAAGCCATCGCCACCGATGCGGACTACGCCGATAATTTCGTGGCACGTGTGCGCACCATGTATGAGCAGTTGAAGAATCATCCTTCCGTCATCCTCTGGTCGTTGGGCAACAGTACCGACAACGGCATCTGTATGACACAGGCCTACCGTGCCTTGAAGCGGCTCGACACCAGTCGACCCACGGTGTTTGCCGGCGCCACCACGGCTGAAAACAGCGACCTGAAAGCGCTAAACAACCCCACGGTGGAGGAGATCCGCAAACTGCTGGCCAACGGTACCCGTCAGCCTCTACTGGTGGCTGTATACGGTGATGCCGAGGGCAACCCGTATGGTGGAATGCAAACGTTTTGGCAGAGCCTTTCGGCCGCCACGGCCGGTGGCTTCGCCGCTACATGGAACAATTACACGTCGGGCATCATTGAAACAGGTTACGCGATAAAGCATACAGGCATTGGCCAGCGCGACGTTGTCGACGAGCTGCGCGAAGCCTACAGACCTTTCGATATCACCCTTCAGAATTTAGCCCCCGACGCTGCGGAATTCAACGTGGTCAACCACAACCACACGCTGTCGCTGGGCGACTACCGTGTGAGCTATTCTTTGTACAGCAACCTCAAACCCCGCATCATTGAGGGTGATATCAGCACCCCATTGCAGCCGGGAGCCTCGCATCTGTTCAAGGTGCGTCTGCCCAAGCTGACGCTCTATGCCGGCGAGGAACTGATGATACGTTTTGTGGTGCGTCCGCGCAACATTGCGTCTCTGGACGCCAAGACGGTGCTCTCCACCGCTACCTTTGTGCTGCCGGCCTCACAGATTGCCAAGCAGCCTCTGCCCGACTACGACCGCAGCCGACTGACGATGAGCTACGACGACAGCACGCGTATGCTTACGGTATCGGGCAAGTCTTTCTCGGTGCAGTTCGATTGTGGGCTGGGATCGCTCAGCCAGATGACGGTGGCGGGCGAAAGCCTGATGCAGAAGCCGCTGATGCTTGATTTCTGGCGTGAGACCGTTGGCGACGATGCCGATTTGAACAGTCGTGCCACCCGCTGGCAGCAGTACCAGAACATGCGTTCCGAGGTGGTCGATGTGGATTACCGTGCCACGGACAGCGGAACGGTGCTGGTGAATGTGATGCTACGCTATGTATCGGCAACAGGCACACTGCTCTTCGATGTCAGACAGCGTTACACGGTGCTTTACACGGGTGATGTGTTGGTCGACAACGAGGTGCGCAGCGTACAGTCGATGGCCGAGCCGTCGCGTGTGGGCTGTGTGCTGGGCGTGGCTGCCGGTCTCGACAGTCTGTCCTGGGTGGGCCGCGACCGTGCCTCCTACAGTGACCGCAAGGCGGGTAGCCAGCTGGGCAGCTTTAACGCCGATGCCCGTAGGGTGCGTGGTTCCCATGCCGACACACGTCGGCTGGTGCTTTCGAACGACCGTGCAGGACTCTATGTGGACATGTTGGATACCCTCTTCTCCTATGAGTTGACACAGCAGGGTAGGGGATATCAGCTGTATGCCGACTATCGCATGGCGCCGGCCGGCGGTTTGGTTACGCCCGCGCTGAACAACGAGATGCAAAAATATCATTTTGTCTTGCATCTGCGTCCCTATAACCCGCAGCTGGAGGAGACAGACGATTTCTGCCGCACAATATATCCGGTCGAACAGCATACGTTGCTGCCGATGCCTGTCATCACGGCCAGCAGTGAGCATTTCGACGCTCCGATGCGTGTCACGCTGTCGCTGCCTGCCGATGGCGGCAACTGGAACGGTGTGGAGATTCGTTACACTTTGGATGGCTCGACTCCCGATGCCTCGTCGCCGCGTTACACCGCCCCCTTTATCATTGAGGGTAGCACCACGGTCAACGCCAGGGCGATGAAGGCGGGTGTTTCGCCGTCGTTTGTGGCCAGTCGTTCATTCTACTTCGACTATATTGCCACGGTTTCGTTCGAAAACAAACCTAACACCCCTTATAACCGCCATTACGACCGTGCCCTTTCAGATGGCGAGACGGGCAGTGTCGACGATCTGTCGCACGCCTGGATTGGTTTCTCGGGCAACGATATGGTGGTGACGGTCACGTTGAGCAAGGCGGTCGACCTCGATGAGGTGCGGTTGCGCTTTGCCCACCAGCCGTCGGCATGGACATTTGCCCCCACGGCGGTGACGGTGAGCACGTCGTCCGACGGTGTGCAGTTCGGCGAGCCGGTCTCTGCCGAGATGAGCTTCGACCCCACCGATGCCGCCAACAATAGCAGTCGTTTGGTGGAGCCCACGGTACGTGTGGCGACACGTGGCGTGCGCTATGTACGCATCGTGGCGAAGAATGTGGGACGTGTGCCCGACTGGCATACAGCCAAAGGCTTGCGTGCCTGGCTGATGACCGATGAGGTGACCCTTACCGAGATGATGAAATGAACCAGCGCACCGAACTCCTTGTCCGTAGCGATGGCTTGACACGGCTCCGTCAGGCGCATGTACTGGTCGTCGGACTGGGCGGTGTGGGCGGCTATGCTGCCGAGATGCTGTGTCGTGCCGGCATAGGTCGCATGACCATCGTCGATGGCGACACGGTGAGCGAGAGCAATATCAATCGCCAGTTGGTTGCATTGCACAGCACCGTGGGGAAATCCAAGGCTGCGCTCTTTGCCGAGCGGATGCGCGACATCAATCCCGAGTTGCAGCTGACGGTGGTGGATGAATACCTGCGCGACGAGCGAATGGTGGAGCTGCTGGAGGCAGAACGTTATACGGGCGTTGTCGACGCCATCGACACGTTGTCCCCCAAAGTTTTCCTACTCTTTCACAGTCGTCGGCTGGGACTGCCGGTCGTCAGTGCGATGGGCAGTGGCGGACGCATGGATGGCAGTCGGGTGAAGACTGCTGACATTGCCGACAGCTATGGCTGTCCGCTGGCGGCGATGGTACGGAAACGCTTGCGCCGTATGGGTGTTCAGGACGGCATACGAGTGGTTTTCTCCGACGAACCGGTTCCGGAACACGCCATGATGGAGGAGATCGGCGAGAACAAGCGTACCACGCTGGGCACCATCTCTTATATGCCTGCCCTGTTTGGCTGCCGACTGGCGGAAGAGATGATTCGGATTTTGTTAACCCCATTAGACTAATTATCCCAATCGGATCAATTAGACACATAAGACAAATAAAGAAAAAGATGATAAAACAGAAGTTCTTGTTTGCTGTTGCAGTGGTGATGACGCTGTTGGGTTTTACCGCCTGTGAGAGTGAGTTTTCTCCCAATGCCGAATGGCAGGAGTTGCCTTCGGTGTACTGCCTGTTGGATCAGGACGACGACACCACATTCGTGCGGCTGCAGCGTTGTTACCTGGGCGACGGCAACCTCTATGAGTATGGCAGGATAGCCGACTCTATCTATTATCCCGACGGGGTGATGGAGGTGCTGATACGGGTTTGGCGCAATGCGTCGGACATGACGGTGAGTGGTGCCACACCGCTCTACGAGATGAATTTCACCCGTGAGTTGCGCGACAAGGTGGATGGCAATTTTGCATCTGGTCCGCAGCCCATCTATTGTCATCGCAACATGCCCGGTGAACTGGACAGCGCCTATACCTATCAGCTTATCGTGCGTCGCGTGAGCGACGGTGCGACGGTGGCGACAGCCACCACTCGGCTGCTCGGCGACCCCAGCGCCACCTATGGCTGGCTGAAAACACCGTCGCCGGTGGGTGGTAATGGCCGTGTCACCTTCAACATGATGTCCGGTTCCTGCGTCATCCGCTGGATTCCGCTCGACCGTGGCCGACTCTATCAGCCGCGTGTGCGTTTCTACTACCGCTATCGCTTTGCACCCGACAGTTTGCGCTATCTCGACATCGCCTGCCAGTCGGTGAAGGCAACATCGCAGCAGAGCCTCGAACTGAACACGTCGGTCTACAAGGAGTACTATCTGGGCGAGATTGCCAAGGCTTTGCGGTCCGACACCAACCACAAGATGTTTGTCGACACGGTGGCCATCATCATGGATGTCGCCAACGAGTCGCTCAACGCCTATATCGCCATCACCACCGCTGTCGAGCGACAGAACTACCAGATGTATAACAATATCACGGGCGGCGTGGGACTTTTCGCCGCACGTCGCACTCATCTGATGGAGAAGGTGCTGTCCGACAAGGGAGACCAGACGACGGGCATGCACACCCTGCTTGAAAATCTTAATGTGGGATTCCAGCAGAACGATTTAAAGTAGCTTTTTTGCGAGAAAAAACGTATCTTTGCACTTTTTCATAGCCGCTGCAATGGACTACAATTTCAATGCCATCGAGCCTAAATGGCAAGAATTCTGGCGCAAGCAACAGACTTACCGCGCCGACAACCAATCGGATAAACCTCATTTTTATGTTCTCGACATGTTCCCTTACCCCTCGGGGGCGGGTCTGCATGTGGGACATCCGCTGGGCTATATTGCCAGCGATATTTATGCGCGTTACAAACGTCAGTGTGGCTTCAATGTGCTGCATCCCATGGGTTACGACGCATACGGTCTGCCCGCCGAGCAGTATGCCATCCAGACGGGACAGCATCCGGCCAAGACCACGGAGCAGAATATCAAGCGCTACCGCGAACAGCTCGACAAGCTGGGTTTCAGCTTCGACTGGGATCGCGAGGTGCGTACCTGCGACCCCGCCTATTACCACTGGACACAGTGGACGTTTATCCAGCTGTTCAACCACTACTATGACGAGCGTCAGCAGAAGGCGCGTCCCATCAGTGATCTGGTGGCACGTCTGGCCAGCGGCGAGGAACCGATGACCGACGGTCGTCAGTGGAACAGCCTCAGCGAGGCGGAGCAACAGCAGTATCTGATGGACTACCGTTTGGCCTATCTGGCCGACATCCCCGTCAACTGGTGCCCTGCCCTGGGCACAGTGCTGGCCAACGATGAGGTGGTGGGCGGCTTGAGTGTGCGCGGCGGCTATCCCGTCGAACGCAAGCTTATGCGTCAGTGGAGTCTGCGCATCACCGCCTACGCCCAGCGTCTGGTCGACGGACTGGAGCAGGTGGACTGGAGCGAGAGCCTGAAAGAGATTCAGCGCAACTGGATTGGTCGCTCGGAAGGTGCCGCCGTGTATTTCAATATTGAAAGTCGAAATTTGAATAGTGTTGATTCTGGCACAAACGAGGATTTCAAAATTCAAAATTCAAAATTCGAAATTTTCACTACCCGTCCTGACACCATTTTCGGTGTCACTTTCATGGTGCTCTGTCCCGAGCATGAGATGATAAGCCAAATCACCACCCCCGAGCAGCGTGCTGAGGTGGAGGCCTATGTCACCTGGGCGAAGAATCGCAGCGAGCGTGAGCGTCAGGCCGAGGTGAAAAAGGTGAGTGGCGTTTTTACAGGCGCTTATGCCGTCAACCCATTGACGGAGGAACGCATCCCCATCTGGGTGAGTGATTATGTGCTGGCGGGCTATGGCACGGGTGCTATTATGGCGGTGCCGGCGCACGACAGCCGCGACTTTGCCTTTGCACGTCATTTCAACCTGCCCATCCGTCAAGTGGTCTCTCTGGAAAAGGACGTCACTTCCGACCCCACCGAATGGACGGAGAGCATGGATGCCAAGACTGGCTACTCGGTCAACAGCGGCTTCGTCACCGGCATGAAGGTGAAGGAAGCCATGGCTGCCGTCATCGACAAGATTGAGGAGATGGGTATCGGTCACCGTACCGTCAATTTCCGTCTGCGCGACGCCATTTTCAGCCGTCAGCGCTATTGGGGCGAGCCGTTCCCGATTTATTACAAAAACAATATTCCGCATTGTATACCTGAAGAGTGCTTGCCGTTGCTGTTGCCCGAGGTGAGCGACTTCAAACCCACCGCCACGGGCGAACCGCCGCTGGGTCATGCCACCCGCTGGGGTTGGGACGAGCAGCACCGCTGTGTGGTGGAGACGGACAAGATTGACCATAAGACGGTCTTCCCGTTGGAGCTGAGTACGATGCCGGGTTTCGCCGGTAGCAGTGGCTATTATCTGCGCTACATGGATCCGCACAACGACAAGGCCTATTTCTCGTCGGAGGCGGTGAACTATTGGCAGCAGGTCGACCTCTATGTCGGCGGTGCCGAGCATGGTACAGGTCACCTTATCTATGCCCGTTTCTGGAACAAGTTCCTCTACGACATCGGATTGGCGGTGCAGGAAGAACCGTTCCGCAAACTCATTAACCAAGGTATGATTCAGGGTCGTTCCAGCTTCGTGTATCGTTCGAAGGAGGACAACAACCTGTTCATCTCGAAGGGTCTCGTAAAAGATTTCAATACGGTAACGGCCATCCATGTCGACATCAATATCGTCGACAACGATATTCTGGATGTCGAGCGCTTTCGCCAGTGGCGTCCTGAGTTCAAGGATGCCCGCTTCGAGTTGGAAGATGGCAAATATGTGTGTGGCTGGGAGATTGAAAAGATGTCCAAGTCGATGTTCAATGTGCAGAACCCCGACGACCTGGTGGAACGTTACGGTGCCGACACGCTGCGTCTTTACGAGATGTTCCTGGGTCCCGTTGAGCAAGCCAAACCTTGGGACACCAACGGTATCGAGGGTGTATTCCGCTTCTTGAAGAAGTTCTGGCGTCTTTATGAAAACGTCGATGACGCACAACCCACGCCGGCTATGGTGAAGCTGTTGCACCAGACTATCAAGAAGGTCACCGACGATATCGAGCGTTTCTCGTTCAACACGATTGTGTCGACGATGATGATTTGCACCAATGAGTTGACTGCCGCGGGCTGCCACAGCCGTAGCATACTGAAGCCGCTGCTGCCTTTGCTGGCACCGTTGGCACCGCATATCACCGAGGAGTTGTGGCATCAGCTGGGCCATGAAGACAGTGTGTGTCAGGTCGCCTGGCCTCAGTACGACCCCGCTCAGTTGGTGGAGACCGGTTTCACCTATCCCGTGTCGTTCAACGGCAAGATGCGTTTCACCATCGAACTGCCTGTCGACATCGATTCCGACGCGGCCTTTGCCGCCGTCGCCGAGCATCCGTCAGGCAAGAAATACTTGGAGGGTGCGACGCCCAAGAAGGTGATTTTTGTTCCCAAAAAGATTATCAATATTGTTATCTAGTAATACGACTGTTACTGGTTTTATTAAAATAATTCCTCTTATCTACTATGCTAAGCCGCCACTTCCTCCGCGCCAAAGTTCTGCAGTCGCTCTATGCTTCCCAGATGGATCCTGCCGAGCGCTACCAGATTGAACTTGCGTTTAAAGACAATGTGGAACAACTCAACACGTTGGGTACGATACAGCTGGGTCTTTTGGTGCGAGTCCGTCCCGTCGCGTTGCGTGTACTGGACGACCTGTCGCACAAGTTTATGCCCTCTGAGGTGGAACGCAATCCGTCGACTCGTCTGCAAGACAACGCTTTTCTGTTGTCATTGTGCGACAATGTGACGCTACGGCGCCGTATGGAGGCATTGCCAAAAAACGCTTTGCCCGACGAGGATGTGATGCGCATTTTCTTTTTGCAGTTTCGTACCACAGAGGTCTACGAGAAGTATGCCGCCAGCCCGCAGTCGGACGATGCCGACCGTAACTTTGTGTTACAGCTGTTCCGTGGACTGATCAACGACAGTGCCATCCGGTCGGCGGTCTGCGAACAGAACCTGCTGTGGGATGACGACTACGACCAGCTGGCACAGTATAATTTTATGATGATGAAGGCGCTGGATGCGCAATTCGACGCCGCCAGCTACCTGCCGTTGATGCACGACGAGCATGTCGAGAAGGATGTCGAAGACTATCGCTTTGCCTTCGACCTTCTGCGCAATGCCTGCATCCAGCACGACGAGAACCAAGAGCTGATTCGTGCCCATCTGCACGGCTGGGATTTCGAGCGAGTGGCGGTGATCGATCTCATCCTGCTCAATATGGCCATTGCCGAGGTGACGACATTCGAGACGATTCCCGAGCGGGTGACCATCGATGAGTATATCGAGCTGTCCAAAGAGTTCTCCACGGAGCGCAGCAAGCTTTTCATCAATGGCATCCTCGATCGTATCTTCGCCCAGTTGCGTGCCAACGGCCGCATCAACAAGACCGGCCGCGGTCTGCCTGTGCTGGAAGAAGAGGATTTGAATGCGTGAATGTGTTAGTGTGAGAATGCGTAATTAAATAGATAACGTTATAACGAAAAGAACGACTTGTGAAATTCTATTATCTAATACCTCTGTTCCTCTGTTTGGCGGCCTGTTCGGGAGGCGCCGCCTCTTCCGATGAGGTGGACCCCTCCATCATTCAGAATCCCAACACGGCGGAGGGCTACGACAATACGGTGGCAATGCCTCACATCGAGTTTGATACGTATCAGCACGATTTTGGTCGGCTGACCAACAACGAGAGTATTGCCTACAGCTTCCATTTCCGTAACACAGGCAATGCCGATTTGGTTATCAGTCGTTGCGAGGCGACCTGTGGATGTACGGTGGCCGACTATCCGCGACGCAAAGTCAAGCCGGGCGAAGAAGGATATGTTACCATTACCTTCTCGTCGGGCAGCAAGACGGGCCAGCAGGTGCAGGAGGTCACGGTACTTTCCAACGCCCAGCCCGCACGTACCAAGCTGCGCATCCTCGCACAGGTAGGAAGATGAGAATAAAAATTGTAATTCCGTTATAACAAACTAACCCCCAAGAAATATCCCCTTAAACCTTTTAACCCTAAAACCCTTACCATGAATCTGATTTCTATTTTATTACAGGCCCAGCCGGGACAAGGCGGCTCTGGTTCGAGCATGCTTATTTGGATGATTGTCTTTTTCATCCTCATTTGGTTGTTGATGATGCGTCCGCAGCAGAAAAAAGCCAAAGAAGAGCGCAAGTTCCGCGAGAGTCTGAAGGAGGGCGACCGTGTTGTTTTCTCGGGCGGCATCTATGGCAAAGTGCACTCGGTGGGCGATACCACAGTGGATGTGGAGGTCTCCAACGGTGTTATTATGACTGTCGAGAAGTCGATGATTCAACCCGCTGCCGACAACAATAATGCCCGATAGTGACAGCCGTGTGCGGCGTCCGCTGCTGCTTTATCTGTGCGTTGTCGTCGTCACTGCTTTGCTGTGGCTGATGGTGACGCTCTCGGAGCGTCATGTCCACAGCGTCACCTTTCGTGTGGAATGGCAGGGTGTCGACACGGCACGCTATGTCATTACCCATGCCGACCAGACAGTCACTTTCGACGTGCTGTCGAATGGCTTTATGGCCATCGCACGCAAACAGCTGAGTCATCGTTATCCGTTGGTTTTTAATGTGCGGCACGACACGCTGCTGACGGGCGAGGCTTGTGTCGAGGCATTGCAGGAACAGTTTAATCTGCCCGGCATTCATGGCATTACTTGTCGTGAAAAGAGTATATCGATCCGCTTGTCGTCTTGTGGTGTCAAAGGTTTTGTCCCACAGCTGAAAGGGTTGGATGTCTCTTTTGCTGAACCCTATGCATTGTATGGCACCATCCAGATGAAGCCCGATACCGTTTGGCTCTACGGCAGCGACTCTTCGCTAGCTCGTATCAGCAGAGTGGAGACGCAACCCGCGACGTTGGCCAATGTACGAGAGACGCGCACCTATGAGCTGGAGCTGAACCCCGTCTGGAACAGCTATCCCGATGTTCATGCCTCCACCTCGGTGGTCTCGGTGACGGTGCCAACCGCCCGTTATACGGAGACCGAATACACACTGCCCATCACCCTTGAAGGTGCCCCCGAAGGACTGCGTGCCCATCTTTATCCCAGCCAGGTGAAGGTGTCATTGTGGGTGGCCGAGCAGGATGTGTCACGACTTTCAGCCGAACAGTTTAGTGCGCATGTAGGCTACGATCCCTTGGCCGATTCCTGGAAGGTGGTGGTAGACGCTTTCCCGTCGTATGTCCGCATTCGCGATATTGAGCCTGCGGCGGTACGCTACGTCATTATCCAAAACAAATAGTCATGGGCGCGTTGACTTGTCCGGCTGCAGTGGGCATCACCGGCGGCATCGGTTGTGGCAAGACCACGGTGGTGAATGCTTTTGCCGCGTTGGGTGTCCCTGCCTTTGTGGCCGACAGCGTGGGAGCGTCATATTATCGGGAACCTGAATTCTGTCATACCGTTGCCCAGACATTGGGCAGCGACCTGCTGGCCACTCCCGACACAATCGATAAGGAGCGTTTGGCTCAGCGGGTGTTTGCCGACCCTGCTGCGTTGGCGTCACTCAATGCCTTGGTGCATCCCCGCGTAATGGCCGACTTCGACCAGTGGTTGCAGCAGCAACATACGCCCTATGTGCTTTTTGAAAGTGCCATTCTTTTTGACTGTGGCCTCGACAGCCGTATGGTGGCGACCATCGTCGTACACCTCGACAAAGAGGAACGTGTGCGGCGTCTGTTGTTGCGAGACCCGCTGTCGGTGGAGCAGATAGAGGCACGCATGGCGCGTCAGATGCCGTCAGATGAATTGCTCGACCGGGCCGACTACGTGATACTCAACTACGAAGGCAATCCGCGCCAGCGCCAAGTCCGGTACATCCACCAGCAAATCCTCTCCCGTATCAATTATTCTTCTTAGTCCATCAATCTAAGTTTTTGTTTCATGCATCGCCGTCTTCTTTTTTTATCCCTGTTATTGTGTCCTTTCATGCTCTCCGCCCAGGCGCAGTCGCTTGACCCTGCCGAACGATGGGCCGACTCGGTGATGCATCGCCTGAAGTTGCGTCAGCAGGCGGCTCAGGTGGTGGTGGCACGTGTGCCTATCAATATGACCGAACGGCAGCAGCGCAAGTTCTTGAGTAATATTCAGGACTGGCAGGTGGGTGGTGTCTGTTTCTTTGCCGGAACCACAGAGTTGCAGAAGTGCCTTACGCAGCAGTTACAGGACGACAGTCGGGTTCCCCTCATGATATGTCTGGATGCTGAGACGGGTGTCGGCATGCGCCTCACCGATGTGCCGAAGTTGCCGAGTCAGATGTTGCTGGGTGCCATGCCGATTGCGGCGGACAGCCTGCTGGAGAAGATGGGTATGTTGATGGGTTTCCAATGCCGCCAGCTGGGCGTGCATGTCAATTTCGCCCCTGTGGTCGATGTCAACACCAATCCGCTGAACCCTATCATTGGCACCCGTTCTTTTGGACAAGATCATCGCAATGTGGCACACAAGGCTACACTCCTTATGTTGGGTATGCAACGTCAGGGGGTGATGGCGGTGGCCAAACATTTTCCTGGACATGGTGACACCGATGCCGACAGCCATGTGCAGCTGCCGGTGGTTCGTCATTCGAGACAACATATTGACAGCGTGTTGCTTTATCCGTTCCGTCATCTTTTCAATGCCGGAGTAGGGGGCTGCATGGTGGCACACCTGCATATCCCGTCGCTCGACACCAACCGACAGGTGCCTTCGTCGCTCTCGCCATGGGTGGTCGACAAGCTGATGCGTCAGCAAATGCATTATGAAGGTTTGGTGTTTACCGACGGACTGGATATGAAGGCGGTGTCGGACAACTATGATCCGGGTAAGGCCTCTTGTATGGCATTGCTGGCTGGCAACGATGTGTTGCTGCTGCCGGCCGATATTGAGGTGGCCATCGACTCTCTGGTGAAGCGTGCCGATAAGGATACCACTTTCCGCCGTGTGCTGCGTCAGCGTTGCCGTCGCGTGCTAATGGCAAAGTACCACCAGATTGTGGCGCCGCAGCCTGTCGCGCAGCCGATGTGCGATGTCAACGACCTGACTTATCGTCTGGCACTCAACGGTGTCACGTTGCTGCGCAGCGACACCGCCTGTCTCGGTCGTCGCCTGGATGTCACGGCTGCTAACTACAAGGAGGTAATGGCGGTACTTGACAATATGCCCGACACTGCTGTGGTCACACTCTGTGTCTATGGCTCTCCGTATCTGTTGAATAAGATGCAGCGTAGTGTCTCACCGACGCGTCCCACGACGCTTGTCGTGGCCTACGACAACCTGGCTGATGTCCGGCGTGCTGTCGACACGCTGTTGGCCTGCCGAGGCGGCTTTGTCGGTCGCTTGCCGGTCGACGTGACAGGTTATCCCATGGGTAGCGGCCTTGACAGACTCGCGCCGCTGCCACCGCAGCCAGTGCTGCAACCGCTGCAACGCCTGCATCCTGAGATTGCTGCCGCTATCGACAGCGTGGTGCAGATGGGTCTGGACCGTCATGCCTACCCCGGCTGTCAGCTGTTGGTGCTGCACCACGACTCGGTGCTCTACGAACAGTGCTACGGCCGCATGACCTACGACAGTACTTCGCTGCCGGTCACGCCGCAAACACGTTACGACCTGGCGTCGGTCACCAAGATGGCCGCCACCACGATGGCCGTCATGCGGCTGGTGCAGGAAGGCAAGGTAAAACTCGACGATAAGATGTCGAAATATTTGCGCTATCTCCGTTTCACGAACAAGCGCAGCATCACCGTGCGTGAGGTGCTGAGCCATTGTGCCGGTTTGCAGGCCGGCGACGCCTACTGGCGTGGCGTGATGGAGGACGAGGATTTGCGTCGTGCCTACGCCTCGGATACACTGCCCGACATAACGGAGAAGGTCTTGCATGGCATCGCCTTGTCCAAACGTATCAGGGAGAAATACAAGATGGTCTATAGTGACCTCGGTTTCATTCTGCTGGGTGATTTGGTGAAGAAGGTGTCGGGCGTGCGACTCGACCATTATGTCGACAGCTGCTTCTACCGTCCGCTGGGATTGCAGCATACCTGTTTCAACCCGTTGCTGCATGGCGTGGACAAGGATTCCATTGCGCCTACCGAGTACGATACCTTGTTCCGCGGCGGCGTCATCTGTGGCACCGTCCACGACCCCAATGCCGCCGCCATGGGTGGCGTGGCGGGCCATGCTGGACTGTTTGGCAACGCTGAGGATATGGGACGTATCTGCCAGCTGTTGTTGCACGAGGGCGTGCTCGATGGCGACACGTTGCTGAAACCTGCCACGGTGCAGTCCTTCAACCAGCGCTATTTCTCGCAGTACGGCAACCGTCGTGCGTTGGGCTTCGACAAGCCACTGTTTAACCCGTCGGCGTCAGGCAACACGGCCGTCTCGGTATCGCAAAGCAGCTATGGCCATACTGGCTTTACCGGTACCATGATATGGGTCGACCCCGATAAGGAGTTGGTCTTTGTATTCCTCTCCAACCGCGTCTATCCCAACACCCATCCCAACCTCCTGGCCAACCTTAACATCCGCACCGACATCCAGGAACTAATTTATCAGGCAATAAAATAGTTCTTCAACGGAAAAATGAATGAATGAACATAGTCGGGTACAACGCCCCCGATAATTGTAATACTCAAACTAAAACAAACGGCATCCCATCTTTGTGGATGCCGTTTGTTTTAGTATACCGCGTTTTATTCGTTAGGATTATTCTTCTGCGTTGCCGGCGGCGATGCGGGCGCGTTTGCGCTCGGTTTCGTCGAGGATGATTTTGCGGATGCGCAGGTTGGAGGGGGTCACCTCGAGGTACTCGTCCTCACGGATGTACTCCATGGCTTCCTCCAGGCTGAATTTGATAGCCGGAGAACAGGTCGATTTCTCATCGGCGCTCTTGGTACGCATATTGGTGAGGTTCTTGGCGGTGACGACGTTGATGACGATGTCGTTGCCGGGACGCAGACTCTCACCGATGACTTCACCGCTATAGACGGCGTCGCCAGGCTCGATGAAGAAGGGACCGCGGTCCTGCAGCTTGCTGATACTGTAGGCCGTGGCTTCGCCCGTCTCCTTGGCGATGAGGGCACCGTATTTGTGGTCGTCCATGTCGCCCTTCCAAGGCTGGAACTCTAAGAAACGGTGGGCGATGATGGCCTCGCCGTTGGTGGCGGTGAGCAGCGTATTGCGCAAACCGATGATACCGCGCGAAGGAATGGTGAACTCCAACTGTACCCGGTCGCCCTTGGTGTCGATGGTGCCTACCTCGCCTTTGCGACGGGTGACGACATCGATAACCTTGCTGGAGAAGTTCTCGGGTACCAGCACGGTGAGTTGCTCGATGGGTTCGCAACGCTGGCCGTCAATCTCTTTGATGATGACTTTGGGCTGTCCCACCTGTAGCTCGTAGCCCTCGCGACGCATGGTCTCGATGAGTACGGAGAGGTGCAGGATGCCGCGGCCATAGACCAACATCGCGTCGGGGCTTCCCGTCTCTTCGATGCGCAAGGCGAGGTTCTTCTCCAACTCTTTGTAGAGTCGGTCGCGAAGGTGACGGCTGGTGACGTATTTGCCTTCCTTGCCGAAGAAGGGGGAGTTGTTGATGGTGAAGAGCATGCTCATGGTGGGCTCGTCGACCTTGATGGGCGGCAGCGGCTCAGGATTCTCAGCGTCG
Organism: Bacteroidales bacterium; assembly: GCA_017449975.1. Taxonomy (GTDB): domain Bacteria; phylum Bacteroidota; class Bacteroidia; order Bacteroidales; family P3; genus Colimorpha. The sequence goes on from JAFSYK010000075.1 coordinate 23,900, forward strand.
CAGATGGTGTCGCCAATCTCAAACATGACGTCTTTGTCCAGATCGAGCAACACGGCACAGATCTCACCGGCCTCGACGACATTCTTGGTACGCTCCTTGCCCAGACCTTCAAAAGTGTAGAGCTCCTTGATTTTGGTCTTGATGAGCTGGGCGCTCTTTCCATCCTCATTCTCCTTGGGCCTTTTGGCCAAGGTGATGGGCATGCCGGCCTGCAGCGTGCCGCGATGCAAACGACCCACGGCGATACGTCCCAGATAGGAGCTGTAGTCCAGCGACGAGAGCATCATCTGCGTGTTGCCTTCCTCGGTCTTGGGTGCAGGGATATGCTCGATGATGAGGTCCATGAGGTAAGAAATATCCTCGGTGGGCGTTTGCCAGTCTTCGCCCATCCAGCCCTGCTTGGCGCTGCCGTAGGCGGTGGGGAAATCCAGCTGCTCGTTGGTGGCGCCGAGGTTGAACATCAGGTCGAAAACCGCCTCCTGCGTCTGTTCGGGATCGCAGTTGGGCTTGTCGACTTTGTTGACGACGACGATGGGTTTCAATCCCAACTCGATGGCTTTCTGCAGCACGAAGCGTGTCTGCGGCATCGGGCCCTCGAAGGCGTCGACCACCAGCAGCACGCCGTCGGCCATGTTGAGCACGCGCTCCACCTCGCCGCCGAAGTCACTGTGGCCCGGGGTGTCGATGATGTTGATTTTATAGCCGCGATAGCGTACCGACACATTCTTCGACAGGATGGTGATGCCGCGCTCGCGTTCCAAGTCGTTGTTGTCCAAAATCAGGTCGCCGGTCTCCTGATTGTCGCGAAAGAGCTTCGCTTGATGTAGCATACGATCAACCAGTGTGGTTTTGCCGTGGTCGACGTGGGCAATGATGGCGATATTTCTAATATTCTGCATTAAAACTTTTTAGTTTCTTAGTTTTCACTTTTTAGTTTATCAGTCGCTGCATGACCCGCTGCAGCAGGTCGCGCATCTCGGATTCGTAGCGGTTGAGGAACTGTCCTGTGGCACGGTTGGCCACCACCAGGCAGACGGTCAGCGCTTCGTGCCCCAACATGCGGCACATGCCGTAGATGCCCGAGGTCTCCATCTCCAGGTTGTTGACGCGCAGTCCGTTCCACTGGAATGTAGCCAACTGGTCGTTGAGGTGTGACAGGGTCGGGGCGATGCGGATGTGGCGACCTTGCGGGGCGTAGAAGCCCGGGGCGGTGACGGTGATGCCCTGCGGTATGTCGTGTGCCACCTGTTGCAGTAGTGTGCCGCTGGCCGCTACCGCGTAGGGACGTGCCATGCGCTCGCCTGTTGTCACCTGCTGGCAGAACGCCTCTTCCAGTTCGGGGACAAAGCCTTCGGCTGTGTGCTGGTAGTAGTTCAGCAGCCCGTCCAATCCCACGGCGTAGGCCGAAGCCACGGCGCTGCCGCATGCCAGGTCGGCGTGGAGCGACCCACAGGTGCCGATGCGCACCATGCGCAGGCTGCGATGTGTGGGATAGGGTTTTCCTGTGGCGGTGTCGACGTTGGCGGCGACATCCAGCTCGGTGAGTACGATGTCGATATTGTCGCAGCCCATACCGGTGCTGACCACCGAGAATCGGCTGCCGTGGAAGCTGCCGCAGAGGACGTGTATCTCGCGGTTCTCACTCTCATAGTTCACGCTGTCGAACAGCTCCTTGAAGAGGTCCACCCGCTGCGGGTCGCCCACCAGCAGCACGTTGTCGGCCAGCTGGTCCGAACCCAGATGGGTGTGGTAAGGAGTGCCATTTGCCGTAAGCACCAATTCCGAAGCGTTGTTCTCCCGCATGGTTGTGTTGATGTTAAGGGATGTGAGTTATAGACTCCGTTGTTTATCTCCGGCCCGTGCTGCTGGTGCGGTTGGTCGTCGAGGTGGGACGTCCGCTGTTGCTCGGGGTACGCTGCTGCGAAGGCGAGGTGGAGGTGCTGCGGCTGGGAGTCGTTGTTGTCGAAGTGCTGGACGACCGGGTTGAGGTCGAAGTGGGACGCTGCTGTGTGGTGGTCGTCGTCGGCTTCGTGGTTGTTTTGTTGTTGTTGATGGTGCGCTGCGGAGTCGAGGTTGTACGGCTGGTGGTCGTAGTGCGACTGGGCGCGGTGGTCGAAGTGGGCGTTGTGGCAGGCGTCGTGGTGGCGCTGCTAGTGGGGCGATCCGTCGAGGTCGAGGGGGTGCGTCCCGTCGAGGTGTTGGTCGTAGGATTGGTGGGGGTGGTCGACGTTGTGCGTATAGTCGTGCCACTGGTGCGGGTGTCGCTGGTGCCTTGGCTTGACGAAGGCTGACGGTTGCCGTTGCTCGTCGCAGGCGTCGGCGTGGTGCTGCTGTTACGAACGGGGGAGGAGGCGGTACGTGTCGTGGTGGGCTGCGGACGTGAGGGCAGACTATTGTCGACATGTACGGTGGGACGCTCGCGGCCGGGCACGTAAGGGGCAGCTATCACAGGCAGCGGCGCCGTGGGCGGACGCATGTAGTAGACGGGCAACGCATACTCGGGCGCCGGACGCCAGCCGTGACGGTGGATGTCGTAGTGGTACGAGCGGCGGTAGTGAGTGGGATGGGCTACCCGCACAAAGCCGCTGTAGACAGGCATCGACCACACCAGTGTGGTGTAGGGTGCGTCAATCTGGAAATGCAGATACCGGGCGGCATTGTACATTGTGTTGCTCCATCGGTCAAGTAGCCAGACACAGCCGAGGTCGAGGGGCATGTAAATCTCGTCGCCGGTGTAGGCGTCGATGCCGTAGAGCCACACCTCATAGTAGCGACTGTTGACACGCTCCATCCAGATGTCGGAGACGATGACATAGGTCTCCAACTCGTAAGTGTGGCCGCAGTAGATGACCAATTCGTCCTGTGTGTTGAGGAAATGCACCGTACGGCGCGCCTGGCCATAGGTGAAATAACAAATGGGGTTGGCATACAGGGCCACGCTGGCGGCCACAAAGACCAAGGCAAGTAACAGCTTTTTCATGTTAATTTGGTATTGTAGGTTGTTGATTTATTGCATAAATATAGATGATATCCCATTGTTAGGGATTGCAAATTTACGAAAAAACGACATTCCTATTTTGATGTTTTTTCAACATTAGATGTGCAACTATCAATTTTTTTCGTACTTTTGCATCCGTTTTCGGAAACACGAATTCACCACGGAGAGATGCCAGAGTGGTCGAATGGGGCGGTCTCGAAAACCGTTGACCTCTTCGGGGGTCCAAGGGTTCGAATCCCTTTCTCTCCGCCAACCGACAGCATGGCAGTCAAGTTCACTTGACTGCCATGCGTTGTTTTTCAATGGTTTGCAATCGAGAGACTATCGTACGTCGATGGCCGAGAAGGCATGCTCAAGGTGCTTGATCTCGTATTGCTCCCCGCTGAATATGACGGAGATGATGTCGAAGCGCACCTCCTCATCGCGCCAGTGTAGTCGCACGTAGGCGTTGGCCAGCTTGATACAGGCTTTCTTTTTCTTATAGTCGACAAAATCTTCCGGTTCGCCGAATCCTTGCGAGGATCGGGTCTTGACTTCCACTATGACGATGGTTCCCTCCATATAGGCGATAATGTCGGCCTCCAATCGCCCCAGCCTCCAGTTGGTCTCCAGAATGGCGTACCCCTGTTGCCGCAGGTAGTCGGCAGCCAGCTGTTCGCCCAGTTTGCCAATTTCATTGTGTGCCGCCATAGCGCTGTGGACTATTGCTTGCTGCCAATCTTTTCGTACAGTTCGGGGAATCGTTTGTCCAATTCCACAGGGCGACCGTTCTCCATAAAGCAGTGGGTGCTGGTGGCTGTGCAGACCGTCTGACTTCCTACACGCATGGTGTAGGCAAAGGTTATCTTCAGCGGCGACATCTCCGCCACGGAGACCTGAATCTCGATGATGTCTTTGAATGTGGTGGAGTGGCGATAGCGGCATTCCACCGCCACCACCGGCGAAACGACACCTTCGGCCTCCATGCGGTCGAACCCATAGCCCAGCTGGTCCATCCAATCCACGCGCGCCTCTTCCATGAAGCGGATGTAATTGGAGTGGTGGGTGATGCCCATACGGTCGCATTCATAATATTTCACCTCGTGTCGGTAGGGTAGGAGTTCTGTTTTCATTGTTTGAAAATTATACGATTAAGAAACGTTCAATAATTCGGTTTTATTGCCCCTCCATGAGCGAATGGAAAACTTTTCGTACTTTTACATTTTATTTCAGAAGTTGTTTAAATTTGATTGATGAGTTTTATTATGGACATGGGCGAGCAGGTTTTTTGCCTTTCCGATGGAGCAATGGGGTTCCATTGTGACTGAGGAAAGGTGAAAAAGATGCCGTTCATGTACTTTAAGAAAAACATTGAATTAAATTTAAACAGCTTCTTAGAAGTTGTTAGATGGTTAATCCAACCACAGGAGGCGCTATTCAATCGATAGGTTCATATTCAGCGTTGACGGGTCCGGCTATTCTGGAGATTGTTCTTCAGGGCGGCGAGCAGGCCGATGAGGCGATGTATTATTTGCTGCATCACCGCCTGCTTCAAGCTTTGCAGAGCCGCTTCGAGCTGTTTCGACGTCAGTTGTCGGAGGACTTTGAGGATTGTGTCGATGATTTCTTCCTTTATCTGCGGGAAGGTAAGGATGGTTGCAGCACGGTTCCCTATCCATCGCTACACACGATTGTGAATCAGTCCGCTTTCGAGGCTTGGGTGCTGAGCACGTTCCGCAATTTCCTCACCATGCGGGCGGCCAAAGTGAGGCCGGTGGTCCTAGTGTCTGACCGGATGGATGATGGAAGGCTGGCTGGCACGGATGAAAATCTGCTGGGCCCTGCGTCCGCATCGCTTCTCGATGATGAACGTAAACTTGCCGTTGCCGCCCATCTGATAGCCTATGCCCATCAGGAGTTTTATCCGCGCGACGCTTTCCTGTTTCTGCGTGCGCTGTTGACCATGCTCAACCGCAGGCAGGCCATGCCCAACCATGAGGTGGCGCAGGCGTTAAGCATGACGGATGTCTCCTATCGTGTGACGCTCCACCGAATGAAGCAGCGCCTTGCAAAGTGCCGCGCCTGCCTGCTTCAAGGCGAGAGTCTTTCGCTCGACGAACAACATCGACAGATGGCGCAGCAAATTGTCAACGGTTTTGATCGACTCTATTCCACGCTGATGTGTTACTACGGCCAGTCGCTTGATGGACTGAGCGGTGCCGCTGCGGTCAGGCAACTGCGACAAGAATACCTTGTGGCCACGGGCGCCCTTCTCCACGAGAAAGGGGTGCGCTATGCCGAAACCCCATCCGTATCTGCCTTCTGGGCGAGCCTCAACCAATTTCTTTTCACATAATTACCCTCGATACATGCAGATGACATGGGGCGGCATGTATCGAGGGCGTATGTTGGGAGAAGTGGCGCTCAGCCTATCGCTGTTGTGACAGTCGTTCTCCTCAATATGATTTCGACAGACACGCGTCAAGGGCGGTGGTGATGGACTCGCGGTCGAGGTGCTGGCCGATAAAGACGATTTTCTGCATGCGGTCGCCGTAGGTTTCGTCCCAGTCGCGCTGCAGGTCGGGGTTGCGACGCATGAATTCGAGCAGTTCGTCGTCGGGCATGGTGGCATACCATTGTCCGCTGTCGCGCAGCGATACCTGGGATCCGGCTTGCTCAAAGAGATAGCAGGTGTCGGGTTCGGAGAGAAACCAACATATCCCCTTTGCCCTGATAATATTGTTAGGAAAGTGGCGGGCGATGAACTCGTCAAAACGGCCAATGTTCATCGGCTCGCGACGGTAGTAGACGAATGTCGAGATGCCGTATTCCTCCGCCTCACCCTCATCGTCGTGGTGATGGTGGTGATGATGCTCATCGTCGTCATCATGATGGTGTTCATGTTCATGTTCTGCGTCATCACTCCCACATTCACGCAATAACGCATTGTCACATTCTTCTTCCTCCTCGTGGTGACCCTCAATCTCCTCAATCCATCTGGCCGATGTCGCCACTTTGTCGAAATCGAACATGCCGGTGTTCAGGATTTTGTCGAAATCGATGTCGCAGTAGTCGCAGTCGATAATCTCGGCCTTGGGCTGGATGGCGCGGATAATCTCGCGGATGCGGCCCAGCGCTTCGGGGGTGACCTCGCTGGCTTTGTTGAGCAGGATGATGTTGCAGAACTCAATCTGCTGAATCACGAGGTTCTCGATGTCCTCCTCCGCCAGACCCGGGCGCAGCAGGTCTTTCCCGCTGCCAAACTCATCTTTCATGCGCAAGGCATCGACCACGGTGACAATGCTGTCCAGCACCGGTACGCCGTCGCGGATGTATTCCGGTTCCATCGTGGGAATCGAACAGATGGTCTGCGCGATGGGGGCGGGCTCGCAGATACCACTGGCCTCGATGACGATGTAGTCGAATCGGTGCTGTGCGATGATGTCGCGCAGCTGTTCCACGAGGTCCATCTTCAGCGTGCAGCAGATGCAGCCGTTCTGCAGCGCCACGAGGCTCTCCTCTTTCTGCCCCACAATGCCGCCCTTCTCAATCAGGTCGGCGTCGATATTTACCTCGCCGATATCGTTGACAATGACGGCAAAGCGGATGCCGCGCTTGTTGTTCAGTATGTGGTTGAGCAGTGTAGTCTTCCCGCTGCCCAGATATCCAGTGAGCAGCAGTACCGGTGTAGATTGGAAGTTCATTAAATTAGTAGTTCTTTAAGTTGATTTCGAAAAAGGCTTGCGGATGGTCGCAGACGGGGCAGACTTCGGGAGCCTTTGTGCCGACGACAATGTGGCCGCAGTTGCGGCATTCCCACACTGTTACCTCGCTCTTGGCAAAGACTTCTTTGGCTTCGACGTTGTGCAGCAGGGCGCGGTAGCGCTCCTCGTGGTGCTTCTCGATGGCGGCCACGCCACGGAACTTGGCAGCCAGCTCAGGGAAGCCTTCGGCCTCGGCGGTCTTGGCAAAGCCCTCGTACATGTCAGTCCATTCGTAGTTCTCGCCGTCGGCGGCAGCAGCCAGGTTCTCGGCGGTAGTGCCGATGCCGTTCAGCTCCTTGAACCACAGCTTGGCGTGCTCTTTCTCATTTTCGGCAGTCTGCAGGAAGAGGGCGGCAATCTGTTCAAAACCTTCCTTCTTGGCTTTCGAGGCGAAATAGGTGTATTTGTTGCGGGCTTGGCTCTCACCGGCAAAGGCGGCATGCAGGTTCTTCTCGGTCTGCGTGCCGGCGTAGGGGTTGGCGGCTTTCTCTTCGGCGACAGGCTCAAATTTCTCCTTGCCCTGCTTGCAGCGCGGACATTTCCAGTCGGCCGGCAGCGCCTCGAAAGGGGTTCCCGGAGCGATACCCTGTGTGGGGTCACCCTGTGCCGGATCATACTCAAACTTGCAAATGGTGCATTTGTACTTTTTCATAATTGTATGTTTTTGTTGTTTATGTGTATATTGTTATTTGTCTTTAGAGATTTCAGTATATAAGGCCAATCCCTTTTCTGTTAGATAATAGGCTTGATCCCGACGTTTATACGCTTCGGGATATAGGCTGCTGACATAACCAGAACTGATAGATGGATGCAGATAACGCTTTCGGAAATTATCTTCCCCTTTTAATTGCATTGCTGTCATTATTTCACGGGCAGTCTTAGTGTCGCCACGAATGGCCGTTACTATTCTGATTATATTTTTATCTACATATAGTTCTTCTTTACCTCTTTCTTTACCTCTTTCTTTACCTCTTTCTGTACCTCTTTCTGTACCTCTTTCTGTACCTCCTTCTTGTACTCTACCTTCATTTTTTCTCCATATAATAAGCCGAAAATCATCGTCTTGGTGAAACTCTGGTTTATGAAGTCCGTATGACAAGCAGTGGTCGATTATATCCGTAGTCCCCGTGCCCATTTGTTCAATATAGCCAGCAAGATAAACAGGATTGGCAAGTACGGGATTAACAGGATTGGAAGTATGTTCCTTGTTCAACTTGGCAATAGTCATTCCTTGTGGCAATTTTCCTGGGTTCCAAACTTCCAGGCGGTCTTTGAACAACATTACCTGTACGCTGCCATTGCTTGTATAATCACGGTGTACCACGGCGTTGACGATGGCTTCTGTCACGGCTTGTGTAGGTAATTCGGGAGTGACATCCACCTGTGCTGTACGGGTACGCTCCCCTACATGCTGGTCTATTCGGGACATCACAAATCCTACCGCCATATCCACCATTTCAAAAACGCTGCCTCCGTATATTTGCTGTGATGCTATCGGTTTCTGGATTTTCGTTCCATAAAAGTGTGCGCATTTGATAGTGGCTGACGTAAACCACTTCTGAACATCCTTGGCAAACAACAGAAGGGCGGCGTTTTTGAGTTTGTTGTCGTCTGTAATCAGGTGCAGGCTGTTGAGTATTTGATGGATATTCTCTTCTGAGTATTGCAATGGGAATTGTCTCTTCTCGCGAGCTAACCCAACGAACCATCGTATTTTATCTTTGTCCAAGTCGTCAATGTTGGCATCAAGATGAATGGAAGCGTCAAAAGGACCGTTGCGGAGAATCTGATGCGAGATCATATATTCCACCAACGAGGCATAGACACCGCTCTGCAATTCCTCGTATGAATTGAATGTGTTGCGGATAACGGAACTGTCAATCTTCTGCTTAAAAGAATCTTCTTTCTCATCCCGTTTGGAGACATCCTTGATAAAGGCAATCCTGTATGCATGATGGGCGGTGGCAGTATTGTATTCCCGTTCGGTAGAAGAAAGTCCTTCGGCATCCTCGTATCCGTATTGCTCACCCATTAAAAGGAGATAAACCTCGGCATTGGCGGCTTGTTCAAGATAAGCTGTTTGTGCGGATTTGTCCTGCGCCGGCAATTCCTCAAACAGGAAAGGTTCAAAGTAATTTGAGAACAATGCATCCTGACGAATATAATCCGCAATCCGTTTGCGTTCTACGGCAAACTCACTTTGTACGCTGCTGAGGAATATTCTAAGGCGGTTCATCTAATAATTCAATAGTAGTTAGAGAACGTGATTATTCTAGTTTTCGTATGTTTGTGTATTTATAAGAATGAACTATAAATGATTTATTGAGTTAGGCAGTGTTTTTTTTCAATCTATATCAGTAAAGTATTAATTACATATTCCCTTTGGCTTCATTGCAGACTGAACAAAGAACTTGTAGGTTCTCAAGGACAGTTTCTCCACCTTTAGACCATGGTATGATATGGTCAAAGTGAATGTTATGCAAGCCTCCACTACAAACTGCTCCGCAAATTCTGCATTTGTTCCCATCTCTCATTAAAACCTGAACTTTTAGTCTGTCGCTTGGGTCTCTTTTGGTTTTATGTTTTATTGTAGTTCTATTGGTATTGTTGTCTATTTCTATTTCATTAGAAACGATGTCTTTGTTATCAGAAATGTATGAAACAAAACAATCCAAAGCCTTATACCAGGTTCCAAAGTGTCTTAAGTATGTCCCCGAGGATATTATTGAATAATCCTTGTTATCCATATCCCTTCTTGATGGTTGGGTTCCTTTCTTTAACCAAGCATCTTTAATGTTTGACAATAATTCCTCATCAGAATAAAAGGTATTGTTTAATGATGCACCTGCAATTTTTAATGCATCATTCCATTTCCCATACCTACGGATGACCGTGGAACTGTTTGTAGTAGCATTAGCGTCAAATTCTTTAATGGAGATTTGTTTCTTCCCTAATTTATCCATCACTGACTTGATTTCATTAATGATTGCTTCGTCCGTGATGGGTTCTCTTTTTTTTGTTTAAATTCCATGTTCAATTATTGATGCTTCAATTTATTTTCTTTGGAAGTCTGGAAGACCTCTCGACCTTCCAGACTTGGGTTTGAGGTCGCACTTTGCGACTTTAAACGAAGCTTCTCATAAGTCATTGTATTTCACGATGCGCTCACAATTTGTGACAGCATACTATATTCCGCTTATTTCTGCTTCACCCAGATGAGTTTGGAGGTGTCGTAGCCGCGGCGTTTGGCTTCGGCGAGGATGCTGTCGAGGGTGGCCTTCGGCAGCTGGGGCGTGCGGCTGAGAATCCAGAGATACTTGGCGTTTTTGCTGCCAACGAGCGCCCACTGGTAGTTGGCGTCGAGCATCATCACGCGGTAGTCGCTATAGAAGGGACCAAAGAACGATACGCGCAGCAGGGCGGGGGTGTCGGTTGTCTTGGCCTTTCCGTTGGAAGTTTTGGGCTTGCCGTCTTTGATGCCGGTGTTGGTCACCGCAATCTTGCCATCCTTGCGCAGCGCATAATTGGCTTTGCAGAACTCCAACCCACGCTCGAAACTATGGTCAAAGCGGGCAATCTCGTACCAATCGCCCAGATAACGGTTCAAATCCAATGAGGCCACAGGGGTGTTGTCAATCTTCTGTGCATTCCCGTAGCCGGCAAACAAAAAAGCAAAGAGGGCGGTAAATAGTGTTTTCTTCATAATGTGTGAGGTTTAATGGTTAGTAAAATAATTTGTAAAGATACAAATATTATTTGGACTGACCCATTATTCCTTCATTTTTTTACATCTTTCCACTTTGTCCAAGACACTCTCGCCGGGAAACAATCGGGAAAAAGAAGATATATCGGTTATCTTCGACAAGTCGGTAAAGAACACATGTTCGGGAGTGCTTGGCAGTCCTCCTGTGCCGAGGATAAGATATACCGGCGTCTTCCGCTTTTCGGCAAATCTTTGAAATGCCGCGATGCGTTCGGGAGGCAGCAACTCTTTCGTTATGTCTTTGGGCATGTGGCTGCGCCATTTGCATTCGATAGCAAAGGGTTGTCCGTCGTTGTCGAAAATGAGGTCTGGGCCACTGTTACCCTCGGGATAAATGCCGGGCAGCGTTTTGTCGCCACGCCATTCTTTCAATGTCAACTTCCCATTGTGCTGAATGTCGAACAATTCGACGACGTAGTCTTCAAACTCGCGCCCTATCAGCACCTCGTCGCTCATCGTCAGCGATTTGATGCGGTTGTAAATGGTGCTGTAGGGGCGGTTGATGTCTTTGTGAATGGCGTGGATGCCCATGTCATCGTAAAACATGCGCAGCAGCCGTTTGTCCTCGGCGACCGTCCATCGGATAGGTTTGGGTTCTGGCTCGGCTACCAATCGGAGGTTCTCACGGTCAAGGAGATGTGTTACACCAGGACGACCGTCCAGCAATAACGAGATGATGCCGTTGGGGTTAACGTATCCACAGACAACATGCTGAACTTGCTCCAGTATGTATCGGTTTCGTAAATGCGGTGTCGAACCGCAGCCTTTTTTCTCGTCACGTTTCAGCACGACGATGAGCAGGCGGTTTTCGTCCAGTGCCTGTTTAATCTGAACGTTGTATCTGTCGCGGAAACTGTCCATCACTACAAGGATGGTCGGCACATGATTCACCAGCAACGCCTTTAGTACCTCGGCTTCAAACTCCGACGAGTTGAAACAGACCACCGTATCCCGCTCGGAAAGCGAGTCCACCCACTCGAACACCTCGCTCCATGTCCCAATGGGCGCCATCTTTGAGGTGAGAAACAGCGTCTTCTCTCGTTGCCACAAGGATTTGTTGCCGATGGTCTGCTTGATTCGCATTAAAAGAAAATTCTATTGTTCTACCTCACCGCCACCCATATTTGCCGCCTTCTTATATTGCTCAATACAGAACGCCACAAATTCCAGTTTCGCCAGTTGTTTTGGGTCAGTTATTTCGCTTGTTTTATTCAGATAACGTGATTATGGTGTTTTTTCGTATGTGCGAAAATAATTTAATGTGTTATAGATGGGTGTGGACTTCGCTAGCAATTATAACGGAATGGAAACGTTACTTGATGAGGGAAAAAAGGTCGTGACAGCCCCTTTCAGTGGAGAAACATACAAAGCAGCGAGGCCCCGCCATTCGGCGGGGCCTCGCTGCTTACTTATTTTTACACTTGTTTGCACAATAAATAAATAGGTGTGGCGTTATAATAAACACTTAATATGTCATAAAGGAATGAATATTTTAGTTACTGGTGGTGCGGGCTTTATCGGTACCCACACTTTGATTGAACTCTATAAGGCGGGACATACCGCGGTGGTGGTTGATAATCTTAGCAACAGCAATCCTGTGTCGCTGAGCCGAGTGGAGGAGATTATTGGCAATCAAGTGTCAATTCCTTTCTATAAGGTCGACATTCGCGACCGCGAAGGTCTGGAAAAGGTCTTTGCCAGCCACCGGTTCGACGCCTGCATCCATTTCGCCGGACTCAAGGCGGTGGGGGAGAGCGTGGAGAAGCCGTGGGAGTACTATGAAAACAACATCGGCGGCACGCTGGTGCTGGTCGACGTGATGCGCAAGCATGGCTGCAAGAACATTATCTTCTCGTCCAGTGCTACCATCTATGGCGACCCCGTCGAGATTCCAATTACCGAGAATTGTCCCAAAGGACAGTGTACCAACCCTTACGGCTGGACGAAGAGCATGCTGGAACAGGTGCTGATGGACATCCAGAAGGCTGACCCCGAGTGGAATGTGGTGCTGTTGCGCTACTTCAACCCGGTGGGTGCGCACCCCAGCGGCAGGATTGGCGAGAATCCCAACGGCATCCCCAACAATCTGATGCCCTATATTACCCAGGTGGCTGTGGGAAAACGCAAGGAGTTGGGTGTCTTTGGCAACGACTATCCCACCCCCGACGGTACTGGCGTGCGCGACTATATCCATGTTGTCGACCTCGCTAATGCTCATGTGGCCGCCCTCAAGTGCTTCGCTAACGCATTGGCGCAAGGCCACAATACCACATTCATCTATAATGTAGGTACGGGCAATGGCTATTCGGTCCTCGATATGGTGAAGGCTTTTGTCCGTGTCAACGGTGTCGACGTACCCTACAGCATCAAGCCGCGTCGTGCTGGTGATATTGCTACTTGCTATTGTGATCCTTCAAAAGCTAAAGCCGAATTGGGGTGGGAGGCTCGCTACGGCATCGACGATATGGTGCGTGATAGTTGGAATTGGCAACGTCAAAATCCCAACGGTTTTTCCGAGTAATTTCTTTTATAGCAATGTTATAGAATGACTATTGTGAAGCAACAAACGTAAATAGACGTTGTCTTTAAGGAGATACTACCTCTGCGTAATTTATTTAAGTTCTACATAAAATAAGAATGTATGAAAAAGTGTATGAAAAAATGTAACAGAAGTGTTTATTGGCAGATGGTGGTGAGTTTCGTTGCTTCATTATTTCTTGTTTTTAACAACGGTATGGCGCAATCCTCAGGAATGCAAGGTACTGAGTTTTGGACCGGTTTTCTATACCAATCATCGGCATCATACAACCCTCCGATGCGGGATGTTTTCCAGTTGTGTTTCATACCATTGCGTGATTGTGATGTTATCGTCTCCCATGCTCCTACCTCTTTTCGCACAACCAGCGATGGATTGGTGCCTGTTTATCCCGACTCCATTGTTTTGCATCTTATTGCCGATTCGGCGACTTTTCTGACACTTCCTGTGGGGTCAGACCTGATATCGAACGTGTGGACACCCGTTCCGCAAGGTGTCCATGTCTCCAGTACGGACACCATATCGCTCTATACTTTTTCCAATGTTATTGACCGCGACACTCTCAATGACAATGAAAGTGGTGAGATGGAAATGACAGCCGTGTGGCCTGTGGACAAACTGGGATGCGACTACTTTGTCAATGTCTATAGTACTTTGATTGGCGGTTATAATCCTGAAATTCTTATTGTGGCGGCAGAGGATAGTGTGAATGTGACCATTTCGGCTTCGGTGGACGGGACAGTGCCAGAGGTGGCACATACCCTCCGCTTGGGCGAGGTGGTGAGAGTGGCTCGCCCCGAGGCAGCGGGACGACATATCACCTCGGAGGGAGGGAAACGCATAGCTGTGATATCGGGAGTGGAGAATATATACATTCCCGCAGGTATGTTGACGGCAGACCGTATTTTTGCCTCCATGCCTCCGACGGGTTATTGCGGCAGGCAGTTCCTCCTTGCCGTTACTCCGAACCGTCTCAACGACAGGGTGCAAGTACTCTCTTTGGCTGACAATACCACGATTACCCTCGATGGTACTCCTATTACTACGCTTTCGCAAGGTCAGATTTACGAGTTTGAGATAGACACAAGTCATGTTGCTTCGTGGCTTGAAAGTTCTCAGCCTGTTTCGGTGTGCGTATTTCTCACGGGGTCACGCTATGGAAATTTGGATACGTTGCAATTTACTCCAGGAAGTTATAGTGGTGATCCGTCTATGTACCCTCTATGTCCTGTGGAGCAATGGTATAATCGGTCAAGTTTCTTCGCCTACAACTATCCATACCATGCCAATGTGGTGTTGGGATTACCCACGATGACTTTTTATCCGCACAATTTTGTAGGCATAGCTACGCGTACCCAGCATGTTGCAGGGATGACTTTGGATGGAGTGCCTATTGATACGGCTTTCCACACCTTGCCATACAACTCGGAATATAGTTATGCCAGAATGAGGGTGAGTGGGGGAACACATCGTTTGCAAAACACGTTGGGTCCTTTTGAAGCCCACGCTATTACCCTTAAGAACTGTTCCGCTATAGCGTCAGCCACGGGTTGGGCTGCGATAGAAACTCCACAGGTGTTGCATCAATCTTTGGATTTTTGTCAGAATGAGGAGGAGGTAACGCTGGAACTTTCCGAGTTTACAGATTTCGATTCTCAGTTTGTTCCTATCTGGAATTTAGGAAATGGAACTACTATTCAGGATTCCTCGATTACAATGACGCTGTCGAAGGCAACTGATTATCAGATAACTGTTCTTTTTCAACATACTACATGTCTTCATACTGTTGATACGCTACATCTGTTGCTAAAAATTCACCCTTCGTATAGTACGGATGTTTTCGACACAATCAATTATGGTCAGACCTATCAATGGCAAGGAGGTGCGCTTACCCAATCGGGAGATTATTCCTGGCATTTTCTTACTAACTATGGGTGTGATAGTCTCATTACTCTTCATCTTAATGTGCTTCACATTGAAGTCGATACGGATACGCAGGAATGTTCCATCTATGTGCCTAATGTGTTTACACCAGATGAAGAAACAAATAATCTATTTTTCGCAGTAGGTTCGAATGTTGCCTTTTTCAGTATTTCTATTTTTACAAGGATGGGGCTTTTGGTGTGGGATTCTGATGATATTCAAGATTGTTGGGATGGCACACATAATGGTTCTCCCTGCCCCTCAGCTCTATACACTTATATTATTCATTACACCTCGGTGAGATATCCTAATACAAAAAAAAACATTGTGGGGTATGTTCTCCTACTTCGATAATGGTAAGGAAAGATGCTGATATGTTGTTATGGATAAATTTGTTTATATGCAAGAAGGGGATAGGGTGTTTGTGTTAAGTCGAGGCGAATAAAAACGTCTGTTGCGAAGAAGTATTAAACATTTATTCCGCTATTGATAATGAAAAAGATGCTATTTGGTTTGTTGTTGTGTATTTCTCTATCGCTTTCAGCGCAGCCGTCTGTTGATGGTTCTGAATTACAAGAGTCGCATGCTCCAGTGTTGGTACTCCAAGCTTCGCACGGTGAGACATTTTATGTCTATGTTGATGGGAGTCTCTATCTTCGCAATCCGATGGGGCGTGTGGAGGTGAAGGGACTCTCTCAGGGCGACCACGACGTGTATGTGGTGCTGCACAGTCCCGCCAAGAAGATTGCCTACATGCCTTATCGTCCGGGCACCGTGCCGGTGGCCTATCTGGTGCACTACTGCGCCCACGAGAATGCCTTGAAACTTGTGCCCCAACAGCATAGCGACTTTCACCAGTCGGTGGCGTTCAGTTCGCAGGACTGTCTGGCCAAGCGTTTGGGACCTGCGGGCGTTCGCAATGTCTCGACGCAGATCGCCCCGCCACCCATGCCGCGTCACGCTGTGGCGACGGATGGCGAGATGGCGGAATTGTTCGGTGCGCTCAAGCGCGAGAGCTTCGACGCCAACCGTCTGACGCTGGCGCGCACGGCGATGGAGTCCAAGCTGTACACCTCGGAGCAGATCAAGCGACTGGCCTCTGCATTTGAGTTTGAGGCCAACAAGGTGACCTTCCTGATCGACGCCTATGAGCGCTGTTTCGACCAAGAGAACTACTTCAAAGTGGTGCAAGTGCTGAATTTCTCCATCGACCGCGAAAAAGTGCTGGAAGCCATCCAAAAGAAATAAACAAATTGATCCAATTGGTCCAATTAGACTAATTAGCCCAATTGGACCAATTACCCCTAAAACCCT
This sequence comes from Bacteroidales bacterium, assembly GCA_017449975.1. Classification (GTDB taxonomy): domain Bacteria; phylum Bacteroidota; class Bacteroidia; order Bacteroidales; family P3; genus Colimorpha. The sequence continues at coordinate 40,177 of JAFSYK010000075.1, forward strand.
CTAACCCTTCAACCCTCTTCCCCCATGTTCGAATCTATTGTCAACCATTATCTGGATTTTCCGAAGCCCGGCATTGATTTTATTGATGTGTTGCCTTTTTTGCGCGACAAGGCTGCTTTCAACGAGGCGGTCAAGCAACTTGGCGACCTCTGCACCTCCCCCAATGTGGCCACCGTCGAGGCGCGTGGTTTTTTGTTTGCCGCGCCCTTGCTGACACAGACCGATCATGTGCAGTCCATCGTCGTGATGCGCAAGAAGGGCAAGCTGCCTTATGCCGAGGGCGATCTGCAGCGGGTCTGTATAGAAAAGGAATATGGTAGCGACGAGGTATTCTTTCGCTTGAGCGATCTGGCGGCTTGCGCCCATGAGGGTGACACCATCGAGCTGACGTTGCTCGACGACCTGCTGGCTACGGGCGGCACGGCGCTGGGTATCGCCGAGGCGCTTAACCGTGTAGTGGTCAATGGCTGCCGTGTGCATGTAAAGGAGTTCCTGTTTTTAGTGGAACTGACAGATTTGCAGGGTCGCGCTGTCCTCGAACCGCTGGCTCCGGTAAAGAGTCTGATGACTATCGGAGGAACTGAAAATGAAGTTAAAGAGTAAATCCTAAAACCCAAAAGTTTCTTGGCGACTGCTTGAAGTAAGTTTCCTATAAGAATAGGTATATAATCAAAGGCTGACAAATCGTCAGCCTTTTTTTGTTTGGTATTTTAGTTGTTGGAAACCAATTGGTCCAATAAGTTCTCAAGCAAACAAAAAAAAACAAAAATATGACTTTAGACAAATTCACAATCAAGGCGCAGGAGGCCGTTCAGAAGGCGCAGGAGATTGCTCTCGGTGGGCAACATCCCGCCATCGAGACGGCGCACCTGCTCAAAGGGCTCCTTTCCGAAGACGAGAATGTGACGCCCTACCTCCTGAAGAAGATGGAGGTGAACATCCCCCGGCTGACGCAGCAGGTGGATGACATCCTGGGTTCGATGCCGCGTGTCAGTGGCGGACAGGTCTACCTGAGCAGCGACGCCAACCAGGCGCTTGTCGCCGCCTCGCAGCGTGCCACCAAGATGAACGACGAGTTCGTCAGCGTGGAACATCTGCTGCTGGGGTTGGTGAGCGGTCGCGACCGTGTGAGCCAGCTGATGAAGGATGCCGGCGTGAGCGAGAAATCGCTGCTGGCGGCCATTGCTGACTTGCGCAAGGGCAGTAAGGTGACGTCGCAGAACCAGGAGCAGACGATGAATGCGCTGAACAAGTATGCCCGCAACCTCAACCAGCTGGCGCAGGCCGGCAAGCTCGACCCCGTCATCGGGCGCGACGACGAGATACGCCGTGTGTTGCAGATCCTGAGTCGTCGTACCAAGAACAACCCCATCCTTATCGGCGAGCCGGGTGTCGGTAAGACCGCCATCGCCGAAGGTCTGGCGCACCGTATCGTCAGTGGCGACGTGCCCGAGAACCTGAAGAGCAAGACCATCTTCAGCCTCGATATGGGTACCCTGGTGGCTGGCGCCAAATACAAGGGCGAGTTCGAGGAACGACTCAAGAGTGTCATCCGCGAAGTCAACGAGTCCGACGGCGAGGTTATCCTCTTCATCGACGAAATCCACACGTTGGTCGGTGCTGGCGGCGGTGAGGGTGCCATGGATGCCGCCAACATCCTCAAGCCCGCATTGGCGCGTGGCGAGTTGCGTGCCATCGGCGCCACCACGTTGGCGGAGTATCAAAAGTATTTCGAGAAAGACAAAGCCTTGGAACGCCGTTTCCAGAGTGTACTCATCGACGAGCCCAGCGTGCCCGACACCATCAGCATCCTGCGTGGCCTGAAGGAGCGCTACGAGGTGCACCACAAGGTGCGTATCAAGGACGAGGCCATCATCTCGGCCGCCGAGCTCAGCCACCGCTACATCTCCAACCGTTTCCTGCCAGACAAGGCCATCGACCTCATCGACGAGGCCGCCGCGCGGCTGCGCATGGAGATTGACTCGGTGCCCGAGGAACTGGACGAGATTGAACGTCGTATCCGTCAGCTCGAAATCGAGCGCGAAGCCATCAAGCGCGAGAAGGACCACGACAAGCTGGAACAGCTGGGCAAGGAGATCGGCGAACTCAACGAGCGTCGCAACAGTATGAAGGCCCGTTGGCAGAACGAGA